>JAYUQC010000218.1:0-58181 GCA_043759735.1 Rhodoferax sp.
TGCGTGTGGCCGCTTCGCCGTCTTTGGTGTCCAGGCAAAACGGCTTTTCGCAAAACACATGCAAACCCTTGGCGAGTGCGGCAGTCACCATCCTTGCATGCATGCCCGATGGCGTGGCAATGATCACGGCGTCCAACGCTAGCTCTGCCAGCATGGCGTCAAAGTCGGTATACGTGCGCACGCCGGTATATTTGTTCAGTACATCCAGTACATAACCAGTGGCATCACATACTGCCACTACCGTTACGCGCGGGTGCGCGTTGATCATGGCGTGGTGCGACAAACCCATCTTGCCCAAGCCGACAACTGCGAGCTTTATCACCGTTCTCTCCCTTTAAAAAATATGTTCTGCGCCTAGCTACTCAATATGCGGCTTTTCACCAGCGCATAGGCTTCCTGCCCCTTGACCAGCAGCGTGCGATTTGGTGGCCTTCTTGTGGCCTGGCCGAGATACTGCAACGCCTCGGCGGCCGTAAGCGCGGGCCTGTGTGCAAACGCACCGACCTGTAGCAAATATCGGTCGACGTCCAACAACTCGTCCTGATACACCGAGATGGTGGGTATGCCCAGCACTGCCATCTCTCGCGTCATGGTGCCGCCCGCACCGATGAACATATCGCAGTCCGGCGCAATTTCGGCAATGTCCAGGGCGGTAGTTACAACACGCACACCCTTGAAGGCGGGGGCCTGGTAATGCTCGCCTTGTTCCTTGCCGCGAGGCAGCAAAACCACATCTACCTGGTCTTTGATGCCCAGCAACAAGTCGTCCAGGAAGTTGCGGCTGCCTTTGTAGTACTGTGCGGTCCAGGGTTCTGGCCGCACGTACACCACCTTGCGCGCCTTGGGGGTGATTCTTTCTCTGCTGGCGCTGCGCAAACGCTGGTCCAGCTCCCACAAGTAGATGCCCTCTTTCACCCCTGGGTAATGCAACACCTTCGTCTGGTTGGCCCACTGTTTCTTGAGCTTCTCGATACCAAGAAACTCGGGCACCATGATTGTGTTGGCACAAATGAAAGCCGGTATGTTACCCATCGCATGTTCGTTGTCATTCATATAGATCGAGCGCACGCCCAGCAGGCGCGCCACCACGGGAGAATGAAACGAGCTTTGCGATATGGCTACGTCAACCTTCTTTGGTGCCAAATATCTTCGGAGCTGCAATACCCGGACAGGGAAACCGAACAACTTCGCTCCGAGCTTGCCGCCATAATGCACACCGATCACCTGGTATTTGAAGCCGTGCAGGTCCAGCAGATCGATGGTGTTGGCCAGTGGCCGACAGGTGATCACCACTTCATGTTCGCGCTCCAGATCACGGATCATGGCTGCGAACATGTTGATATGCGGTGAGTTGGAGAGATCGAACCAGATGCGCATTGGGATTAATTTAAACGCCGCTGCAGATTGAGGCAGTAGCAGTCTGTCTTTCGTTATGCCGTTCCCGAAGCTGGCCGCTCGGCGGATTCTCTGCTTCGGCTATGACACCGGTATTGAAACCCCGTATCTCAGCTGGCTTGGTGCGTGCCAACATCAGTCAAGGCACTGACGCGCCCGCATTCTTCCAGAGTTGTTCTAGTTGCGGATGCAGGACGGCTTGAGAATACTCGTGCTCTATCCTGCTCCTACCTGCGCTTCCCATTTCCCGGCATCTAGTCGAATCTGAGAGCAGCCGATTTAGTGCCTCGGCAAGCCCATGTATGTCCGCTGGCGCGACGAGTAAACCTTCTACGCCGTTGGTGACCACTTCCGGAATGCCGCCTACAGAGGTTGATACAACAGGAAGTGCCCATGACATTGCCTCAAGAATTGCTATGGGCACGCCCTCATAATGAGATGGCAAAACAAACAGCTGCGCTCTTGCCAATAGTTCTTCTTTCTCGACTCCGGCTACCCATCCGGCAAAGTCGACCTTGGCGCCAAGCCCCAATTCCTTCACCAACGCCATGGCGCTCGCGAGTTCTCCGTTGCCACAAAGAGTAAGTTTGAAGTTTCCACGAACCAGCGCGGCGGCCCGAATCAAGTCGAACGCTCCTTTGGGCGCAGTGATTCGCCCCAGGAAAATTATTGAAAAGGAAGCAGCCGAGTCTCGTTGAATTAGTGCTGTGGACAGGACTGGCAGCGCGACCGAGTTGTAGAGCACCACGGTTCTAGCGGTTGCCGCTATGTTTTGAATATCTGCACTCCAGCTGGGCGAGAGAACGATCACGTTCGTTGCACGGTTGAACAGCCAGCGGATGAAACGACGTTGTAGTTGCCCACATTCGCGCTGAAAAAACTCAACATAATTGCCGCCATGAATGTGGATAAGGCATGGCACGCCAAATGCCATGCCAACGAGAAGGTAAACCGACTTCCGCCACGTACTGGCTCGCGAAGACATGTGGACGTGCAACAACGAGACGCGATCACTTAGCAGCAACCATAGCAGTTGCCTGAATGCCGACAGCGCGATCCCAAACTTTGCAAGACCCGATTTCTGAACGTGGGTCGTGAGGTAGCGCACGTGCCATTTGTCCAGAAGTCCGGACGCTCGATACGCTTGCACCACTGACGCTATGCCGCCCCGCGCATCAGGAGATGTGCCAAGCATCACAATGACCTTGCCTGCTTTCAACGCGCGTGCGCTCTCTGCTTGGTATTGGCGCTGGTGTCCGTCCTCGGGCTGATGATCCGCGCCGGGTTGCCCACTGCAGTCGACCCAGCCGGTACACTTTGCAGCACTACGGCGTTAGCGCCGATCCTCGCTCCGCGCCCTATAGTGACCGGCCCAAGGATGCAGGCGCCTGCTCCGATCAGAACATTGTCTTCGATCACGGGTACAGCCAGCATTTCCGACCGCCCCCCAATCGTCACATTCGGACTCACGATCACGTTGTTGCCGATGCGCGCGCGCTTGTGCACCACGATCCCGAGGCCGGAATATCCGAACACCACGTTGCCGCCGACCTCGGCACTGGGTGGCAGCACCACAGCAAAAACAATGCGATTGAAAATGTAGATGAGACGGGGTAGCACTGGGACATGCCGTAAATACAGCCAACGTAATAGCCTGTAGAAATAGATCATTTGGATGCGAGCGCTAGTTCCTTACCAGCAAATTCTTGCCATCGTACTCAATCTCGCGGCCCGCCAGGCGCACCGTAATGGAGGCAGTATTGAACTGGATGGATTGGGTCACTGCTGAACATCCCACCGTGACAACCGCCACCGACCAGAACCGCGTAGTCGCCACATTGGCGGCATACTGCCCATGCCATTGGTCGGGCCGTGGCTCATTTCTGCTTCTCAGCGGTGGGGCAGGGTAGGCATTGCCTTGTTGAAAGCTTGTTGGCGTACTGGCCTCAAAATGTATACACGCCTTTGCATCCGCGTTGGTCACTGTCAGTGATTTCTCGTCGCGCTCCAAAAACTTGTTGAGCGCGTGCACATTCCATTCCCACTTGCGCGGCTGGCTGGATTCGAGGCTGTCAAAAATCACAAAGGTATTTGGCCGCAGATAGACAATTGCCCGCGTTGCCTGTTTGAGCTGGCCACGGTAAGCAAGGGTGGCGTCGCCGATGGTCCAGTCCATGTCTGGCGTCGTCGAAAAGTCGGTGATCTTGCCTTTGGCAGAGGGATCGCCCCATGGCCTTGCCCGGTCTTCCTGGCCCGTGCCGCCGTCGAAAGTGATCGCATTGTGCGCGATCGTCCGTTTTGTCCAGCCGTAGTAATGGGGAGAGCCGTAGTAGTCGTAATAGCCGCTGTCGATCAACAACTGCCGTCCAGCGGCGTTCAACACAAAACTGTTCTGGTCCGAGTGGCTATGGCTTACCGCGCCGTAGGGGCTGCTTTTGAAGTACAGCGAAGTGCGGCTGCGATCCCGCAGGTTGCTATGGAGCGCCACCCAGCCAATCGAGGGAAACACGGCGGCATCCGGCGTGCCGGGGGGGTAACTTGCCGTACCTTGGGGCATGACCGGGCTTGTCAACAGCTCCAGTCGAGCAGGGTCTTCCTGAAACCACTGTGCGGCGTACCAGCGATTCAATGGCGTTGGCACTCGGTAAGCATAGGCCTTGGCATAACGCGCCCAGCCCTCCCTCATCTCGGTTTCGGCCCCATCGCCAAATGCGTTAGTCGGTGTGCCTGGCGGCAGGAAGTATGCGAGGTAGCGACCAAAATTTTGGGCCCACGGCTTCTTCGTCAAATCCAGGCCAGTTGCTCGACGCAATGTGTCCCAATGGCGCAAGGAATATTCGCCAACGTCCCAACTGGCGTACGCCGTGCCATTGGCAAAGCCGCCATCGGCGCCCCCAAACGGCGTAAGCAGGCGCGCGTAAAGGGGCACAAACTCGTCGAACCACCGGTCCGCAGAAGGCAGTTCGCCCAGCAGCAACACAGCGGTTTCAGCCAGCCCGCCAAGCACCTCGTTTTCCTGCGAAACCAATGGATTCTTTTCGAGCGCGCTAGGGCCACGAACCAGCTTGGCCGCGAAGTCCTCCATGCGCACGCTGATGGCCTCTTCAAGCCTCTGCTTTTCCGCTGCCGACCAGGACGCGTGGAACCAATCCAGGCCGAGGGCGAGCGTCCGTGCGATCAGCATGGCCGACAGAATCTCCTTGGCAACGCTGGTCTCGGCCTTCGGGTCGAGTGCGGCAAGCGCGAGCATAGCTTGCATGGCGTGTTGGCGATATTTCGACGAACCCGTCACCAATGCCGCGAAACCGGCCTCCTGCGCCCGGTTGGCATCCTTCAGTACCGCACTCTTCACAACGATGCCGACCATGGCTTTCTGGTCCGCCGTCTGTGCGCTGCTCGTCGCCGCGATCAACTGGTCGGCACGTCCGCTGCCCGACTCTTTGTCCAGGCGCGCCGTCAGGGCGGCAAATCCCACCTTTCTTTCGCCTGTTGTTGCCGCGTAGTAGATGGCAGTCGTCTCCTCTCCCGCAGGGAATGACCGCGGTCTTTGCAGCTCTTTTGCACGCCGCTTTGCCTGGGCCCAGTCGAAGCTTGCCAATGGATCGTCCTGGGCGGTGGCTGGTACGCCCCAAAAGACCAGGATTGCGCAGATGATCACCAACAGGTACGATCTATTTTTCATGGCGTTGCGTACTCCACGTCTATTCGGCAGGAACTGGCGAGCCTCGCCCACCGCGCCGGGCAGTCTGGACTGATTCATACACATCGAGTGTCTGCGCAGCCAGCACTCGCCAGGCCAGTTCACCGTCGCGCAGTTCCCGGGCGCCACTTGCCAGTTTTTCCCAAAGCTCATCATCCACGACCACCGAGCGGATCGCAGCGGTCAATGCATCCACATCTGTCGGGGCAACCAGCAGACCATTCTGGCCGTTTCGCACAAGCTCCGGAATCGATCCGACGCGAGAAGCGATTACCGGGCGACCACACCCGAGTGCTATTGCCGCAACCCCACTTTGGGTGCCATCGACATAGGGCAGTACCACAGCCCGAGCTTCAAGGAACAGCCTTGGGACGTCAGCAGCAGCAATGTACTGGTCAATCACTTCAAAGCAACCCGCAGCAAGCATCGTATCGCGATGTTCTTCCAGGTCGCTACCGGTTCCAGCAACAACACCCACCACCGCGAGACCTTCGCGTCGCAATCTGATTACGGCCTCAATGAAGTATGTCAAGCCCTTGTATTTGTGAATGCGTCCAAAAAATAAAAGACGCAAGGTCATGGGCCGTCGAGCATGGGCCAGTCCGTCATGCATGCCGAGGGGTCCGTGTCCAATAGAGTTCACTTTTCCTTTAAGCCAAGGACATACTTCCTCAAGTGCTTTGGCGAGAAACTTGCCATGCGCAATTGCGGCGTTTGCGCTTCGTCGAATCAGAAAGCGGTACATCCGATGTCGCGAAAGTTCGAGCCTCTTTGAATCGATTCCCGAATGTGGCGTCGGGTCATGAACCGTAAGTACCTTCGGCAGGGATCGGAAGAAAGGCATCGACAACATTAACTCGTCTCTCGTGACTTCTTGGTAATGGATGACAGTTGGCACAAACACTTTGACGATAGAAACTAGACGCCAAGTGTTTCGAACGATTGACAGGATCGACCGCGGACGATCCAATGCGACGATTTCCAATTGGGGACTCGCAAGCAGTTTCTGCCACCCTGGCCCCAGTTCGCTGTCGGCGTTGTTGCGGTACAGGATCAGTAGCACATCGGCGTCGGCTGCCAATGCCGCTGCCAGACGGGCCGAATATTCCGCGAAATGCAGCGCTACCAGCGCAACACGCGTTCTGGTCTGCATATGGGCACTAGCGCGTTGACAGCCCGGCCGCACGAAGCAGTTTCCGGCACGCGCGGTAACCCAGCTGCAGCGGTCTGGCCAGACCTTTTGGCAGGTAACTGTTTCGCACCAGCAATCGCTCGACCTGCATCGCGCCTTGTTCGCGTGCACTTATGCCTTGATCGTCATAGAAGGCAATCGGGAAGCCAAGGTAGATCGACGGTACGCCTTGCCGAAAAACCCGCAGCAACCAATCGTAGTCGGCATTTATGCGATAGGCGGTGTTAAATGGTCCGATCTGATCAAAGGCAGTTCGTCTTGCAAAGACGGCCTGATGGCATAGATGTTCGAACACCAGATTGTGGCGTGTAACCCAGTCGAACCGCACGAGTCTGTGCCCGGCTGCGCCACGGTAGACCACGTCGCCGTGCGCAACGTCGCTGTTGTCAGCCGCACTGGCCAGGTGGCTCGATACGCGGTTTAGCACGTCGTTGTCCGCAAAGTCGTCGCCGGCATTCAGGAAATAGACCCACTTTCCCCGCGCCAGGCGGACACCCTTGTTCATTGCGTCATAGATCCCTTCATCGGGTTCAGAAACAACCCGTAGCGCCAGTGCGCCGGCGTGCTGGCGCACGACATCGACCGTTTTATCCGTGGAGGCACCGTCAACCACAAGGTACTCGAGGTTTGGGAAATTCTGATTGGCCACGGATAACACGGTGGAACCCACAAGCGCTTCAGCGTTGCGGCACACGGTGATGATCGAAAACAGGGGGCTGACTCCGTTACTCCCGGCCATAGGATGCTTTCCAGAGAGGCGGCCTCGGAGGCAGGATGTCTGCTCGCGGCGCTGCCGCAACCGATGCCCTGGCATTGCCACGGAGTGTGCCGACCAGAAACAGGAAGGCGAGGTGTGAAATGAAGTCGGCGCTGGTAAATGCGCCAAACTGTATCGGCACCTCAGCGACCGACCTTACCAGCAACACACCAAACAGCGCCAGCGAAACGCCCCGTGACTTGCTCGCGACCTCGATCGACATCTTGCCGAGCACGGCCAGATAGCTACCGAATGCCAGCAGCCCGAAGGCGCCAGCGACGCTGAAGACCTGCAAAAACGCGTTGTGCGCATGGAATGCCGAAGTCAATCCCGTGGCGAGCCGGTACTCCTTGCTCCACAGGTTGAGTCCGTAGCCGAAAAACGGGTTCTTGAAGCCCTCGGTGAGCGCTTGGCTCCATATGAGCGTCCTGCCCTGGACAGTGTTCAGGTCAAACGACGCAAGCCTGCTCGAAATCGAGCGGAAAAGGCCGATGTCGTCACCAAAAAGCACGGCCATCAGCAACGCAACTATCGATACGATGCCCACTGCCAGCGCGATCATCGGCACATAGTCCCGCTTTACGGTCAACAACCGGGTCCGCACGCCCGGGGTTCCAAGCCCGGCGATGGACCGGTAGCTGACCAGGATCAGCAAGGCAAACAAGGCGGCAATGATGGACGTCTTGGACTGGGTCAACAGCAAAGTACCGGTGCCGCCCAACAGGCACAGGCGATGGAGCAAGGTGTGCCGGTAAGGCGCGGCCCATTCAACCAGGCACAGCGTCAACGCCGCCGGCCCAAGCACATTGGCATGCGAAGTCATCCCCCAAAGTCGCTTGCCATACCCAGGAATAATGGCCTTGGCGGAATCCTGCAGCGCCAACGACGGCACGACCACAGCCGCTACAAGGCTCGATACCACAATCAACAGCAATGCGGCTTTGACCACACGCAAGGTGGCTTGAGGGTTCGCTGGCGTGGTCACCATCAGAGCCAACAGGATAAATGGGGTGTACACCAAAGCGTACAAAAAGAGCGGCTCGTACCCAAAGGCGGCCGGTACGGGATTGGTCGCCAGATAAAACGCCATGAAGCTGGCCGCCAAAGCGAAAGGAAAGTTCGCCCGTTGCTTGCCTTGAATTGCCTTGCCGAAAAGTGCGACGAGCGCCAGGCCTGACAGCACCCCCAACAAAAGCTTTACCGGTAGCTTGGTGGCAACTTCTTGCAGCAAAGTTTCAGAAATTGCGGCGCCCGCCTCCGTTTGCAGGGTTCGCCCTGACAAACCGACATCGATGACTCCGCATGCTGCCAGCAGGATCAACATTGGTGCGAACAGGAACGATACATTCTGTCGGCTCGCATGCAAAAGCGACAGACCGATTGCAATGGACGCCAGGGCGGCCATCAAGGCCGCAAGGCCGATGACCAGCAGCGATGAGGCTTGGAAGATGTTCATGACGGGGGCATATTGAAGTCAGAGGCCAGTGGATGCCTTGAGAATGTCAACGGGTGAGCCATCGCGCGACTACGGCTACGATGCCCTTGCCCTCACGATAACGGCAAAACAGCTGGCGCATTGGTTCGGCCACGAAGAGTCTTGGCATCAAGGTCAGGCCGGCGAGGCCCGTCAGGGCGAACAGGCAGGCCCCGCCCAAAACCAGAGTGACATGTGACAGGCCGGGCACCGATTCGAAGGCCCCGTAGATACCACCCCCGATGACTGCAATCAGTGAAGGTCCGCCAAATACTTGCAGCATTCCCGTGTAATGCAGGTGCATTTTGCGGGAAGCTACAACCGTCAGGAAAACCGACCGTATGAGGTACAGCAATAGAAATAACCAGCACACTTGCACGGCCGATGTGAGGGGCAGCACAAGATAACAACCGATCAGCAGTACGAGGACCAATGCCTGGCTGGCAAGTTCAACACGCTGGTTGCCCTGACCTGACAATGTGCTACCACTGATACCGGAAACCACATGCGGAATCATCGCAAGGGCGATCGGCGGCAGGAGGCTTGTGGCCGCAAGCCATTTTGCTCCGAGGAGCGCCGAAACGATGGCCGGTGCCGCCACTGCGACAAACGAAAACACCGGGATCGCTACAAACAGGACGACCGAGAGCGCCGTGCTGTAAAGGCGGCCAACCAACACCAGATCTGCCTTGGCGGCTGCAGCGGTGGGAAACAGAACCGTTTGCAAATTGACGACCAGGTGATTGGCAGGCGTTCGCACCAGTGCCAGCGTGGTGTTGTAGAGGCCCAATGGAGCAGCGCCGAATAATCGCGCAATGAACACCGCGCCTGCGTTGTCCACGATCCAGTTCACCATGTTGATGGTCAGGATGTCTCGGCTGTATTTCCCAAATGCCACGGGTGAGAACGGATTGGTGAAACGGAGCCTTTGGGCAGCGTATAGGTTCAATATGAAGAACGTCAATGCCGATTGCAGCACCCAGGCGATGACGAGGCTGAGGACGCCCAAGCCGGCGATCGCAAGCGCGACGCCGACAATCGGATATGCAATCAGATATGACGCAACCTGAGCGATCTGAATTTCTTTGAACCGCAAACTCTTGCGGAAGCTTGCTTGAGCAACAACTGTCAAGCCCATGAACAGGAAGGCCGGCGAAAAATAGCGCAAAGTCCGTGCCGCCTCGGCAGCACCCATCAATCGCGCGATCTCGTCCGCGAAAAAGAAACTGACTAGCGAGCAAAGGAGCGCTGCCAGCATCACTCGCGAGAAAGCAATTTTTGTTTCATGGTCGCTAACGGAATTTGCGTGAATCAATGCCCAGCTCAAGCCTTGTTCGATAAATACACCCAAGAGGCCGCCGAGCAACAGCGCATATCCAAATGATCCGATTACTTCAGGTCCCAGTATTCTGGCCAGTGCAATTTGTGCAAAAAACTGGGACAAGACCCGAACAAAGGTCCCCAGGTAATTCCATTTGATCGCTTGCAGGCTTCTTTGAGCCAGGGACTTCGATTCCTGCTGCAAACCTTACTCCGAGAACTCGCGGTATGCCTTTGCGAGTCCATCGCGCAATGGGGTTTGGGCTGTCCAACCTTGGCGACTTAGCAATGAGACGTCCATCAATTTTCTGGGCGCGCCATCGGGTTTGCTGCTGTCAAAAACGAGCCTTCCGTCAAATCCAATCACTTCTTTCACGTTTTCTGCCAATTGTTTGATCGTCACGTCATTTCCCACGCCGATGTTCACCAGCGGCGGCTCGAAGTCGGTTCTGGACTCGTCACTACCCAGTAGTCCCGTGTATCTGTCAGCCGCCAGGTTCATCAAATACACACAAGCATCCGCCATATCCTCGCTGTACATGAACTCGCGCCGCGGCGTGCCCGTGCCCCACACCACCACCTCCTTCGCCCCGCTGACCTTCGCCTCATGAAACTTGCGTATCAGCGCCGGTATGACATGGCTGTTCTCCGGGTGGTAGTTGTCGCCCGGCCCATACAGATTGGTGGGCATGGCCGCAAGGTATTTGGTGCCGTACTGCCTGTTGTAACTCCAGCACATTTCGATGCCGGCAATCTTTGCCAGCGCATAGGGCCGGTTGGTCGGCTCCAGTGGGCCGGTCAACAGGTATTCCTCTTTCATCGGCTGCGGCGCCAACTTCGGGTATATGCAGCTCGAACCCAGGAACAGCAGTCGTTCAACCTTGTTCACATACGCGGCGTGGATGACGTTGGTCTGGATGGCCAGGTTGTCCCGAATGAATTCGGCCGGGTATTCGTTGTTGGCATGTATGCCACCGACCCTGGCCGCCGCCAGGAACACGTAGTCAGGCTTTTCCTGCGCAAAGAAATTGTTGGTTGCCGCCTGGTTGGTCAGGTCAAGTTCTGCATGGGTGCGCAGCAACAGGTTGGTGTAGCCATTGCCCTGCAGATTGCGCACGATGGCCGAACCCACCAAGCCGCGGTGGCCGGCGATGTAGATTTTGGCGGTCTTGTTCATCAAGATGTCAGCCCCTTGCGCTGGAAATAGTTCGCCCTCATAGTGGTAATCCAAGCCTGGCGATCCCATGGATGGGCATTTCAACTTCGCCAGGGGTCTTGATCAAGAGGTCCACCTTGGTGTCGCAGGCGGCGCTCAGTCGAACTTGCAACGCCAAAGTCGTCCTGAGATCTATTTCCCGGGATCCCTCCAGAAAAATATCGATATCACCGCCGCGCCGCGTGTCATCGATCCTGGAGCCATACAGAAAGCTCCAACCCTGTGGGTCGAATGGTCCTAGGGTTGTGCGGATGGCGCGGAGTTCGGTGGCGTTGAGTCTCATGGCTTACTTCTTTTGATTCTTGGCGTGGTAGCCGCCGGTCTTGGGGGCGCCCACATATTCGATCAGGCTAGCATCGCGGAGTTGTTTGACTAGCCGTTCAACAGTTCTCCGCGGGGTGTTGAGTGCCTCCGCGAGTGTTTTGGCGTGCAGCCCCGGGTGTTCGACTATGTAAAGCAACAGAGACTCAGGTGCGGTATTTACTCCGCCATTTACTCCGCCACTTACTCCGCCACTTACTCCGCCATCCCGTGGTGGCAGCCGAAACGTCACAGTGACAGCACCCATATCCGATGTGACGATGAGTGGCTCACGATTGGCTTGCATCAATAGTTCGGCTATCTTGATGGTCCCGCGCCCCCAGGTTTCTATGTGCCCCCTGCGGTAGAAAGTATTGGCAATGAAGGGGTTCCATGGCATCGATTCATGCGGCTTTTGGAGCATTGCTGGCGTCAGACCAAAGTGCAACTCACCGGGCGAGATGATTTCGAGCCGGTCGTCATACAGGGCCACACCAATAGAGCCGCTGGCGCTGGCGTAGTCGCGGTGAACAAAGGCATTAGCCAGGGCTTCGCGCACCGCCTCCACTGGCAATGCCGGGGTGTCTTCACGCTCCAGCTTGCCGCCAACGACGCGGCCAGCCACGGGTAACCAGTCGATCAAAAATCGCTCGGCACGGCGCATCAAGTCGAAGGCGTTACCGTGGTATTGGCGGTTGTCCAGAAACTCGTTGCGTGTCGTACCCTTGAAGCGCGCAAGACGCAGCTTGAACTGGGGGAAATCCGGCAGCGGAATGTCGCCTTTGCAAAACAGCGCCACCGCCGCGCGTGAAAGCTGGTCTTCGCCCGTGAGCAGGCCCAAGCCGCGAAGGATGGCCTGTGGTTCGCGTGTCCCTGGGTCGCCGCTGCGGCCACGTCGGATGGCCTCGTCGATGGTCAGCGTAATTTCAGTGGTATCCAGCATGTCGATCGTCCAGCCCTGAGCGCCTTGCATTTCCCAACGATCCGTTTTGTGCAGCGATTCGATCAGCAGGCGCTGATAGTTGGCCCTTGGCATGACTCGGGTGGTGTTGAGTACGCGCTCGTATGGCACTCCTCGAAAAGCGACCGGGGCGGTTGTCGCATGGCCTACCTTGAGAGCGCCCCCAGCCCTGGCTTCGCCAGGCCCCCCGAGGGGGTGCCAGAAAACTTGGGAGCGGCCCGGCGTTTTCTCATGAGAGATGACCTCCAATGCGGTTTCAAGGCGAATACGCTGAATGTCTGGAGAGATGCTGGGCTCGAACCCCTGAAATTCCTGCGCCAGTTCTTCGAGTGTTCGATCCGTAACAGTTTGCCCAACCAGCTTGCCGGTGGGCGTGATGCCGAACAGCAGCTGGCCCCCATGCCCATTGGCGAACGCACAGAGTGTGCGGCAAGCGCGATCTTTCTCCGCCGTGGACTTCTTGAACTCCATCGTCGTCGATTCGCCCAACTGGGTCAGCATCGTCAGTTCTCTTAAGTGCATGAACGCAGTTTCTGCCGCCTACTCGTGGTGGTCAAAGGTCTGGAATCCCGCCAGCTTTACCAGCGCATCGCGTTTGGCGCTGGTGTAGTCGGCCTGCACCATTTCGGCCACCAGTTCCTTGAGCGTGGTGGTGGGCGTCCAGCCCAGCTTTTCCTTGGCCTTGGTGGGGTCGCCCAGCAACGATTCGACTTCGGTGGGCCGGAAATAGCGCGGGTCAACCTTGACGATCACATCGCCGGGCTTGCACTTGGCTTGCCTGCCGGCCACCTCGCTCACGATGCCTTGCTCGTTCTCGCCCTCGCCCTGCCAGCGCAGTTGGATGCCCAGTTCCTGCGCCGCAAACTCGACGAACTGGCGCACGCTGTATTGCACGCCGGTGGCGATGACGAAGTCTTCCGGCTTGTCCTGCTGCAGCATCAGCCATTGCATCTGCACATAGTCGCGGGCATGGCCCCAGTCGCGCAGCGCGCTCATGTTGCCCAGGTACAGGCAGTCTTGCAGGCCCAGTGCAATGCGGGCGATGGCGCGGGTGATCTTGCGCGTAACGAAGGTCTCGCCGCGCAGCGGGCTTTCGTGGTTGAACAGGATGCCGTTGCAGGCATAGATGCCATAGGCTTCGCGGTAGTTCACCGTGATCCAGTAGGCATACAGCTTGGCAACCGCGTACGGGCTGCGCGGGTAGAAGGGGGTGGTTTCTTTCTGCGGTGTTTCCTGCACCAGGCCATACAGTTCGCTGGTGGAGGCCTGGTAGAAACGGGTTTTTTTCTCCAGCCCCAGGATGCGGATGGCCTCCAGCAGTCGCAGCGCGCCGATGCCGTCTGCGTCGGCGGTGTACTCCGGGCTCTCGAAGCTCACCGCCACATGGCTCATGGCGGCCAGGTTGTAGATCTCGTCCGGTTGCACCTGCTGGATGATGCGGGTCAGGTTGCTGGTGTCGGTCAGGTCGCCGTAGTGCAGCACAAACTGGCGATGGTCGACATGCGGGTCCTGGTACAGGTGGTCGATGCGGTTGGTGTTGAACGATGACGCACGGCGCTTGATGCCGTGTACCGCATAACCTTTCTTGAGGAGGAACTCGGCCAGGTAGGCGCCGTCCTGGCCGGTCACGCCGGTGATGAGGGCCGTTTTATTCACGGGCTTCGCGCCACTGCGGCATCGGACCCTTTTGCGCCAGAAAAGCGTTGCCGGTGTTGTGGCGCAATGGCAGCCAGCATCTGTTGCGCAAACTGGTCCTGGTATTGGTAGGCGGCCTCGATATTGCTGTCGATGGAAGACACCCGCACCAGCATGCCGTCGGGAATGCGGTTGGTCAGCGCATAGCTCATCTCGGTGAGCTTCTTGTTGATGCCGCTGGTGGTGGCATGGTCGCCCACCACGGTCCAGTAGGTAACCGGTTCTGCACGTTGGGCGAGCCGGGTCATCAGCCGGGTGGTCGGCACTACCAGGTCCGCGGCCACAAGGCTGGCCGATTGCTTGTTCGTCAACTGGAATCCCTGCGCCGGATAACAGACTTCGGGCTTGTGCAACTGAAACGCGTCGCTCTGGCTCTTGCCGTAGGCGATCGACAGCATGATCTGGTAGCCGTTGCGGTTGATATAGGTGCGGGTCAGCGTTTCGCTGTAAATCTCGTCCAGCACTTGCTGAGCGCGCGGGTCGATGATCTGTGCCGTTCCCCGCAATTGCACCTGCCAGTCGCCAAATGCATTGGGCACCATGGCCTTGAGGCTGATGGGCGGGCGTTCGTCTGCCAGGCTGATGCTGGGGCGTAGCGCCGCCGCCAGGCCGGCGGACACCAGCATCAGGCTCAGCATCACGATATTGCGGATCGACATCATCATATTGCTCCTATGTGACAAGCCCGACGCGCCGTGCCCGCAGGCGCTCTGCGGTCTGCAGCATGGTGTCGAACCCGATGATCAGCAACAGCGCGCTCAAAAACAGCACCATGCCGGCGAATCCATGCAGAAAACCCTGCCCGGCTTCGTCACCGAAGTGGTAGGTGATCAGGCTCAGCGCCATGACACGGATGACGTTGGCGGCGAACGAAATCGGGATGATCAGAATGGCCAGCGTGATATTGCGAAAAGCGGAGTCACGCCGCACCAGGTTGAGGTACAAAAGGCCCAGTGCCTCCAGCGTCAGCAGCGTCTGCAGACCGGCGCATGCATCGGCCACCAGCAGCATGTATTGGCCGATCTGCAGGATCACGCCATTGCGGCCGATCGGATAGCCGACCCAGAACAGCACGACTTCGGCAACGTATGACACCGCCATCTTCATGGGAAGTGTTACCACATCCACCACCTGAGACGGCAGCGGTACCATGAACAGCATGAAAAACAACGCGAACCATTGCGCCTTGACTGCCGCCACGCCGCGCGTCAGCAACGCAACGCCGATCAGCAGCCATATGACAGAGCCGATCTCGAACAACAGGATGTCCTGCGAGCGTCCCAACGCATACAACACAAGCGCAAACACGAAAAAGATCCACCCAGACCAATGCGCGGGTTCCCCCTCGCTGGCCTCCAGCATCGCCGGCCAGTTGCGGTAGATCAGCCAGATGGACAGGCCCAGCACGATCGGGCCGTGCATTTGTTCGTCTTTGCTCCAAATGCCATTGAACAGGTCATACAGGCTCGGCCCATACAGCACCAGCAAGCCTGTGATGATCGGCCACCATTGCAGCAACCCGGCACGCCAATGCTGCGCCTCACCGCGTGAGGGCAGTTGCGAGGCAGAGGAGTCGCTGCGTAAATTCACAATGCGAGTCCTTTGCGTTTCAAGTCAAGCAAGACATCGTTGTCGCCACCACGTTGGGTGTCGTCGGCTCTGGAGCCAAATAGATAAATGCGACCATGAGGGTCCGCCGCGCTCAAGGTTGCGCGGATGGCACTCAGTTCGTCGGCATTTAGTCGCATGTCTCTGGACCTGCTAGCGTAGTCGTCAGGGGGTGTCAGCCACCAGTGTCGTCCGATACGCCTGGTCGTTGGCGACAATGCTAATCGAGCCGCTCGTTGATAGGGGCAGTGTCACGGGTTTGCCGCAATTGCAGGGGATGCTGTTGTCCATCGAAAATATTTCCATGCGCGCGCTACAGCGCGTGTTCCGGTTGCTGGCGTTGTTGGCGACCGTGGCGCTGCCCGCCGGTCTGTTTTACGGTGGGGCGCAGCCCTATGCCGTAGGTTTGATACCCTCGCCGTGGGATAAGTTCGCCCATGCGGCGGTATTCGCTCTGCTCGCGGCTGCCATCGGCTACGCCAGCGGCCTGCGCGGCGCGCGCATGGGGTGGCTGGGCTTTGCGTGCGCGGCACTGGTGGGCGCGGCCGATGAATGGCACCAGTCCACCCTGCCGGGCCGCGCCGCCGGTTGGGACGACCTGGCCGCCGACGCCATTGGCGCGGCACTGGGTGCGACCGCGCTGCATGTGTGGCGGGGCAGGGTGCACCGTTGGCTGGAGGACGAGGTCGTCAGTCGTCATTGAGGATCGATCCCACCAGCCATCTATTGACGCTGCACGATTACGCATGTTGCTCCTGCAGGCCTTGCTTTTCAAGCTGGTTGGCATAAAGGTCCATGATCGGAAAGCACAGGTCATAGTCGCCCCAAACGAGTTCACCATGCGCGATGTGGAAGTCTGCGAACTTGCCGGGTTCGAGAAACGCTCGAATGTCGGGGTGCAGCGCGCGTTGTAAAAACGGCTTGAAGTCGACGGTTTGGGAGGTACCGTCGTCGAACACCAGTCGAATCTCGTGTTCGCGCAAATGGGTCGCCGTGACGATGTTGATGACCTTGTTCATCATTTGAGCCTCCTGGTAATCCGCTCGGATTTGATCGACTTGCGCAACAACGCATCAGTCGTCATTGAGGATCGATCCCACCAGCACCACGCCGCCGTCTTGCAACCGACGCGCGAGCAGGGACGCTTCGGGCACCAGGGTCTGGTTTTTGCGGGTCACCAGCACGGCGGCGCCGGCGGCGGACGCGATGATCTCGGCATCGGCATAGTCGGTGCCGGCCGGGGTGTCGATGATGACCACATCGAAGTTGTCTGCAGCGGCCTTGAGCAGGGTGGCGAAGGCGGCGCGGCCCAGCAGTTCCTGCGGATTGGGGGGCACGGCGCCGGCGGGCAGCACCATCAGATTGTCGATGCCGACGACCGGCATGGCAGCCTCCAGCCCGGCGCGATCGGCCAATATGCCCGACAGGCCGGAACTCTTGCCCAGGCCAAACAGCAGGTGTTGGCGCGCGTCGCGCAAATTGGCGTCGATCAGCAGCGTGCGCTGGCCCTGTTGCGAAAACACGATGGCCAGGTTGGCGGCGATGAAGCTGCGGCCTTCGCCCCGGCCGGGGCTGACCATGGCCACCGCCTTGTGCGCGGCCTCGTTGTTGAACCAGCGCAGCATCAGCTGGCTGCGTACGGCGCGCAGGTTCTCGCCGACGCGGCTGAACGGCTTGTACGCGGCCACCAGCTCGGGGCTGCGGGTGTGGTCGGTGTCGGCCAGGTAGGAATAGTCGAACTGCTGTGACAGTGCGAAATCGATGTCTTCGCGCTTGAGCAGCTTGAGTGCCAGCGCGGCGTCGCCAAACTGCGAGTTGTCCGTTCGGGCTTTCTCCAGGATGCGTTGCGCATTCTCGGCACTCAAGCGCCCGGTCGAGACCAGGATGTCGCCCATGGGCCGTGCAATGGCGCCGGCTTTGGCGGGGTTGTCAACCATGGCGTTCATGCGCGTGCTCCGGAGATGGCCAGAGGGCCGGTTGACTTGCCACTGCCACCCACCCGCTTGAGCGAGCGTCCGGCCGAGGCAATGGTGCCCAGCACCGGCAGGTCCAGAGCCTCAACCAGGTCGTCGGCCGAGCGCACCTTGCGGTTGGCCAATTCGAGCATCAGCGCCAGGCCCACTCCCAGCAACGTGCCCAAGAAGATCGACACCAGCACGTTGAGCAGGATGCGCGGGCGCGACGGTTCATTGGGAGGCGAAGCAGCGTTCAAGACCGCGATATTGGTCTGGCTGTTCTGGCTCTCCACGTTGGTCTGCGATGCGCGTTGGCTGATGGCCTCGAACGCGCGCTGGGCAATGTCGATGTCGTTGCGCAGCACCCGCAATTCATCGCGTTGCTTGTTGAGTTCCAGCACCCGGGCCTTTTGCGCGCCCACCGCTTTCTTGAGCTGGTCCTCGCGCTGCTTGCTGACCTGGTAGGTGGTGTCGATCGAGCTGGTGATCTTGCGCGTTTCCGCGCCCAGTTGCGAGCGCAGCGACTCCAGTTCGGATTCGGTGCGCAGCGTTTGCGGATGATTTTTGCCCAGTATGACGTTGCCTTCCTGCAGCTTGGCTTCCAGCCGGGCGATGTCGGCCTTGAGCCCGTTGATCAGCGGGCTTTGCATGACCTCGGCCACGGTGTCGGCCTTCGCGTTCTGGCGCTTGCTCTGGCTGTCGGTGGTCTGGGCCTGGATCATCGTGAGCTGGCTCGAGGTTTCATTGAGCTTGGCGGTTTCATAGTCCAGCCGGTCGTCGGCCGCGACCAGACCGTTGGTCTGCTGGTAGCTGGACAGCGCGGCCAGCGCCTGGTCGAGCCGTTCGCGGGCGGACTTGCTTTGCTCCTCGAAGAAGCTGGCGTATTGGCGCACCGGCGCCAGTTTCAGCTCGAGGTTGACGTCCAGGTAGGCCTGGGCAAAGGCATTGGCCACCGCGGCGGCGAACTCGGGGTTGGCGCCGGTGTAGCTGATGTTGATGACGTTGCTTTCCCGCGCCGGTTTGACGTCCAGGTTTTTTTGCAGCAGCGCGGCCAGCCACTGCAGCAGCTGGCCCTTGCCTTCGGTCTCGTCCTGCCATTGCTGGCGGATTGCGGCACTTTCTTCTATGCGCAGCAACTTGACGACCCGTTGCGCGACCCGGTCGCTGTTGATGATGTCGATCTGGGTGGCCATGTAGCCCGGCGCCATCATGCCCGCCAGCAGCATGCCGGTAACCGGGTCGGGTGATTTGACGTCGACCACCACCGCAGCGTTGGAGGTGTATTGCTTGGGCAGCACGATGCTGACCCCGACCGTGACCAGCACGGTCACCAGCAGCGTGAGCAGCGCCACCAGCCAGCGGGCGCGCAGGATGAGCAGGAATTGTTGGAGTGTCATGGGTGTTGGCTCGGGAAATTTTCAGAACAGGCGCTCGTTGACGTAGATCACGTCGTTGGGCAGCACCGGGTCGGTCAGCTTGGGCACGATTTGTTCGATCGATCCGTCGGCCGCCTTGCGGTGCAGGCGTAGCTTGTTTTCGGTGCCGCGGCCGGTGGGGCCACCGCCCTGCGCCAGCGCCTGCATCACCGTCATGCCGCGCTCGACGCGGAAAGAGCCCGGCCGCTGCGCCTCGCCGTAGATGTAGTACACCGGTGCGCGGTGCACATAGACGGTGTCGCCGCCCTTGAGGATGATGTCGTCGGCCGGCTGGTTGTTCAGGTAGATGGATGGGATATCGATCACCTGGCGAAAATCCTTGCCGCCGCGCTCACCGGTCACGACGGCGAGGTCGTCGCCAATCTGCGTTGCTCCCCCCGCGGTGGCCAGCATGTCCGACAGCCGGGTGTTGGCCGTTTCGAGCGGGAATCGCCCCGGTCGGTTGACCTGCCCCAGCACCGACACCTGGTTGCCACGGATCTGCAGCAGCACGATGGTGACCTGCGGCTGGCGGATGAATCCGCCTTTTTGCAGCGCCTCGGCGATCTTGCGTTCGGCTGCTGCGACCGACACGCCGCCCAGGTCGACCGAGCCGATCAACGGGTAGGTGATGCTGCCGTTTTCCGAAACCCGTGTCTCGATGGTGAGGTCGGGGTTCTGGAACACCTGGACCCTGATCGTGTCACCGGCGCCGAGCGGATAGTCGGGTTTGGCCTGCGCCAGCGCGCTCCAGTTGGCCAGGGCGAGCAGGGCCGCCAGCAACAGGTGCGGAATTCGAAGAATGCTCAAGGTCATGGGTGCGTCCGGTTGGAAATGGCAAATCGGGTGATGGTTACAGGATAGTGGCGCCACAAGACGGCGATACATCGATTACTTCAGTCCCTTTACGCCCTTTTCGATGGCGGACTTGGTCTTGTCGTCCACGCTCTGGGACACCACCGGCGGCGCAGCGGGGGCGGCAGCAGGCGCCGCAGCGGGTGCAGCAGCAGTAGCTGCCGCCGGCTCGGCCGTAATGGCGGCCGCCGGCTGGCCAGGCGCCACCGCTCCGCTAGCGCCTGGCGCGAAATCACCCATGTAGGTGACTGTGGTCTTGGCGCGCAGATCCTTGATGGTCTTGGTCACGGCCTCGGCCCCACGCTGGTTGGCCAGGAATTGCTGGATGCGTGGCAGCGCTGCCGCCTCGGCCACCGGCGCGGATTGGGACGACGCCACGCGCAAGACGGTAATTCCCTGCGGGTTGCTGATGATGGTGGTCTGGCCGTCTTTGAGCGCATGCACCGTCTTGAGCAGTTCCAGTGGAATCTGTTCGGCCGCGCGGGTGGCGCTGTTGCCGCCAAACCGCACATTGCGCCCCTTGAGCCAGTTGGCCATGTCTTCCATCGACTTGCCAGCCGCCACCTGGGCTTTGATCTGCTCTACCACCTCGGCGCCGGCCGCAACCGGAACCAGGATTTCCTGCAGGTTGAAAATGCGCCGCTGTGCGAACAGGGGCAGATTGTCCGCATAGTATTTTTGTGCCTCCTCGTTCGACGGCTTTGGCAGCGCGCCAGCAATTTGCTGCACATAGGCGCGCGCCAACACCTCGCGCCGCGCGGCCTCGAGCTGCGACACCACCTCGGGCGAGCGGTCGAGCTTCTTGTCGACTGCCTGGTCTACCGCTAGTTGCTGGTCGATGAGTTTTTCCAGTACTTCCTGACGTAACCGCTGCGCGTTCTCGGGCGTCGCATTCGTGGCACTGGTACGGCTGAGCACGAAATTGATCTGGTGCACCGAAATTTCTTCGGAGCCGACCCTGGCCGCGACCTGGGTCGCGGCCTTCTTGTCGGGCTTGTCGCCGCAGGCGACCAGGGCGATGGCAACCAGGGCGATGGCGGACCAGCGTGCCGATCGGGGCAGGCCATGGGTGAAATGGAGTGGAGACAGGCGGGCCATGGGACGATTTTTGGTCATTTTGGGAGTTTCAGCGGGTTTGGCGCGGCAATCAATAAGTGAGCTGCGCACTGAAGTTGATCACATTACTGTTAAAACTAAAACCAGGAGCGCTCGACGCGCGGCGCGAGTTCTGCAGCGAGGCGCTCAGCAACAGGAATCGGTAGGGCTCCCAGTCGATCGCCACACTGGCATCGTTGGTGGTGTCGCGGCGCTGCGCGGTGACGACACCAAAAGGCGTGCCCCTGAAATCACGGACGGCATGCTCCAGGCGCGCCCGAACCGTGGCCTTGGGGCTGATCTGCCAGACCGGGCCGATCGAAAATCGGTCGGTCTGGGTGAAATTGAAGTCGGTGGTCTCGAAAGTGCCCAATTCACGGCTCCAACTGGCCACGACACTGGACTTGCCGGAATAGGCCCAATTCACGCTGGCCGAGCCAATGAAGTCATTGAAATTGCGCTGCGAGTAGATCGGATAGCTGCGGCTGCGATGGCCCAGCGAGAACTCGGCCCGGGTGTCGCGGCTGACGGCCCAGGTCGCACTCACGACGTTGTCGGTCTGGGTGAAGTCGGAATCGAAAAGGCCCGCAGATGGAATGCTGCGGCCCGTGGTGTAGGTGCCGTCGGTCGTGCGCAGGCGGTAGCTGGCGGAGCTACCGGATGGCATTACATATTGGATGCCAGCCTGCATTGCATTGAGGCGGTAGTCGGCCTCCCCGCTCACGGCCTGACTGTTGCTGCGCGCGAAGCGCGTCAGGCCGCCTTTGAGGCGCCAGCGCGCATCGAGTTCGTAGGTTGCGTCCACGTCATGGGAGGTGTCCGAGCGCAGGTTGCGCTGGTTGAATCCCTGGAAGTCGACAAAACTGTTCAGCGATTCGTCGCGCGTGGTGCGCAGCAGTCCATACAGGTGCGGTGTGTAGCTCCAGTTCCAGGCTGCACGGTAATTGGTGGCCTGAAAGCTCAGGTAATCGAAATTCTGGTAGCTGTAGTTGGTCAGGCGCACGTCAAGTTCTACCCGCTGCAAACTGTAGCTGCGCTGGTAGTTTGCGCCTAGCGAGCCGATCGTGATGGTCTCGGCCGCCGAGGAGCGGCCGATCAGCGGCAGTGTGTTGGTATTGGACGGCAGGCGAAACAGGTTGCTGTCGTGTACCTGACCCAGCGATGCCGAGAACCGCAGGTCGTCCGCGCCCTCGGCCCATGTGCACGTGGTCCCGCCCAGTGTCA
Organism: Rhodoferax sp.; assembly: GCA_043759735.1. GTDB lineage: Bacteria > Pseudomonadota > Gammaproteobacteria > Burkholderiales > Burkholderiaceae_C > CAISIP01. The sequence continues at coordinate 22,163 of JAYUQC010000218.1, forward strand.
GGGCGAGCACGATCAGGCGTTGATAACGGCAAACAGGCATACAAGGTCGAACGGGTAGTGGCAGTAGCCAAGGTCAATGTGCTTTCTCATCCTTGAGTACCAACCGGATGGTCTTGAGAATGATGTGCAGATCCAGACGCAAGGACCAATTGCGCAAATAGTCGAGATCGTAGTCGATTCGGCCCTGCATCTTGTCCAGGGTGGTAGTTTCGCCACGGTATCCGTTGACCTGCGCCCAGCCCGTAATACCAGGGCGCACCTTGTGGCGCACCATATACCCTTTGATCAGCTTGCGGTACAGCTCGTTGTGCGCAATCGCATGGGGCCGGGGGCCGACGATGCTCATGCGGCCCTGCAGCACGTTGACAAATTGCGGCAATTCGTCTACCGACGTGCGGCGCATCAACGCACCCAGCGGTGTGATGCGTGCGTCGCCCTTTTCCGCCTGCTTGATGGTGGGGCCGTCTTCGGTGACCGTCATCGAGCGGAACTTGTAAACCAGGATTTCCTCACCGTCCAGCCCATAGCGGCGCTGCTTGAAGATGACCGGGCCCGGTGAAGTGAGCTTCACGGCGATGGCCACTGCCAGCAGCAGCGGCGCGATCAACAGCAGGATCAGCATGGACAACAAGATATCGCTGGCGCGCTTGACGATGCCGTCGGCGCCCCGGAACGGGGTCTCGCACACCGAGATCACCGGCATGCCGAACACGGTTCCGGTGTGGCCCTGGATCAGGTCGGTGAAGAACATGTCGGGCACGAAATAGATCGAGGCGGTGGTGTCCTTCAGGCCGTCCAGAAGCTGCAATATGCGCGGCTGGGAGGCCATGGGCAGCGACAGGTAGATCAGCTGCACATGCTGGGATTTTGCGATGGTGGCGAGTTCATCGAGCTTGCCCAGCAGCTTGTTGCCGCCCATGGGCGCGAGGCGCAGCTCGTCGCGGCTGTCGATGAACCCGACCAGGTCGATGCGCGAGTACGGCGCATCACGGATGCGGTCGGCCAAGGCCGCTCCTTGCTCATTCATGCCGACAATGATGGCGCGCTGATTGGGGCCCTGTAGTTTGAGCACCAGCGGCGCCACCGCGCGCATCAGCAGATGCAGCCCGAGTTCGGACGCGGGCGCGACCCACAACCAGGTGATCAGCATCGCCTGCGTGAATTCATGGATGTATCCGGTGGCAATGCCCATCGCGAGCATCAGGCCGGCAACCCAGAGCCAATTGAGCACGATATCCAGCAACACCCGGCCATGCGACGACTGCAGATGCGACTGGCCCGGGAACGTCAGCGCAAATACCAGCACCGACAGAATCAACACGGGGGGCGGCAACTCACCGCCGAAGTAATACAGCGCAATGCCCCACAACGAAAACACGAACGCGCTGGGGCCGATCAGTGACTCTATGGTGCCCAGCGCGTTGTCGCGCCCGATCAATGCCGGCGACGGGCGCTTGATCAGCGTGGCAGCAGACAGGGCGGCTTCAGACTTGGACATCGTTGGCAGAAGGTCGATGTTTGCTGACGGCTTGTGCCCGGTTGGTGACGTCGAGTTTTTTGAATACGCGTTGCATGTGGTTCTTGACGGTGAAGGCACTGATCTCCAGTATCAGCGCAATTTCAGGGTTGGTCTTGCCCCGGGCCACCCAGTACAGCACTTCAGATTCGCGCTCGGTCAGGTTGTAGTCTGGTTCGATCACCGGCTCGGCGGAATCTGCGATCCGGCGACGGTGCTTGTTTTGGTGCGGCAGGTGGGTCACCTGGCGCAGCGCTGTATCGACATAGGGAAGCACGAGGGCCATCGCATTGCGCTCGACTGAACTGAACGAGTCACGGGCGCTGAATCCGACATACAGGCAATGGTGGCTGACACGTTCGTCAACGATCCCATGCACGATGGCGCTGCGCATCTTTTGCAGCGCGTCACCTACAGTGTTTTTCAGGTTGCTGTCGCCGAGCAGAAAGCCGGTCTGGCCTGCGTTGAGTGAAAACGGCTGACGACCAAACCCGCCCCATCGTTCATGCAGTTTGCGCATCAGCGGGGTGATGGTCTGGGTGTCCGAATCAAGGGATCGAACCCCGTCGAGCGTCGAGATCACGTCGTGTTGCAAGGTGCCCAATGCAAAATTACCCCAGGTCGCGATCATGATGTCGTGCGGCAGGTATTGCTGCATATCGCCCTGCAACCAAGCAAGCATGTCCAGATGCGTGCGTACCTCCACTGAACGGGTCACCACCTGGTGGTACCGGTGAAGCTCGTCGGGGGACAGCGTAGGCAGAAACGTCATCGAATCGGGTGGAAATTGCTTCGTCAGGTTTAGTAACGGGCACTCCCGCCTTGTCGTTCGACGCTGTTGCTGTGCACAACAGTCCAACGATCTGCGACGACAATTTGGCGAGTGCAGGCCGGCTTTGCGATCCATTCTAGGTATTAAGGCTAGCGCAATCGCATTACTTGACGATGGCAATCGGAACGGCGAGTAAAAGCGTGTATTTCTTCACGCACATGCCGCACCAACAAAAAAGGGATTGCTGAGCAATCCCTTTTTTGAGCGCCCCCAACCCTGGCTTCGCCAGGCCCCCCGAGGGGGTGCCAGAAAACTTGGGAGCGGCCTGGCGTTTTCTTGGGAGGCTACTGCCTCAAATGTGTGTCAATCCCGCTTTTTGGACTTGTTGCGACGGACCGCGATGGCACCCATGACGCCCAGACCAGCCAGCAGCATGGCGTAACTTTCCGGCTCCGGAACCGCAGTCACGGTGATGGACCCGCTGTACAAACTGCCAACGCTACCAACTGGCGTTACACCTCCAACCAGCAGGTAAGCCGCCCCACCGGCATTTGCACCCAGGTCAAAACTGAACGAGGTGGTCGGAGCGATAGTGCCTCCGGCCAGCAAAGTGTCATCACCCGTGAGCAGCAATCCGTCCCCGCCCGCCCCCATAACACTCACGAATGTGAAAATGCTGCTGAACTTCAAGCCCGGAATTGCGGCTGTCAGATCCAAGGGAGCATCAATTACCCCATAGCTGGAACCGCCATTTGCGGGCAATCCGAACAGCAGGGCGTCCAGAAATCCGCCACCCGTCAATGGGTCGCTCAATACCACAAAGGCGGCATTATTGAAATTGGTCGTGCCGACCGAAAGTGGGCCAAGGTCCACGACCGCAGCATTGGCCGCGACGCCGGCACCCGACAAAACTGCCACACAGGCAGCCTTTTTGGCAAAAGAAGCGATTTTCATGTTTTTTCCCTTTCGAACTTGGTTTCTGACACAAACGGCTGCAGTCAAATATCACAACAGTTCCCGGATTGTGTGCCCGGTGCTTCAGAACCTCTATAGTCCTTTCGGACTAATTGGTGTCGAATTGTTGTCAATTATCGTGCGGGTCCACATGTTTGGTCCGGCGCGCATCCGGCCGCCCGGCCGAATAAGCGGGGCCAAAATTGGCCGAATGAACTCAGCCACCGCAATCAAGCCCAAATCTGGCGTGCCGGTCCTGCCCGAGAAGCGTGGTCATTTGCGGTAGCGCCGCCTGCAGCGTTGCCTCGAGCGTGTGTGGCGGATTAATCAGCAAAATACCGCTTGCAGGCAGCCCTGGCCGATGTTCCCGGCCCTGCTCGTCGACAATGATCTTGCCGAATTTGACGGAAAGTGTCGCGTGCAGCCAACTCTTCCCGGCCTTTGCAGCGATCGTCTTCAGTTTTCGCGGCAGGTCATGGGCCTCCGGCCGCGGAATGATCGGGTACCACACTATATAAATGCCGGTGGCGAACCGTGTCATGGCATCGGCGACGGTGGCGACAACCCGGGAATAGTCGCTCTTGACCTCATAGCTCGGGTCGCTCAGTACCAAGGCCCGGCGCTGTGGTGGAGGCAGAAACTTCTTGAGGCCCTCGAACCCGTCTTCGCGCAGCACCGCGACCTGTCGGCCAGCGTCAAGTTGTGCAATGTTGGCGGATAGTGTTTTGGAGTCGGTCGGATGCAGCTCGAACAGTTTGAGTTTGTCGCGTTCGCGCAACAGACGCTGGATGATGAAGGGTGAGCCGGGGTAGACCTTGAAGCTGCCCTTGGCGTTGAAACTGGCAACCGTGTCGACATAATCCTGAATTGCCAGCGCCAGCGCCAGTGGCTTCGCGCCCTTATCGCCCTTATCGCCCAGATCGCCGCTGCCCGCAGTTTTGGCCGCCGGTTTGACAGTTTCAGGCGATTTCAGGGGCTGTCCGGTGAGCCGCAGGATACCGTCGGCCGCTTCGCCGCTGGTTTTGGCGTAGTCGCCATCAAGCCGATACAGACCCGCTCCGGCATGGGTATCAAACACCGCGAGCGGACCGTCCTTCAGTGCCAGATGGCGCAACACCGCGATCAGCACGGTGTGCTTGAGAACGTCTGCATGATTGCCGGCGTGAAACGCATGGCGGTAACTGAACATTGCGCCATGGTAGTCTGATCCGGCCGCGCGTTGGCATCGCCACCCTCAGCCCAGGATTGCGCGCGCAGAGATATGGCTGGCCTGCCGGACCGGCTTGACTGAAAATGGCAACATGGACAGTGGTTTGAAGAATGGGGCAGCGCGTCGCGAGGCCCGTATCCAATTGATATCGATGCCGGCTTTGCGGGTGCGAGCCGCGCGCAAGAATTGATGCGCGAGCGTCTTTTGCATGGCTTGGTCCGCCACCTGGCTCCACATTGGGTCAAAAATCGCCTGAACCGGGCGCTGGTCGACCTGGAGCGCTTTCATCCTTGCGTCACGGTTTCGGTGCCGCCGGGGCGGCGGCCGCTGATCCTGGCGCCGCATCCAGACGATGAATCAATTGCGTGCGGCGGCACCATTGGTCACTATGTCCGGGCTGGGGCTGCAGTGCGTGTGGTGTTCCTGACCGATGGACGCCTTGGCGACCCCGTGTTGCACCGGTTGCCACGCGACTCGCCAGAACGCCACCGTCGCGAGGACACCCTGGCCGTACGGCGCCAAGACGAGGCCAGAGCTGCACTGTCCGTTCTTGGAGTTTCGCAATTCGATTTCCTGGCCGCGCGTGACGGCGAATTGAGTGAGGCAGTCGGTGAAGTCGGCGCAAAGCTGGCGACGATAATGGCGCAGGCGCAGCCGGACGTGGTTTTACTGCCTTTCATAACGGACCGCCACCCGGACCACTTTGCAGCCAACCGCTGCCTGATGGATGCGGTGCAGCGGCTGGGTGCAGGCTCGGAAGACGGGATCGAGTGCCTAGGCTACGAGCTCTGGTCGCCGCTTTATGCAAACTTGTTGGTGGACATCAGTCCTTGTATGGACCTCAAGCGGCGGGCGGTCGCGTGCCACGCGAGCCAGCTGAAAAGCGACGACTACATGGATGGCATCGAAGGCCTGAACCGTTACCGCGCAGTTGCGGGACAGGTGCAGGGCAAGTACGCCGAGGCTTATTTCCGTGCCCCGCTGGCAACCTATCGGCGCCTGTATCAGGAGAGCCTGGTCTGATCCGTCAGGCCGGGCTTTCAGGCTTCGGCGCTCGCGCGATGGCGCAGTGCCAGGCCGGTGCCTCCAATCAGGCCCAACAGCGCTGCGACCGCGGCGTTTAACCACAGTCTCGGATATTTTGGCGTGGTCGCTGGTTCGGAGTGCGCAACCACGACGATGGGGCTTGGTTCAGATGCGCTCGCCAATCGGTTGTCGCGGTCGCGCAGCAGGATCGTATCGCGCATACGTTCAAGCCGGGTGATGGCGCTGGCGGTCTCTTGTTCGCGCAACATGTTTGGGAGTAGTTTGCCAATGCGGCTAACCAATGTGGCAAGCGAGCGTGTGCTACTGATCATTTCCGCCTTGGCGGCGCTGCGATCCTTGTACAGCCCCATGATTTCCCGCCGCAATTGTTCGTGGAATGTGTCAGCTGGTTTGACCTCGGCTTGGCCCAGCGCGACGCGTTCGCGTTCGAGTTCCGCCTGTTTTTGCTGGACGCGCGCCCTGAGGGCCTTGATCTTGGGATGACGCTCGGAGTACTTGCCATCGAACTCGGCGCTAGCCGCAGCGAGGTCGGCTTCGAGGTCCGAAACGTCCTTCAACAGGCGCTGCTGATTCGGCGACGCGAGCGCGCCAATTCGAGCGCCTTCCTGATTCAATTGCTCGGACGCAACGCCGATGCGCTGTTCGATGCCATCAAGAAGCGCGCGCGCGTTCTCAATCTCGGATTCAAGCGCGGCCTTGCGTTGCAGTAGTCTTTGCATCTCGGCCTGCACGCTGGGGGCATGCTGACCGGCCAGCATGGTCTCTGTCTCGCGCTGCGCCTGTACAACCAGTTGGTCAAGTTCTGCAAGCGATGCCTGGTTGGCCTCGCCGGTTCTCTGGCTGCGTGCCATCGACGCACTGCGCAAAAATTCGCGCAGGGCTGGCGGATACGCGTTTGCTATGGATGCGGCAGCCAGGGGATCCTTGTCGCGCACGCTGATGCGGAAAATGTGATTGCGCGTGATTTCCACGTCCACGTCATCGTCGAGCTCCATTGGGCTTTTCTGCGGCACGGCGCGACTGACCCGTTCGCGCACTGCGGCGCTTTCGAGGATTCCCACAAACCACCTTTCGGTTTCTTTGGCCAACAGGGGCGCGCCGGCAGCGGCGGCGCCCAAGCGCGAGAGCATGCCGAGTGCTGGCGATTCGGTCACGAGGTAGAACTCGGTCGAGGACTGGTAGACCTTTGGCATGAGCAGGCTGGCAAGAACAGCAACGGTCACTGCGCTGGCCATGGTGATGGCGATCATCGTCATACGTGCGGCCAGCGAAGACATTTCGGGCCGCCTTGCCACGGAGACACTACCCTCAGCCATTGCGCCGCGACCTGCCTTTCACCATGGAAGAACTCTTGTCACGAGCCAGATCAGAACAACTGCCAGAAGTCCAAAAAACGCGCCCAATGCCACGGAAACTGCGGCCAGAGACGGCGGCAGCGCAAACCACGCGGAGCCTGGCGTTTCCGGTGGACTGGCCGCTGGGGGTGCGGCAGGTTGTTCGTGCTCCGGCAATAGCTGCTCCCTTTGGGGTCGTTAACGCAATTGGCTACCAGCCGCCCGCGCGTCATCACGCAGGGCGCGTGCGCCGAGCAACCAATCGTACGCGAACGCAAGGTACACGCCGCCTATCAAACCGAGTACGGCGGCTATCAGGGCATTGAAAAGCGGTGCGGGAATTTTGGCTTCGGTTGCTACTTTGGCATCGGACAGAACCACGACCAGATCGCTCCTGGATGCAGCCTGGATCTCGCTGCTGCTGATCGTGAACGACAACGCGTCGACCATCTTGTCGAGCCGCAATACCTCGCCCGAGAGCTCCGCCTCCAGCGACAAACCTGTTTGCTGCCGGTCAATACGGGTGAGCAGACGGGACAGCGCAACCCTGGTCTGGGCGATCTCGGCCTTGGCTGCCGCACGATTCTTGTATTGACCCATGAGCTCGCGTCGTGATTGTTCGTAAAACGATCCCGGCGGCTTTACATCGCTCTTTTGCAGATGGGCATTCTCCTGGTCCAGTTCACGCTGCTTCATTGATCGTTGCGCCACGAGCGCCTTGACGCGCGGGTGCCGCTCGCCCTGCTTGCCGTCGAATTCGGTGCGCGCCCCGATGAGTTCGGCATCGAGGTCTGAAACCTCCTTCATCAGCCGCTGGACGGTTGCGCTCGACTGCGCTCCGAGGACGGTCATGGATGCTTGTGCCTCGTGCTTGAGTTGTTCCTCGGCCAGCGCAATACGCTGCTCGATGCCCCATTGGCGCGCCTCAGCGGTCTGGAGTGATGACTCCAGGTTGCTCTTGCGGGTGACAAGGTCATCGATCTCGCGTCGAATACTCGGCGTCTTTTCGCGATCGAACATGGCCTGCAGGTTGTTGCGCGCTGCTTGCAAGCGCATTTGCAACTCGGCGCGGGATTGCTGCGTTGCGCGCAAGACATTAAGCGCTCGTTCAGCGGCGACGGTCCTCAGGAAGTCGTTCAGTGCGATCGGATAAGCGTTTGCCACCTGTGCAGCGACGGTCGGATCTGTGTCCCAGACGCGCACGCTCAACAGATACTTTTTGGCTGCCAACACGTCCACATCGCTTTCGAGCTGCGCCAGCGGCTTTTTCGGGGAACGTTCGTGCACCCGCTTGCGCACGGCATCGGTCTGCAGGATTCCGATGTGCGAGGTAACGACGGCCTCCGCGGTCGACGGAAGAAATACGCTCGGTATGACGCTGCCGGCGCTTGCGCCCAGTAGCCCGCCGCCGGAATCTGAAGCGTCGACAACGTAGAACTGCGAGCGCGCATCGTATCGCGGATCGATCAGCTTGCTGGCCGCGAAAGCCGTGACGACCGCTGCAATGGTCGTCAAGAAAACCACCGCTCGCCTGCGAGCGAGCAATTGCCAATAGTGGTCGAGGGTCCTGGTTTGCACGGCCGGCCGATCAGACAATGAAGCGATTTCGGCCACCGAATCCGCTCAACGGTTGATGGTGGGACTCGGCGGCATGGCCAGCTGCCTCGGCCAGCGCGACCCGTACCGCAGAATCCGCAAGGACCAGATAGAACCAGACAAATTCGCTGTAGGCCATGGGGTCGAACTGGATTGCCACCAGCAGGCACAGATATCCCACTAGCAGCGCCTTGATCTGGTTGCGCGCGTGCATTCCGGTTGCGTAGCGGACACCCTGGAAAAGGCGCACCGCGACCCAGCAAAGCACCAGGACAAATACCAGCCCACCCACAATACCCAATTCGCTGGCTGCCTGGACGAGGGAATTATGTACCGGGTAGCGCTCGACCGTCGGTGAATAAGGGCCGAAGTTGCCGACACCCACACCAATGGTTGGAGCGTTGACGATGGCCCGGATTCCCGCCGCAATCAGTTCCGTTCGGATCGTGCCGCTCGAGTCCGAGATGCCCGCGACAGCGCCCACCGCCCAGGGCAACAGGCCGCTGCCGACACCGACCGCAAGCAATACGAATCCCAGCGGCAGCCATACGGTCGCTGCGAGCCGGGGCTTGGCCACGATCGGCAGCAGTACCAGACCAAATGCCAGCCCGACCCATTGGCCGCGTGCCACACTGAGGGCGACTGCAACCAGGGTAAGCGTGGTTGCGCAGGCCAGCCACACCCTGCGCCAGCCGCCCGCACAGCACGCGAGCAGCAGCGTAATCAGGGCCACCACGGCAAGCGGCTGCGCGAATCCGTGCGGCGTGTGCTGCAAGCCAGCGGCGCGCAACAGCGGCAGGCCGAAAACCGTGACGAAACGCGGCGCGTCCGGCGCCATCAGGGTGAGATTCCATTGGTACAGGACATAAAGCCCCGTTTGGGCGATCCCGATCGCAGCAGCGATCACGGATGACACGATCAAGACATCGACAGCAAGGTCAACCTGCCGCCGGTGGTTCAAAATATCGACCAGCACCAACACCAGCGCTAGCTTTGGAAGCAGCGTGAGCCATCCCGGCAGGATATCGCGGAAGTCGTGGTTCAACGCCGACGCGAGGGTGCATGCCAGGAACAACAGCGTCAGGTGGAACAAGCCGGACGGGCTCCACGGCGCGGCATGATCGGCCAGGCGGTGCAACAACCAGAGCGCGCAAGTCAACACGATGAGTATGTTCAGTGCGTTGATCGGTCCGATGTCGAGCGCCATCATCTGGAGGCTGCAGACGATCGCAACGGTAGCCAGGGTGAACTGCGTGCGCCAAAGTGCAGCGCGGCGGCGCACCCCCGTCGCCACCGCCAGGACAATTCCCAGAGCCAGTGCGCTTAACGCGTAGGGCGCCTGTTGTGCCAATCGAAGCCATTTGAAGGTGTCGGCGAACGGGCCGTCGAGGGTTGTCGCCAGACCCACCGCCACTCCCACAGCGATGGCTGCGGCAAGCCATCGAACAGACAATACCGTCACGCTTCGCGTACCGGAATTGTGGGCGTTCATCATGGGGGCAATAAGTCAATCAACAGCAGCGCTATCGCATGCGTTTGCAGGCGCAGGTTTGGCAGCGCCCCAGTGCCACTGGCGAGCGCGGATAAAGACTCCGCTCTCGCCGCCTCCAGCGCCTGAGCATGTGTCCGGCCCTGTGCGCGCGAGGTCCGGTAGCGTCCGGCTGGATTGGCATGGTCAGTGTCAACAAGGAAATATTCATAGCGGAATGGCCCCGCGTTGCCACGCACCGTAACGCGCAGGTCAAGATCTCCAGCTGGCCGTTGCGCCTTTTCAAATTGTTCGCGCGCCCGCACCAGGGCTTGGCGCGCCTCGGGTGCCACCGTCTCCCGGGCCAGATCGGTCTTGCGCTGCAAAAAGGCGTCGAACTGCGCGCCTGTGAGTCCCAGGCGCGAGGCGACATGAAACCCGTCGCGCTGCAGCGACCGGATCACGTTGCCCGAAGGGTCGTTGGCGAACCGGCTGATCAGGATCGCCATGCGCCTGCCGTTCATGGTCGCCAGTACTTGCACACCCTCTGTGTCATAGGGCGCCGCTGGCAAGGTGACACCGATCCGCTGGGGTCCCATTTGAGCAAGCATGTTCATCACGTGGAACGATGCCTTCTTGAGCATGGGTTCCTTGGTCACCAGACCAAAATCACCGATGAACGATTGGTCGCGTGGTGCCGGATTGAAGTCCTGTAGCGCCGCGAAAGTCTGCATCGTGATCCCGGCACGCTCCATCGCGTGCAACGTGGCGGGAATGTATGCGGCGCCAAGTGCGCCCTCGCGTTCCTTGTCGAACCATTGCGGGAAAGTGCTCCAGCGGTTCCATTCGGTGATGATCTGGGGAAGCGCCGGGCTGATGCCATTCTTGGTGAGCCATCCTCGCACCTCCTCTGCACCCCACCAATCGTGTTCGGGATCCTTGGTGAGGTTGTGCCAGCTGACGAAGTCGAGCGGCAAGCCATTCGCTTCTCCGACACGCTGAAGGAATGCGGCGAGTAAAGGCTCACGGGCATCGGGCCGTTTCTGGTACCAACCGCTCACCGCAAGGCCGCCGACGCGGGCCCGGGTGTCGGCCCTGCGTGCACCTTGGGCAAAACTTTGGTACGTGCGCAGCAATTCGTCCTGCGTTCCCCCCCAGAACGCTATGCTGTCGGGCTCATTCCAGAACTCATACCAGGGTGACAAGCCCAGCTTGGTGTTGATGACCCGTACCGTTTCATAGACAAAGTTAGCGTATGCCTCGTAGTCTTTTGGGGGCGAGGCTTCGCGTCGCGTGAATCCGAATCGACCCGCGAGAGACTCGTCCCCGGTTCGCGCAAGCCACGTCGGCATGCGCGCAAATATCAGAACGATTTCGGCATCGCGCGCCGCGAGTGCGCGCATGCCGGCGGCTTCGCGTTCGAGGCGCTGCAGATATTCGGCAAGGTTCTTCGATTCCGTGATCAGTGGTTCCAGTGTCAGCCGAACCGTGCCGAGCGGCCCGGGCAAGGCAAGAAAAGCGTTGACAGCTGCACTGTCTGCAAATGCCATCATGACGGATGGCCGGAACAGCCTTGGCAAAGGGCCCCGGCTGCTTGCAGGGTCGACCTCCACGGTGGCAGTTTGGGCGCATGCCGGCGCCGGGAACAGCGCTGCGGAGCCAGTCAGAACCAGCGCCAATAGCATGCCCGATATTTTTGTTGTCCATGTTCGCATATGCCTCTCCGTTCAACCAGAGCGAGATCGGAGGCGAGCGTTGACCAGGTCGAGATAAGCTGCCTCGAAGCGCCTGACCATCTGGGGCAACCCGAACTCGCTTTCGACCCGCTTTCGTGCCGCCTGTCCCATAGCCGCGCGTTGGTCGCTGTTGCGCAGCAGCTCGACCAGGCGATGGGCCAGTGCCTGCGGCCGGCCAGGTGGAGTAAACAGCCCGCATTGATCACTGACCACCTCGGGAATACCTTCCACCGCGCTCGCGACAATCGGCACGCGCGCAGCCATCGCTTCCAACAACACATAGCCGAACGACTCCCAAAGCGACGGCAGGCAAAACAGGTCCGCGCCCGGCATCAATGCGTCTACATCGGTGCGCCAGCCCATGAAGTTGACGGTCTGACTGACACCCAGCCGATCTGCAGCAGCGCGCAAAGACGGATAGAGCGGTCCGTCGCCCAGAATGACCAGGCGTGCCTGCGGCACTGCGGCGATCACCGCGGGCCAGGCTTCGATCAGGTGACCGATGCCTTTTTGCTGTTCCAGGCGCCCGGCGGTGACCACAGCCAGGTCGCCTTCGCCCAAACCAAACTGCTGGCGGGCGTGGCGTCTCGCTTGCGCAAGTGGCGCAGGCGGGAGCTCGATGCCCTGCGGAATGACGCTGACACGGTCGCTGCGGCTGATGCCTTTGTCCACGATCATCGCGCGGATCGCGTTGCTGCTTGCATAGTAGTGATCGGTATATCGATCCATTGAGCGTTCTACAGCCAGATAGGCTCTTTTGCGCCACGCTGGCTGGTAGTCGCGCGACGCAAACGCGTGGCAGGTGAACACCACATGCGGGACCTTGCAAAAACGGGCGATAGGTCGCGCAATGGCTCCCGCAAGCGAGCATTGCGCATGCACGATGTCGACTGGCTGGCGTCGGAGCAGACGAATCAGGTCCAGCGTGCCTTGAAAAGTCCTGACAGGATCGAGGGCGCGCGACCAGCGCAACAGGTGGTGCGGAAGCTTGTCGCGTTCCACCTCACGATCAAGCGGATAGCCGGGCCCGAAAACGAGTTGCAGGTCAAACCGGTCCGGATCGATATGGCTGGCCAGCTGGTACGCATACAGGCCGGCACCGCCGGCCATGCTCGTTGTAACAAGCATGATTCGAATCCGTCTGGGTTTCATGCAAGCGCTTCCCGATAGACCTGTGCCACACGCCGTGCGACGCTTTTCCAGTCAAAACGCGCCGCTTCATCGCGCGTCTTGTTTTTGAGGCAAGCGTACAGGATAGCATCGTCGATGATCTGCGACAACGCAGCACGCATGGAGCTTACGTCGTATGGATCGACAAGCATGCAGGCACTGCCGCCGACCTCGGGTAGCGCCCCTGCGCGGGCGACAATTGCGGGGGTGCCACACGCATAGCCTTCCGCCACCGGCAGCCCGAACCCCTCGTAGAGCGAGGGCATGACGACACAATGCGCCAGGCGGTAGATTACGGGCAACGCCGCGTCGGGCAGCCCAGCGTGCCACGATACGTTTTGCTCGATTCCCATGCGCGATACCGTGGCGTCGACTTCGGGGTAGCGAGGGTCTGGCGGGGCGACCATGACCAGCGGAAAGCGGGCACGCTGCGCCGGCGTCAGGCTGCCATAGGCTTCGAGAAATCGCGGCAGGTTCTTGTGCCGCTTGCGTGTTCCAACATAAAGCAGGTAGCGCTTGGGCAAGTTCAGTGCGGCGCGCCAGCGCTCGACCTCGGAAGGCTCCGGCGGGCGCGCAAATACATCGGACACGCCATTGAGCACGGTCAGTGTCTTCGGTGAGATTTGCGGCCAGCGCGCCAGCAGGTCGGTGCGCGTATTCTCCGACACGGCGATGATGCGTCGTGCACGTACCACCGATATCCATGTCATCAGGTTGTAGTAGGCGCGGGCCAGGGGGCTGGGCAATAACTCGGGGAAAAGCCTGTAGGTGAGGTCGTGCGCGGTCACGACGATGCGTGGAGCGGCCAGAGGTACCGAGAAACTCACCGGTAGGTGCAGGAGGTCGATGCGGTGGCGCAACAGCGCAAGCGGCAGCTCGAACTGCTCCGCGACGCCCAGCGCTCGACTGTGAACGACGAGTGCGCGCGCATTGTCGGCCGTGGGCAACGAGGCCGCCGTGGATGCCGCGCACAGCCAGAAAAAATCGAGGTCCGGCGCTGCGGCCGGCAGCATGGCGGCCAGCTCGCCGCAGTAGCGCCCGACCCCAGGCCAGTGCAGCAGGCGGCAGTCGAGCGCGACGCGGGGGCGTCGTTCAGGCGCGATCGGCGGATGCACGGCATGTGTCATGCACGCCCGCTCTCGCGTTGTGGACGCGCGTTGGCCCGCATTCGAAGCACGGCGTCCCGCTCCGCGTCCATTGCCCGCTCCCACGTGAATACCTGGGCCGCAGCAAGTCCCGCCGCGCGTGCGAGCGCATACGCCTGCGGATCACCGAGCAGGGCAATTGCTGCCGTAGCGAAAGCCTCGGGGGTGAACTCGATCGCAGTACCGGCGGGATGGCGCCGCAGGATTTCCTCGGCCTCCGTGCCGCGGGTGCACATCACGGCAACTCCGGCGGCCATGTATTCCAGAATCTTGTACGGGAAGGCGTAAACGCGCAGCGGCGTCAGACGGGAGGTGGCGAGCCCGATGTCCGACTCGGCCAGCACGTCGGGTATTTGCTCATGCGCAATGCGGCCGCGCAAGTCCACGGAATCGGTGACACCTTGCGCGGCTGCAAGTTTGGCCAGTCCGGCAATGTAGGGGGTGTCGCCGTCGCCAACCACCAGCAAGCGGGCACCCGGAATGCGCGCCTGTATGAGGGGCAACGCCCGAATGGCGAGATCGACGCCGGCGTAGTGTGAAAGATGGCCGATATAGACCAAGGTTGGCGGGTGTGGGCGCTTTGCATGTGCGGCGGCGAACTTCGCCGGGTCGGCGCCATTCGGTATCACGAGCACCTCGCGGCCAGTGGTCTGACGCCGGTTTTCGCCGAGGCGCCAGCCCGCCGAGATGACAAGATCCGCGCGACGGATTGCAAAGCGTTCGAGGGCGGCAACGTAGGCCTCGCGCAATTTGAGCATCTGGCCGCCTGCTACATAGTCGATGTCCTCGTAGACAACCTGGCGGATGCGGCCCAGCGCCCGCAGCAGCCAGGCCGCGGTCCCGGTCCAGGGGCCATCAACCACACATACGTCGAAGGTGCCACGGGTCTTGACGAGGACGGTGACGACGAAACTGGGCACCAGCATTGCGTCTCGCAGTATTCCGAGCAGACTCAATGCAGTGGCCAGCGCCCGCCGCGCGACGCTCGGCGGTCGCGTCAAGTCACCTTGCACGATCCCTGCCGCGAGCGCCTGCGCATAGTTGAGCGGAGGGTGCAGAGCAACCGTGGTCACCTTGCCCTGATGCTCGACTGTGGCGGAGCAGCGCAATGCATCGCGCATCAAGGCGGACAGACTGCGGTCGAGCACCTTGACCTTGGTCACGACGACCGTTTCTGCCGACAGTGCGGCCAGCATCCGGGTGACGTGCTGGGCGCGTTGGAACGGCTCCTGCCGCAGATCGATCATCGTCATGAGCAGACTGCGCATGTTGATGGACATATTCTGCGGGACGCGTGTTGGAGCTCGTTCAAGCGGGCGCAACTGCGTAGGATGGGGCGTGGGAGTGGCCGAGTGCCTCATTTGCCTATCCTCGCGGCTTCGGTGTATACGGCAAGTGTTTCTTGCGCGGTTCGGTTCCAGTTGAACAGGCTGGCGCGCCTTCGCCCGGCCGCGACGAGCGAATGCGAGAGTTCGGGATCCTGCTCGATCGACAGCATGGCTTGTGCGAAGTGTTGCGCGGAATCTGGCGCAACCAGGAGTCCGGCATCGCCCACCACTTCGGGCAATGAACCCCCGTTCGCCGCGATGACCGGCGTTCCGCAGGCCATGGCTTCGAGCGCCGGCAAACCAAAGCCCTCGAATGGCGATGGCATCAGGACACCGGTCGCTGCGGAATACAGCGCCGGCAAATGGCCATCCGGGACGTAGCCCAGGAACAACACGCTGTCGGCAATGCCCAATTGCTTCACGAGGCGCCGCAGCACGGTGCCGTAAAACGCCGAATGACCGGCCATGGCCAATGATTGACGCCCCCCGCGCTGGCGATACTGGGCGTAGCCCTCCAGCAGGACGACAAGGTTCTTGTTCGGGTCGAGGTTGCCGACGTACAACCAATAGGGCGTGTCCAAGGCATATGCCGAGATAACGGCGTCGCAGGCTTGGGCCTGCAACGGCATCATGTCGGCGCGGATCCCGAGGTGCACCACCCGGACTTTGTCGGCGGCGACGCCGTGGACTGCGACCAGGTGGTCCCGGGTTGCGCGTGATACGGCAATGACCAGCCGCGCCTCGCGCACTGAATTGCCTGTGTTCTCTGCGATCTCCGCGAAAAACCGGCGCCGCACTTCCCATTGGCGTCGCTCCTGTACGTCCAGTTCGGCCGGCGCCTGCACGCCCCCGCGGTCGTGCAGGTAAGAGAGGTCGTGAATGGTGACCACGACCGGACTGGCACGGCAGCGCAGGCTCAGGTGGGCTGGCGCGTGGAACACATCGATCGGGCCCAGGAACGGGTCTACCGGAATACCCCAACGGCGCAAGTAACGTGTCGGCAATGGACAGCGCCGGCCGACGACGTTGGGATTGGAAATACCAGCTACAAATTGCCGGATGGTCTGGTTGTGACGCGGGTGCGGCAAGGCGAACATAAGCTGCAGCGATGCGTCGGGCGAAGCCGCGCCCACGTGCTTGACCACTTGCATGACGTACTGGTAGACACCGCCACGTTCGCTGTTCACGATTCCGACGCTTGTGGCGTCGATGCCGATGCGCAATGCAGGAATGTTGCCCATGGGTCTCAGTATTGTCCTAGCGTCCCGGTCACCTTGGAGCGCCAGATGGCCAATGAAAACGCCGTCAGGCCGAGCGGAAAGAGAATCAGCGCAAACAGTGCCAGAACGCCCAGCTGGGGTGCCAGTTCCGTCGGAGTTGCCCCACGCAACAAAGCCAGGCGCATTCCTTCGAGAGCGTGCGTGAACGGGAGAACTTGCGCCAGCGACTGCAGCCATGGGGGAAGCACGCTGATGGGGTACAACACACCGCCCAGCGCCACGCTGACAACGGTAAGGATCTGCGTCACGCTGTCGGCGCCACGCTTGATCAACACGACGAGACTGGCGGTCAGGATGCCCAGCGCGGAAAAGCTTGCCACAGACATGACCGTGACCAGCGCGACAGACAGCAGATTGGTCTTGGTGATATCGATCCCGAAGGCAATCCCGACCAGCAGGTAGGCACAGAATCGGAGGGAGGTATAGCAGTAGCCCCAGATCGACGAACACAAGAGGATCAGCGGCACGGGTGTTGGCGCCAGCATCACGATCTCGAGCGTTCCCATCAATTGGTGTTCTCGAATACTGTGATTGAAGTTGGTCTGGCTGAAGGTGTTGTAGTCCTGAAATGCGA
Source organism: Rhodoferax sp. (assembly GCA_043759735.1). GTDB lineage: Bacteria > Pseudomonadota > Gammaproteobacteria > Burkholderiales > Burkholderiaceae_C > CAISIP01. The sequence goes on from JAYUQC010000218.1 coordinate 39,293, forward strand.
TCCCGACCAGCAGGAAGGCGAAGTAGTTGCCGCCATACTCGACCAGCTTGTCTGGCGCGACACCAGCGAAAACGCTCGACAGAAAGAACAGTACCGGCACCACCAGCGCAATCCACATCACATCGAGCACAAAGGCCGTGCGATAGCTGATGGCGATCAGGAAATCGCGAACCAGGAAGGCCCACGCAGTGCGCAGCGTTTTCATGCAGACGCCTCGGTCGTGACGACATGCGTGAAGACGTCTTCGAGCGATACCGGTTCCTCGGTGCAGTGGCGTACCTCGGCGCCCGCGCCCAGAATGGTGCGCAGCACGCGCGAAAGGTCGCCCTCGCGTTCGTCGAGCCGAATTTCGTAACATTCCGGGGGGCTGTCAGCGACCGGTTGAATGCTCATCGTCGCTCCGATACCGGTCAGCGCCGCCATGGCCGTCGGCGACAAGCGGTCGGCAATGATGTGATAGCGTGCCCGCAGGCTGACGCTGCGCTGCAACTGGGCAAGTGTGCCGCAGCGAAGGAGTCGGCCGCGGCTCAGGATCCCGATACGGTCACAGAGCCTTTCCAGTTCATGGAGCTGGTGTGAGGTGATGATGACGGTGGGCTGCCAGATAGTCATGATGCGCTCGCGCACCATGCGGATGAGCGCGGCTGCCGACGCCGGGTCGAGCCCCTTGGTCGGCTCGTCCATGAACAACACCTTGGGCCGGCTCAGCAGCGCGCGCGCAAAGGCGAGCCGCTGGCGCATTCCCGTGGAATAGGCGTCAAAACGTCTGTCAGCGACTTCGGCCAGGCCGAGCAGTCCCAGCAATTCATCGATCCATGCAACGGTCAGGTTTGGCGCAACGTCGTATAGCCGGGCGAAGAAGCGCAGGTTCTGGCGGCCGCTGAGCCGCCAGAAGAAGCTGCGCTCGTTGCTCGAGACCAACCCGATAACCCGGCGCACGCCCGCTGCGTCCTTGACAGTGTCGAGGCCGTTGACGCGTGCCGTTCCAATGGACGGGATTAGCAGCGTCGACAGGATCTTGATCAGCGTCGTCTTGCCGGCGCCATTGGGTCCGACCAGTCCGAAAATCTCGCCCTGGTTCACGCTCAGCGAGAGGTTGTCGAGTGCCAATACGGGCTGGGGCCGGATTCCGCGAAGGATATCCCGCAGTCCACGCGGCGGCACGTACGTTTCCGTGAGCGACATGGCTTCGATAACGGGAGTCACAATCTGGCCGATTCTCAAATGCTCTGCCGGTTCCACTGACGGCGGAGTCTCACGAGCGCGCGCCGAAGCAAGGCTCCCAATCCTTCATTGGCTGCAATGGCGAGTGCATCTACCAACACTGGCACTCGACGGACAAGGCGTGGGACGATCGCCAACCGGAGCCAGGTGCGCAGCCGAGAACGGGCCAGGTTATGCGACGCGACCAGTCGAAAATTCTGCCGCGTTGCGGTGGCGAATTGCTGTTTGTACTCGATCCCACCGCGAAGCAGTTCGAACTCGGATATTCCGCGCTGCCAGTGGTGTTCTAGCGCGCGCAGCAGAAGTAATTTGCCAGGGCCATGTTTGGCGTATTTCGCGCGGTAGGCCATGGCGTAGCCGTACAGGCTCCCGTGATACCGGAACCATAGCTGATAGGCCGCATCTTGCCCGTCATGTTCGATCAGCGCGATATCAAGCCAGCCCCGCTCCGCCGCCACCGGCAGGAAATGGCGCAGAAAACTGCCGAGCCACGGGTCGCGGAACGTACCTTCGCGCGCCCCCGACACGGCGGCAGGATGGTCCCGCTCTATGTCGGCCAGGCGATCCGGCAATCCAGTTGCCAACTCAAGGTCATTGACGAATCGCACATCCACTGGAGCAGCCTCGATCCAATGACGCCATTCGGCGCGGAATTTCTTTCGTCGCTGGCCGTTGAAGCGCATCTGCAGGAATCCGGCCCAATCGCCACTCACCTGGATCGATGAACAGATGCTGTCCGAATCGCTGGTCATCGTGAGTCCTGCGCGCGCCATTAGACGGCCGAACGGAACGCGGTTGACGGATTGCGCGCTGAACTCCCGCAATTCCACGATGTCCCAGGCCGCAGTTTGCGCAGCGAGACACCCGACGATCAGCGCGAGCAACGGTTCCCGATCCTCTGCCACTATGAGATCCAGGTAGTCCGAGGCGCCATGGCCGAGAAATCGAACAATGCGCGTTCGCAACCCAAGAACATACTCTACTTCGATTGTGAAGGGCGCGGCCGCACAAAGCGCTCCATTCCTGCGGATCATGATGACGAACAACGCAGCGCGCCCGCGTTCGGCAAGCGGACGTCCAATGTGCGCCCACCACGATGTAAGCCATTCATGCGTGAGAAACAGGATGTTGCTGTCGCTACGGGCGAGCAGGTCATTCCACTCATCTTTCAGCGCGCGCCATTCGTTCTCGCTGGCAACTTCCACGACCCGCGTCCCCCCGCTTGCTGTGAACGCCGCACGCCCATCGGAAAGCATCGGGGACAAGCTCGCGTTGCGCGCGCCCTGGTCCGATACGGGCAGATCCGGCGTATCGTTGGCATGCATCGCGTCAGGAAACCGGTTGTGCGGGGGAATCGACATGCGTGGTCCGCGCTCTAAAATGGTGGCGCGCGTGATCTACGGCGCGAACAAGCCTGCCATAGGCGCCCGTGCCAAATTCGACCATAGGAACAAATTCCAGCGCGGCACTTGCCCATCGGTCGACGAAATCCATGCGACCAACAAAGTCGATACCGCGAAGTCCGGCTTGCCAACTGGTCTGGATCATGTGGGCAAGCAGCACCCGGCTGGGCGCGTGACGTGCAGACGCGAACTCCATGGCATACGATGTCTTGATAAGGTACAAAATGCGGTTGTGCACCAGACACAGATAGCCAGCGGCCGGCCGGCCGGCAATGCGCAGGATCCAGATGCATGCATTCCCTCTTGCGCCAAAGCGCAGCATCAGGCTGCGATAGTAGGCCCCGATTTCCACCGAGAGGGCAACGCTTTCACCGTCCGTTGCCTTCCAACTCGCTGCGTCGATCGCCATAAATGCATCGAGGCCAGCGCCTAAGTCGTCCTGTCCCTGGTGGCATTGGTAGGTGACATTGCCAAACTCACCCAGAGCTCGCGCCGGTTGCGTTACGCGCTGGCGGAAGTGACGGGTCTTGCTGCGGAAAAATGCCTCCCATTCCCCGCGGAACTCCAGAAAGCCGTGACTCCAATGGTTGCTTGACGAGGCTTGCATTTTCAGCGGCTGCCGCAGGGCTCCCAAACCACCCAGTCTTTCGGGGACACCGTCCAAAAGCAAGACATCCCAGTCACCACGATGTTGCAAAAATTGCGACAGTGCATCCGATACCACCAATCGTGAGCGGGAACACGCAATCGCAATTCCACTGCGGGGCGAATGTGCGTTGATTGCGAAACTCAATGCGCGCACGGGCATTCGCCGCCAACGGCTCCACCCCCGCACCAACGGGGCGATGGCGACTACTTCTTGCACGTCGCGCACGACCAGCACGTACGGCTGCAGATCATCGAACTGCATTTCGTCCGCAAGCGCCTGGCGATGGTAGAGAAGCGCCGTGCGTCTGCGGTTGCCGAAGTGCTGCCACCAGTTGCAAAACCAGTCGAAGCTTGCAAATGGATCATTCGTAGGGTCGTCGTACCAGACCCGTTCCCAATCGGGCTGCAGGGCTTGCAGTTCCGCCTGGCTATCGATTCGCTCCACGTGCATGCGCTGACTACGGAGCTATGACCGTCGTCTGGGGTGCGCCAGAGCGGGTCGGGGAATGCGTGAGCGCTTTGAGGAATGACTCGAACAATATGGTGGTCTGCTCGACGTACAGCAAGGTGACGAGGATGTCGGTGACACGCCGCGCTTCGCGCGCCACATCGGCCATTCGCGCGACCGGAACATACACGACATCTCCCTCGCCAAGGACAAGGTTGCTGGCAGCATCGCCCTCGATCATGACCCGACGCAAATCGACCGTGTGGACCACTATCTGCTCGCCGGTGTCGCGAACGATGACGACACCGCTCGGCCGAGCATCAATGGTCAAACCGCCGGCTTGCGCGATGGCTTCGGTCAGTGCCATGTTCGGCGTACTGAGCGTGTAGACCCCGGGGGCTTTTACCTCGCCGAGCAGGTGAATTTTGAGCGGTCGCGTGGAAGCAACGCTGACCCGCACGATCGGATCCTTGATGTAGTCGGTGAGGCCGATCCGGATTTCTTCTTCGACCTGGGTGACTGACTTTCTGGCAACCGGGCGTTCGCCAAGCATCGGGTAGGGCAGTGAACCATTGAAGTTGACGGTTGCCCGACGAGAAAAGTCGCTGTAGCCCCAGACGAAAATATCAACCTGGTCACCCGGACCGAGCAAGGCCGAACGCTGGAGATTTGTCGCCATTGCCGCCGCAGTCGCCGACGGTGTGGCAACTGGCTTTTCGCGCGTCACTGTCTGCATTGGCTGGGTGCTGCAGGCGCTCAAGAACAGAACCATGACAACGAGCACCGAAACGGTTGCAAGACCAAGAGTTCTGTTCATGACGGACTCCGAATATGCATGTGGCCAGCCTCGTGATCGACGAATCCGCGCAGCACCTCCCTGAGCGTCTGAACGATATTACATCATCGGACACTATGTTTCGCCGGTGTCCGGCAATCCGTGCCGGCCTGCGTCCGAGATCATCAACTAGGGCCGTGAAAATTGGACTGGAGTCACCGGTGTCTGGGTTAACATGGAAAAAATGCGAACAATTCGCGTCGCCTATCTCGTGTATGGCACTGGTTTGGGAGGAGGTGAGTTGCTGCTCGCGAATCATCTGGCTTGTTGTGACCGTGAGAGGTTCGAGCCCTTGGCCGTCTGCTGCGCCGAGGGGTCGCTTGCTGCGCGGTTGCGAAGTTTGGGTATTCCAGTTTTCTTGTTGCCGCTGAACGCGCAGGCGAATGTGTTGGGCCGATTCTCGTTGCCGCACGCTCGCACGCTATGGCAACTGGCTAGCTTGCTGCGTCGTGAGCGGATTGACCTCATCCATTCTTACACGATGGAGACGCGAAACTATGCACACGCGGTGGCACTCCTCACGGGCTTGCCATTGATCCATACGAGCCAGGACACATGGTTTGGCGATATGTTTGGCCGCTTGCAGTGGCTTGCCCTCAACCGTATTCCCCGACGGATTGTCGTAACCTCCGAAACGGTTCGACGGAGCCTTCGGGTCGGAACAGCTCTGCGTGCCGATCGGGCTGTGCTGATCAGGCCGGGCATCGATCTCGGGCGGTTTTTTCCACGTTCCGATGCAGCCCAGGTTCGCGCCGAACTGGGCATTGCCGCGGGAGCCAAGGTGGTCGGGATTGTCGGGCGCCTGAGTTCGGTAAAGGATCATGCCACCTTCTTTGCCGCTGCCGCGCGTGTCGCCGCGTCTGCGCCGGATGCGCGGTTTCTGGTCGTTGGCGGCGCAGTGCTGGCCGACGATGACTACGCGCTCGAGATCCATCGGGACATTGCACGCCACGGCCTGGGAGATCGCGTGATCATGACGGGGTTCCGCGATGATGTCGCCCCTTTGATCGGAGCCATGGACGTAGTTGTTTCGGCCTCGCCGCGCGAGAGCTTCGGGCTGGTGCTCGCCGAGGCGGCAGCCTGCGCGCGGCCCGTTGTAGCAACGCGCAGCGGTGGCGCAGAAGAAATCGTCGTTTCAGGTGAGACCGGCGTACTGGTCCCCCCCCGCGATCCGCAAGCCTTGGCGGATGCGATTTTGCAACTGCTGGGCGACCCGGTAACGGCGGCAGCCATGGGTGCTGCGGGCCGCAGGCACGCCGAGGCGCATTTCGATTTGCGGCGGATGGTGCGGGCCCTGGAGGCCGAGTACCTCTCGGTGGCCCGCCAATCGGGCTGGCACTGACCCCATGCCCGAGATCACATGCGCATTGGCATAGAGGCTTCCAACTTGGTGGCCGAGTACCTCACCGGCATCGAGTACTCGCTGACACAACTCGTGCGCCATCTGCCGCGGGTGGACCAGCGCAACGACTATGTCTTGTATCTCAACTTCGTTCGCTCGGAGTACGCCGCGCGGTTCGACTCTCGTGTGCAGCCTTTGTTGTCGGAGCGGATGCAGGCGCGCGTCTGTCGCATACCCAATCGCCTGATGCAGTTTGCGCGCGGGCCCATGGGCTGGCCGATCGAGCGCACGGTTGGCCCTTGCGCAGTGGTCCTGTATCCGGCCTTCGACATGCACACGCAACGCGGTGGAGCGCGCGTGGCGACGATTCACGACCTTATGCCCATCACCCACGCCGACCAATACCCTGCGCCCGATGTCGCGCGGTTCCGCCGGGTGGTGGCGCGGATTGCCGCCGAAGCGGACGCCTTGATTGCCGTTTCGCAACATACGAAAGAAAAGATCGTCGAATACTTGCAAGTTCCCCCCGAACGCATCACGGTCGTGCACCACGGAGTCGATGAGAGTTTTCGCCCCGCTTCGGCCGAGGCGGTCGCGGCACTTCGCGACCGCCTTGGTCTGGGGCGCCCCTATATTCTGTTTGTAGGAACCGCGGAACCGCGCAAGAACCTGCAGTGTCTCGTCGATGCATTTGGATTGCTGTGTGATCGCGGCATGCCCGATGTCGACCTCGTGCTTGCCGGCAAGGCAGCCTGGGGCAGCCCGGGCCTGCGCGAACATGTCGCCGCGCATGGATTGGGGGCGCGGGTGCGCCTGCCGGGGCACATAGCAGGCGTGGATCTTCCCGCGCTCTATTCCGGCGCGATGGTTTTTGCTTTGCCGTCGCTGGCTGAGGGTTTTGGCATGCCACTTCTCGAGGCCATGGCGTGTGGTGTACCGGTCGTCTCCTCCAATACGACCGCGATGCCTGAGGTATACGGCGACGCGGCGTTGGGCTTTGATCCGACCAGCCGCGAGGCTCTCGCCGCGGCGCTGGATCGCGTGCTAGCCAACGCTTCTGTGCGGGCCGACCTGGTTACGCGGGGATTCAGGCGTGCGGCGCACTTCAGCTGGGACCAGGCAGCGCGCAAGACGCTTGGTGTTCTCGAAGCCATTGCATGAACGGGAAGCTCCAGGTATGACGCTAAATGTCGAATTGGTCGATTCATTGGCGGAATTCATGGCCCTTGCGCCGGAGTGGGACGCCGCACTTGCGCGTAGTCCGGGAGCCAGTGTTTTTCTCACCCACGCGTGGCTTGTGGGCAGTTGGTCATTCCTTGCGCCTGGTCGCCAACTGCACGCCCTGGTCCTGCGCGATGGCAGGCGCCTTTTGGGTGCATTGCCGATGGCGCTGGAGAAGCAGCGCTGGCGGGGATTCACGGTGCGAACCCTCGTATTCCTGACAGACCCTGTCACCTGCAACGTTCGCTCGGACATGCTCGTCGATGGGGACCCGGAACAGGCTGTCGAAGCGTTCGGCCGGTACCTGCGCGCGACGCGAGGCCAATGGGATGCAGCGGTGCTCGATTCAATGTCCGCGGAATCGCCGCTTGTGGCTGGCTACGATGCGTTTTGTGCGGCTGGGCGCGTGCTAGGGCGGCCGCTTGAGGAATATTGGAGGCTGCATAACCTTCCGGTTGAAACCGACTGGGACGCATACATGCAACAGCACACCGCACATTCGCGTGAGCACATGCGGCGAGAGCGCGCCAAGCTCGCGCGCCTTGGGGGCGTAACAAGCGAATTCAGTGTCGAACCTGCTGCCGTGTTGGTGGGTTTGGAGCTGTTTCTATCCCTGGAGCAAAGAACCGCAAAACGCCGCAAGGATGACTACACTGTGCTTGACGAGCGACTTCAATCTTATCTGCGAGCGCAGTTTCGTGGGCTTGCCAACGCCGGTTTTGCAATAGTTGCAACGCTGCGCCTGGACGGGGTTCCGGTGGCAAGTGCGCTTCTGGCGCGTTTCCAGGGCGTGATCCACACGCTGAACGATGTCTACGACGCGCAATTCGAGAAGGCGTATCCCGGTCACTATCTGCGCGGAGAAATCGTGCGGTATGCCTGGCAGGAGGGCTATCGGACTGTGGACTTCAATGGCTATGGCCAGCACTTGCAGCGCTGGCGGACCCATCCGCGTTCGTTCTACCGGGCCTTGTTCTACAGTTCGTCGGCATACGGTCGATTCTTGTCAATGTGCAAGTTCATGCTCGTGCCAGCCTTGCGCCGCCTGGTGCCGGCGCGATGGCAGCCACCAATTCCCGCGTTGCGGCCGGGAGACCGGGGATTGGAGCCTGCGAAATGATGCGCTCGCGCGTGGTCCACGCGGTGTCGGAGTTGTACGCCCTGAAGTGGGATTGGAGTCGGCTCGAGGGCGTGCAATCCGATCCGTTCCTGTCGTTTTCATGGATCACGTCCTGGCTGGAACATTTCGGCGGCGATGCCGTACCGCATGTCGTTGTGATCGAACGTGAATCCGGCGAAGTCGCCGGAATCGTTCCCCTGATGCTGCGACGCCAGCGCCGGCGCCGCATGACGGTGCGGGTCCTGTGTGCGCCGGTGCTCCATAGCGCCGGTCCGGCCCGCTGTGGCGCTGTGTGCACGCCATCTGACGACAAGGCGGTGATCGAATCGTTTGTCGGCTGGCTGGCCGCCGAAAGCCATCAATGGGACGTGCTGGAGCTGGACGGGTTGCCTGCTGACGGACAACAGCTTGCGCTGCTGACCGATGCGGGTGCGCGAAAGGGATTGACACTGCTGCCTTTCGAGACTGCCGGGATCGCGCGCGTGCTTGCAGTCACGCAGCCGTGGTCGGACTATGTTCGTGGCCGCGGATCGCATTTCCGCCGCAGCCTGAACGACGAACGGCGCCGACTGGACCGCGCAGGGTCATGGTCGTTCATGGTGCTGCGTACGCCGCAGGAAGTTGCGCGCGGCATGAAAGATGTTCTCATGATCGTCGCCCAGCATCTTGTCGGTAGCGGCGCCCAGGGTCTGCTCGATGAAGACAGACGCGTGTTGGCGTTTGTGCAGGATGCCGTCACGCGCCTGGCCGCATCCGGGGCGATTGATTTGCGCCTGCTCCTGATCGACCAGCGCCCCATTGCCTGCCTGCTGTCGATCGTGGCAGGGGAAACCGTCTATCCGTTACTGACCAAATACGCCCCGGGTTTTGAGGCTGCCTCCCCGGGCCGGGCCGTTATCATGTCCCTGGTCGAGGATGCGGCGAGCCAGGGTTATCGCGAGATCGACTTCCTCAGCGACTGGAATTACCTCGCACGGTTTACCGATAATACCCGCATGTTTGTGAAGCTGACCGCGTTTCACCCTGGTTGGTATTCCCGGGTCGTGCGGGTTGAAAAGCATGTCTTCAGTCCCTGGCTGCACCGGCTGCGCGGCCGCTTGTCGGGTGCCGCCCGGGGCAGCGCATGAGTCTGGTGGTAGAGGCGCTGTCTGATGTCGCCGCGTTTGAGCGCGCGCAAAAGCAGTGGGACGGGTTGATCGAGCGGACCGGCCGACACGAGGTGTTCCTGTCGCATCGCTGGCTTGCCGCGTGGTTCAGGCATTTCCTTGGCGAGCATACGTTGCTGGTACTCGTGGTGAAAGAGGGCGAGCGCTGGGTTGGCGCGCTGCCGCTCGTCATGCGGACGGTGGCCTGGCGCGGCTTGCCCATACGCTTCCTGGGACTCCCGGTGAACATGGCATCCGGCAATCTGCGTAGCGATCTTGTGGTGGGTGAGGCAGCGATCGAGGTCGCTCGCGCGCTGGTTGTGCATCTCGAGTCGCACTGCGGCCAGTGGGAGTGCTTGGAGCTCGATGGCTTCAGTGCGGGCACCCTCGGTTTTGCCGCGCTGCAAGAGGCGATACAAGCGTCGTCGTTGCGCACGACGACATGGCAGGTGGATCAGGAACTCTACTTCCTGCACCCCACCGGCACCTGGGAAGACTACCTCGGCACGCGGGGGCGAAAGTTCCGCCGAAACCTGCATGCCGCGTCAAATCGCCTTGCGCGCGCGGCTGCGATGCGGCTCCAGACCTGCCGCGCGCCAGATGCTCTTGCGGTTGGGCTGCAAGCCGTGTTCGACCTTGACTCCCGCTCCACCAAGGCAGGCCGCGAAGGGGTGCACTTGCTTGAAGGCGCTGCGGCCGGTTTCTACCGCTCACTGGTGGCTGAATTTGGAGCGACTGGCGAGTGCGGTATCGACCTTATCTGCGACGGCAATATTCCGGTCGCGTCGCTCTTGACGCTCTATTCGCGTGGTACGGCGTTTCTGTTGCACGTCGCCAACGCGCCGAATGCGGCAACTGTCAGCCCCGGGCGCATGTTGTTTGCGCACCTGATTGCCCGAGCGTGGCAAGACGGGACCTGCGAGGTCGACCTCAACGGGCGCACCCGCTTTGTGCAGACATGGTCCGACACGGCACGGGCGGTGTTGCGGTGCACGGTCTATAGCCGTAGCGTCCGCTCGCGCCTGGCATTCTGGCGCGACGAGGTGTTGGCGCCGGCGCGCATTCGCGCAAGTCGCGGCCATGCTTTGTGTCCCTCGACGCCCATTCCGCGGGTCGCTCAGGGTGTGACGAAGATGGTGGGTGACGCGTTGCCGCGCGCGCTGCGCGAGCGCCCGGCGCAGTATTACCAGGATGGGCGTACCGCGCTGGCGCTCGGGCTCGACGCGCTGGCGCTTGCCTCGGGCGACGAAGTGCTTTTTCCGGCCTACCATTGCGGCTCGGAGTTCGAGGTGTTGCGGGCCAGAGGCTACAAACTGCGCTATTACCCCGTGCCGTTGCGCCTTGAGGTGGATGTTGCAACGCTCGAACGCGTTTTGACACCGCGGACACGTGCGGTCTATCTCATTCATTACCTGGGTTTGCCGCAGGACGTGGCCCCGATCGCCGCCTTTTGCCGCGCGCGTAGGCTTTTGTTGATCGAAGATTGTGCCCAGGCGCTTTACTCGGGCAGTAACGCGCGTTCAGTCGGTCTGCACGGTGATCTGGCGATATTCAGCTTGCACAAATTCCTGCCTCTGACCGATGGCGGCGCCGCCGTCATCGGGGGCCGGCGCGAACTGCCGCCCGGCGATGGACTCGGTGCACGCGATCATCTGTTGCTTGCGCTGCGCTGCGCTGCTTTCGCATCGCGCTGCGCGGCGGGCCGCGCCGCAGCGCTGGTTCATATCGGCATCGCAATTGCCGACGCAGGATGGCATTTTGCCCGGATTGCGCCAATTGCCCGTGCGCGCGCCATGTCCGACGCGAGTCGGCGGCGTTATCTCGCAATCGACCATGGCACGGTCGTCGCGCGCCGCCTGCAGAACTACCGCCAACTGCATGCATTGTTCTCGGGCTTGGCAGGAGTCGAGCCGTTGCTCGATCCCGGCGCGGAGGGATTTGTTCCATTGCTGTTTCCGCTTTGGGTCGACAACCCGGCGCCACTGTTGGCGTCACTTGACCGAGCCGGGATTGAGGTCGGGCTGCACTGGTCGGCAATCGACGCGCGCTTTCCGATCGAGCAGTTCCCCGAGGTGGTTCGGCTCAAGGCGCACCTGCTCGTGATGCCGGTACACCAGGACATGAGCTCCGACGATCAGGCGCGCATCGCGCACGCCGTCGCAAGCATGGCCTATATTTCCAGGCCGGATACAGCGCTTGAAAGCAACTCGGCGCGGCGCAACACGGTACAAGAAGCAATCACCAAGGAGGACTAAATGTCAGGTATCTGCGGTATGGTTGGCGAGGGATCGGAGATTGTCGAAGGATTGGCGGGCCTCATGGCGGCGGGAGCGCATCGTGGGCCGAACGGCGCCGTGACGCGCGGGTTCGCGGGCGCGGCGCTCGGTCATCTGCGGCTCGACGTCCAGCAACCCGGGCGTGACGAAGGTCAGCCACTCGGCACAGCCGATGGCGGCATCTGGATCACTTTTGATGGCGAGATTCAGAATGCGCATGAACTGAGTGCTGCCATCGGCAATGCGACCGGTGCACGGCTCGCGAATGCAAGTCACCCGCGCCTTGTTCTGGCCGCCTACAAAGCGTTCGGGCCGCAGTGTCTGGCACATATCGAGGGCATCTTCGCATTCGCGATTTGGGACGATGTGGCGCAGACGCTGTTTTGCGCGCGTGACCGGATCGGCGTCAGACCGTTCTTTTACACGTTTTGGCGCGGAAACTTCGCGTTCGCGCCCGAGATGACGCAGCTGCTTGCTCTGCCTGGATTTGCGCGCCGGCCCAACGAAGCGATGGTGGCCGACTACTTGATCGGCGACATCAACCTTCGCGAGAATAGTTTTTTTGAAGGTATCCATCGTTTGCCGGCGGGCAAGTACGCGCTGGTGCAAGGCGCAAACGTCGATATCCGGCAGTATTGGGATGTCGATCCCGATCGACGCACTGAATTTCCAAGCGACGAGCAATACGGCGAGCGATTCCGTGAATTGCTGCAGCGTTCAGTGGAAAAGAACATGATCGTGGCAAGCCCGCTAGGGGCCGCCCTGTCCGGCGGGCTCGATAGCTCGTCGATCGTATGTGTCGCCGACCGGTTGCGCAGCAAGAGTGGCATGACGAGCCCGCTGGAAACTTTTTCGCTGGCTTTCGAGGACCGGCTGGCTGACGAAAGCGAGCATGTGCGTGCAGTGGCTGCGGCGACCAACATCCGCCACAACCAGTACTATGCCGACCACGAAAATCTGTTTGCACATATGCGTACCGTGCAGCAGCGCCAGGCGGAGCCCTTTCGCAGCCTGGGCATCGTCCTGTTCTGGCGCCTGAAGCAGCTGGCAGCAGAAAAGGGCATGCGGGTACTATTGAACGGCATGGGTGCCGACGAAGTGCTTGGCGGAATCAACCTGTATTACCTTGCCGACCTGCTCCGTGAGGGACGGTGGACGGAGCTTGCACGCACGCTCGGCGTCCTGGTAGAGCGCGACCCCTATGGACTCGGCTTCTCGCGCGGCAAATACCTCAAGATATTCGGGGTGAAGCCGCTGATCCCGCCGCCGGCACTGCGCGCGTGGTGGGGCATGCGCGGGTACGCAGGCCCGGACTTCGTCGCACCCGAATTCGCCCGGCGCATGAAGCTTGACCAACGCCTGGTTGCGCGGCGTCCGGCCTTGTTTGCAGATCGATACCGACAGATGTCGTACGAGGGACTGCGCCACCATTACACCGCGCTCTTGCTGCATTACGAGGATTGCAACAATGCCGGGTTCGGCCTCGATTCGCGCTTTCCTTTTCTCGACCGGGAGTTGGTGGAATTTCTGTTTTCGATCCCGCGGTCCCAGAAAGTAGTGGATGGCCTCGCGAAAATGGTACTGCGCAAAGGCATGCGCGGCGTTTTGCCTGATTCCGTGCTGAATCGCACCGACAAAGGGTTCATCGACCGGCCTGTCGACCATTGGCTCGGACACCAATACAAAGACGTGGTCGAGCGCGTTTTGTGGGGTCGGCCGCTGTTGCAAAGCGGCTGGCTCGATGTGCCGCGCGTGCAGGCGATGTACCGGGACTATCAGGCAACCGGCCGAGGACGCGTGACGATCTGGAAGTGCTTCAATCTCGGGCTGTGGCTCGAGACCTTTTTCGAATGATCAGAAAAGGCCGCATGCGCATTGGCATCGATGCGCGCGACCTCGCCGTGCCCGAGCCTACCGGAGTCGAGCGCATGCTTGCACACTTCATCGCCAACCTGCCGCCCAGACCCGACTGCGAGTACGTGCTGTTTGTGGACCGGCCGCTTGTCGAAACGGGTCCTCCGGGTGTCGAGGTTGTGGTCGAGCCGGTTCGGTTTGCGCGGCTGCAACGCGCGCTCGATATGTGGATCTTGATGCAGATGCGCATATTGGTGCGGCGCTACGACATCGATGCGTTTTTCTCGCCCAACACAAAGTTCCCGCTCGGATCGGTGCCTAGTTACACCACGGTCCATGGCGTCGAATGGTACTTTTATCCGACCGGATATCGCATCCTGGAGCGCGTCAAGCAGTGGGTCTGGTTTCAGTTATGTACGCGATGGAGTGCAGGCATCGTGACCTTCGCCAACACGACACGCAGTGATATCTCGCGGATTCGCCCGGGTTTTGACCGGCCGATCCGCATTGTCCCCGAAGGAGTGAACCCGGTGTTCCGGCATCTGCCTGAAGCGGAACGTTCTACGGCGGTACTCGATCGGCTCGGCATCGCCGTTCCATTTGTCTTGTCGGTCTGCAGCCTGGTGCCGCGCAAGAACCTTGACGGATTGATTCGATCGTTTGCCCTGCTAAGGCGACGCCACGCGCTGGCGCATGCGCTGGTCCTTGTTGGCCGTTCGGGCTGGAAGGCCGACCGCCTCAAAACGCTTGCTGCAAACCTTGGCATAGCCGACTCGGTCTGCTTTGCCGGGTATGTCCCGGACTCGGATTTGGTGCAGCTATACAACCACGCCAGCGTCTTTGCCTACCCGTCCAAGTACGAAGGTTTTGGCCTGCCGCCACTCGAGGCGATGCGCTGTGGCGTACCGGTTGTCACATCCGACCGCAGCGCTACCGGCGAGATCGCCCGTGGCGCCGCAGTGCTCATCAACCCCGATTCAGACGAGGATCTGGCCGCTGGTCTTTACCGGGTACTGGTGGACGCGGGGCTGCGACAGCAATTGACCGCGGCGGGCTTGGCGCGCGCGCAGTGCTTCTCGTGGTCTGAAATGGCGGCAGAAATCATTGAATTCATTGTCGAGAACGAGATGCGGCAGCCGACGCTCGCGGGCAACGCTGTGCGCGCAGGTCAGTTTTTGTAAGGGCTCGGGAGGACGTCAGGACCTGCACGGCATTGGTCAGGGACGTCTGAATCGTTCGAATGCGATTGAATTTCGCACTTCTTCACAATAAAAACATAATTTGCAGTCATTATTGCCTTCTCCACCGGTGGGCCAGCGCGGTATGTTAGGACTAAGCAATAGGGGGGGATAAGCGCCATGGAGAAGCACTCGCTGGGCCGGATACGCCCCTACAGCGCGCAGTTGGTTGAGCTCACGCGCATCATGGACGCAGTACTGATTGTGCTCAGCCTGTGGTTGTTGGCGAGGATGATGGGCTACCCGTGGGTCGATGAACTTCCCATGCTCGGCTGGTTTGCGAGCCTGGTTTTCATAATGGTGGCCAGTGCCAATGATCTGTACCGGTCATGGCGTTCGGAATCGTTGATTGTCGAGGTGTCGCGGATCGCCGCGTACTGGGCGGTGTCAGCCGTTGGGACGGTTTTCGCGGCCTATCTGCTGATACCCGAGTCCAATGTTTCGCGCGCCCTGGCGGCGACCTGGTTCTTCGCGGCCCCGTCCGCGGTGGTGGTTTCCAGAGTGGTGATTCGTCTTGCCCTGCGCCTGAGTCGTGTGCGTGGCCACAACTACCGCAACACGGCGATCATCGGCAGCACCGACATTGCGATCCGGATCGCCAAGTCGATTCAGGACGCTCCGTGGATGGGGCTGAAATTTGTCGGTTTCTACGACGACCGCAAGCTGGCAGAAGAGCGGGTTGCGACCACAGACGCATCCGAGATTCTGGGCACCACGGATGATCTCATCCAGGCGGCACGGGGGGGCAACATTGACCGGGTCTATATTACGCTGCCGATGCGCGCCGAGTTGCGTATCAAGGATGTGATCGATCAATTGTCCGAGTTGCCCGTGACGGTGCTGTATGTGCCCGATTTCTTCCTGTTCACTATGCTGCATGCCCAATGGGAGCAGCTTGGCGCCACGCATGTCGTCAACGTCGTAACCACACCGTTCCTGGGTGTTAGCGGCCTGATAAAACGGCTTGAGGATATTGTTCTGGCCAGCGTGATCCTGGTGTTGATTGCCATACCCCTGGCCGCCATCGCCCTGGCCATTCGAAGCACATCGCCGGGTCCGGTGATCTTTCGCCAGCGCCGATACGGGCTCAATGGAAAGGAGTTCGAGATCTGGAAATTTCGCACCATGACGGTGATTGAAGACGGCGCCGAGTTTGTGCAGGCCAGACCCTATGACGTGCGCGTCACACGGCTCGGCGCCATGCTGCGTCGGACTTCGCTTGACGAGTTGCCACAATTCATCAACGTGTTGCGCGGCGACATGTCGATTGTCGGTCCCCGGCCGCACCCGGTGGCCCTGGATGAGCAGCATCGGCGGCTGATCCCGAGCTACTATTTTCGCCACAAGATTCGCCCCGGGATCACCGGACTGGCGCAGATCAACGGCTTGCGGGGTCCGACTGACACCTTGGACAAGATGCGTCGGCGGATTGAACATGACATTCAATACATCGACCAATGGTCGCTGATGCTCGATCTGCGCATCATCTGGTTGACGGTGGTGCGCGGCTTCGTCGACGAGAACGCGCTTTGAGGTAGGCGCGTTACCATCCACCACGCCGGGCAGGAAGGGAAACCGATTCGCACGCAGGAGGTAGTGTCGAGTTCGCCCGCGGCATGTGGCTGTATGGATCGTTTGCGCTGGCGGCACTCGCTGCCGAGGCGCTGACCGTTGGCGACCCCTATGTTTCGTCGCTGTCATCGAACCGGACCTGGGATAGCCTGCGGCTTCTCAATTCACCGGTCTTACCTTGACACTGGTGGACGAGATGCGTGAGACCAAACCGACCTTTCTCGGGACGATGTTCGCGCCTCGGGCCTGACCACATGGTCGCAATGGCTGGCCGATTTCGAAATCATGATTGTGCCTTTCCTGCTCTTTGCACTGGCACGGGCTGACAATTGGCGCCGGGTGCTGACGGTAAGCGTTGCCCTGGCGTTCGTTCTGGGAAGCGTGTTCTTCACCTTTACCTATGCCGCCTATGGTGGCGTGGCGGCGATTGTCTTGCTGTTCCCGTTCGTGGCATGGCCGCGACGGGCGCTTCATTTCCTGTTGGCGGCGTTGTTGGCCGGTACGCTTTTCTACATGGCGGACGGTTTCCGTTGGGTTGCCGAAAAGCCACTCGCCGGGTTCCTGAGCTCGAGCGGGATGATCGAACGCAAGGTCTACCTCCTGTCGGCGCTGGAGGAGCTCGTGCGCGATCCGTGGCTGGGCACCGGGATCTATGGCGATGAAGAGTTGTCGGGAAACTTTTACCGCAAAAGGGTTCACAACACCGGCTTGCAGGCGTGGGTCGGCCTGGGTCTGCCGGGCTTCCTGGTGTTCATGACCATGATGATCACGACCTATACGCAGTTATGGCTGTTGGCGGCTTCGCGGCGCGGCGAGGTTCGGCAGCTGTTTCAATGTCTGGGCCTGGTGATGACCGGTGTGGTGGTTGCCATGTTCGCCCAACCCAACCTGATGGCCCCCGCGACCTGGTACCTATTGGGGATTGCGGCTGCCGCAATTCGTCTTTTCAGTTCACCGGACGCCGAAGCTGACGCAATCTGGAGCTTGGGCCGCGGCCAGCCTCCGGTTCCGGTCAGGCGAATGCCGGTTGTTCCCAGAGCCAGTGGCCTGATTCAGGACTCTGCGCTGTACATCGACCGAAAATAGGCAATCGTTTTGGCGAGGCCGGCTTCCATCGAAACAGTGGGCGACCAATCCAGCAGTCTGCGCGCCTTGTCGATGTCGGGGCAGCGGCGGGTGGGGTCGTCCTGCGGCAGCGGCAGGTATTCGATGGCGGAGCGAGAACCAGTCATGTTGACGATGGTTTCGGCCAGTTGCTTGATCGTAGTTTCGTTCGGATTGCCTACGTTGACAGGGCCGGTCTCGGAGTCGGGCGTTTCCATCAGCCGCAGGGTGGCCTCGATGAGGTCGTCGACATAACAAAAGGAGCGTGTCTGCGAGCCGTCACCGTAAATCGTTATCGGTTTGCCCTGCAACGCCTGGACAATGAAGTTGGACACTACACGGCCGTCATCGGGCAGCATTCTCGGGCCATAGGTGTTAAAGATGCGCATCACCTTGATCGGCAGGTTATGTTGGCGGCGATAGTCGAAGAAAAGCGTCTCGGCACTCCGTTTCCCCTCGTCGTAACAAGCCCGCGGCCCGATCGGATTGACGTTGCCCCAGTAATCCTCGCGCTGTGGGTGGGTCGTGGGATCGCCGTACACCTCGCTGGTGGAGGCTTGCAGAATGCGAGCGCCCACGCGCTTGGCCAACCCGAGCATGTTTATCGCCCCATGCACGCATGTCTTGGTGGTCTGTATCGGGTCATGCTGGTAGTGAACCGGCGAGGCCAGGCAGGCAAAGTTGAAGATCCTGTCAACCTCGATGTATAGAGGGAATGTGACATCGTGCCGGATCAATTCGAAACGCGGGTGGTGCAGCAGATGCGCCACATTTTTGCGCCGCCCGGTGGAAAAGTTGTCCACGACCACGACCTCATGGCCGGCTTGCAGCAGCCGTTCACATAAATGCGAGCCAAGAAATCCGGCGCCTCCGGTGACCAAGACTGAACTTCTAGTGGAGAATGCCATTCTTGACTCCTCGACCGACTTCAAAAGCAAAACCGATTCGGCTCCCCTTTGCCGGCATTTTTGGCCAGTGTAGCGGAGGCAGCTTGCTCGAGGCTGCCTCCATCCGCCAAAAATGCCGATTCCATCATTTCTTGCGGCACAAGCGTAGCGGGACGAACACAGCTTTGCGCAGGCAAAGAGCGCGCAAAAATGCGCGCCGGTCGATGACCTGCTGATTTTTTAGCGCGCCCGGAAGAATGTTTTGTATACTCGCAGGCTTCGCAGCGCATGTGTGCCTCCGCGGCGAAGTCACCAAAATTGCCGTGATTCGTCACGATTGTGGTGGTATTCACTACCTAAGAGATTCCCATCAGAGGAAAACCCGACCGTAGAAAAGAGGCACCGCCAGTGGCTACGCGACAGTAGCCCGACAAACCAACTGCATAAGAGTAACTCATGAAAACGTTCAGCGCCAAACCCGCTGACGTGACGCACGAGTGGTTTGTGATTGACGCGACCGACAAGGTCCTCGGACGAGTAGCCAGCGAAGTTGCTCTCCGTTTGCGCGGCAA
>JAYUQC010000219.1:0-7831 GCA_043759735.1 Rhodoferax sp.
AGCTCTGCCTTGATTCTGGCCATGGATTGCTCCGCCCAGTTGCGAAGCCTGAATCATGACAGAAAACCATCTAAACGAACAGTATTGAGACTTGACCCCGACACGCTTGACCCCGACACGTGAACGAAATAACGCCGTTCTGGTGGATTCGATCGCGGAGCTGCTGGCTACCTCACCACCGCCGCCAAAGCGATCCATCGGGTTCGTTCCGCTGGAGGACAAGCTGGGCACCGGCAGGCCTTCAGGCAGGGCCGCTGGCAAGAAGACTTGAGGTCGCAATGCAAGGCGGACGGGTTCGGGTCTTTACCAGGGTAAAGTGATACTATCGCGCCATGGAAAAGATGCAGACCAAACTCACTTCGCAGGGGCAGGTGTCTGTGCCGGCCCCCGTGCGCAATTTCCTGCACCTGATTCCGGGCTCCACTCTGATTTGGACGCAAGAGGGCGACCGGATCGTGGTGGAGCGCGCCACGCGCCACAACACGGCCGAGGTACACCAGGCCCTTTTTTCTGAAGGGTCACCGAGCACCGGCCCAGCCAGAACGCTGGGCGAACTCAAGCAAGGGGTTCGCGAACATATCCGCCGCCGGCATGCTGGCGGTTGATGCCAACGTTCTGGTGCGCTTGTTGGCCCGTGACGACGCCAAGCAGGCGCTCGCAGCCGACCAGGCGATCGCCAGGGGTGCGTGGATTTCGCATTGGGTGCTGACCGAGGCGGTCTGGGTTCTCGATGTGGTTTACGCTCGTACTCCCAAGCAGTTGATGGCGGCGCTGGATCTGCTGTTGGGCCATGAGCGTCTGGTCTTGCAGGATGCAGACGTAGTGGGCGCCGCATTGGCACACTTCCGCACCAAGCCTTCCTTGGGTTTTTCGGATTGTCTGGTGCTTGAGATCGCCCGCAAAGCCGGCCATTTGCCGCTTGCCACATTCGACAGGGCACTATCGAAGTTGCCCGGGGCGCAGAAACTTTAGTGCCAGCCTTCTTCAGACGCCGCGTGCGCGGTCCGATCTGAACCCTGCGCGAAACGCGCCGAAACGCCCGATATCCAGCGCCTCCCGAATCTCCCGCATCAGGTTCAGGTAATAGTGCAGGTTGTGGATGCTGGCCAGCATCGGGGCGAGCATTTCGCCGCACCGTTCCAGATGGTGCAAATACGCCCGTGAGAAGCCGTCGCGGCCGCCCTGGTCGTAGGCTATGCCGGCGCGGCCGGCGCAGGCATAACAACGGCAGCTGGCATCCAGCGGCTGCGGGTCGGCCTTGTGGCGGGCATTGCGGATCTTCAGGTCGCCATACCGTGTGAACAGGCTGCCGTTGCGGGCATTGCGGGTGGGCATCACGCAGTCGAACATGTCCACGCCCAGCGCCACTCCCTCGATCAGGTCTTCCGGCGTGCCTACGCCCATCAGGTAGCGTGGCTTGTGCGCCGGCAATCGGTGCGGTGTGTGCGCCATGATGCGCAGCATCTCGTCCTTGGGTTCACCGACGCTCACGCCGCCCACGGCGTAACCGGGGAAGTCCATTTCAACCAGCTGCTCCAGCGATTCCAGGCGCAGGTGCTCGAACATGCCGCCTTGCACGATGCCGAACAGCGCGTTCGGGTTCTCCAGCCGAGCGAACGCGCTCTTGCAGCGCCGGGCCCAGCGCAGGCTCAGTTCCATCGATTGGCACGCCTCGGTTTCGGTGGTCAGTTGACCTTTGGTCTTGGGTTCGACCGAGATGTAGGGCGTGCACTCGTCGAACTGCATCACGATATCGGAGTTCAGCACGGTCTGGATCTGCATCGAGATCTCCGGTGTCAGGAACAGCTTGTCGCCGTTGACTGGCGACGAGAACTTGACACCCTCCTCGGATATCTTGCGCATTTCGCCCAGTGACCAGACCTGGAACCCGCCGGAGTCGGTCAGGATCGGCTTGTCCCAGCGCTCGAAGGCGTGCAGGCCGCCGAACTGCTTGACGATGTCCAGCCCCGGGCGCATCCACAAATGGAAGGTGTTGCCCAGGATGATCTGGGCGTCCATGTCGGCCAGGCTGTCTGGCGTCACGCCCTTGACCGTGCCGTAGGTCCCCACCGGCATGAAGATTGGCGTTTGCACCACGCCATGGTTCAGCGTCAGGCGGCCGCGGCGGGCGTGGCTTCCAAGGTAGGAACCCTGGGCACCGTCGGTCGTGAGAAGGTCGAATTGCAGCATGGCCAGATGGGGCGAAACGGGGTCAGGTGCTGCGGCGCGCCAGCAGCATGGCGTCTCCGTAGCTGAAGAAGCGGTAGTGCTGGGCGATGGCGTGCCGGTACAGGTCGCGTATGGGGTCGTATCCGGCAAAGGCGCTCACCAGCATCATCAGTGTCGACTTGGGCAGGTGAAAGTTGGTGATCAGGACTTCGACCAACTGGAAGGCAAAACCGGGCGTGATGAAGATGTCGGTTTCGCCGCTGGTGTTGCCGGTCGCAGCCCAGCTCTCCAGCGTGCGCACCGTGGTGGTTCCCACCGCCACGATTCGCCCGCCGCGTGCCTTGCACTCGGCGATGGCCTGCCGGGTCGCGTCGGGTATCTGATACCACTCGCTGTGCATATGGTGCTCGGACAGGTTTTCTGTCTTGACCGGCTGAAAGGTGCCCGCACCCACGTGCAGCGTGACAAAAGCATGCGGTATGTCGCGCGCAGCCAGTTGCGCGAGCAAAGCCTCGTCGAAATGCAGGGCCGCGGTCGGTGCGGCCACGGCGCCGGCATGCCGCGCGAATACGGTCTGGTAACGCGCCTCGTCCTCTGCCAAGTCACCGTGTTCAATATAGGGGGGCAGCGGCACATGGCCGTGCTGCTCCATCAGTGTGTACGGATCGTCGCCGGCGTCGTTGGACAACACGAAGCGGAACATGCCGCCATCGGCATCCGGCCAGCGCCCGAGCAACGTCGCGCGCAAGTTGTCCTTGCTGCCGCTCCTGGTCTGCAGCGCCAGCGTAATGCCGACTTCCGGCTTCTTGCTGACCCGCATGTGGGCCGCCACCTGGTTGCCCGGCAGCACCCGCTCGATCAGCAGTTCGACCTTGCCGCCAGTCGGCTTTTCGCCGAACAGCCGCGCTTTCATGACCCGGGTGTCGTTGAGCACCATAAGGTCACCTGGCGCCAACTGGCCGGGCAGATCACTGAAAACCCGGTCGACGGCCACGGTGCCGGTACCGTCGAGCAAACGTGAGGCGCTGCGTTGTGCCGCCGGATGCTGGGCGATCAGCTCGGGCGGCAGCGCGAAGTCGAAATCAGAAAGTGTGTGGGCGCGTGGCGCGCCTGAGGGATGAAGATGCATGTGCTTGAGGGCTGGACCGGCCCGAGCCAAAGCGGGAAGAAGAAAGGGCAGAATTGTCCCATGCCTCTCTCGCCCGCCGCCAAAGCCTCCCGATCACCCAAGAAGGCGTCGCAGACAGCGCCTGCGAGCGGGCCGGCCAAGTCGCCGATGGTCAAGGCAATGGAAAAACTGGGCCTGCGGCGCGACATCGACCTGGCCCTGCACCTGCCGCTGCGGTATGAAGATGAGACCCGCATCATCGCGCTCGCCGATGCCCGCGACGGTGCCCTGGTGCAATTCGACGCCACCGTGCGCAATTCGGAGGTCTCGTTCCGCCCGCGCCGCCAGCTGGTGGTCGTGGTGCAGGACGGCACGGAAACCTGCACGCTGCGCTTCTTCAATTTCTACCCGTCGATGCAAAAGGCAATGGCCGACGGCAACCGTATCCGCATCCGGGGCGAGGTGCGCGGCGGCTTCCTGGGCAAGACGATGGTGCATCCCGTGGTCTCCCTCGCCAGCGTGGAACTGCCGACCGCCCTGACGCCCGTGTATCCCACTGGTGCCGGCCTGCCGCAGGCCTATTTGCGCAAAGCCATCGGCGGTTCCCTGCACCGGGTGGACCTGACCCAAACCATCCCGCCGGCGTTGCTGCCGCAGTCGCTTGGCGAGCCCATGTGGAGCCTGCACCAGGCGCTGCAGTTCCTGCACCATCCGCGACCGGACGTAGCGTTGGCGACGCTGGAAGATCACAGCCATCCGGCCTGGCAGCGGCTCAAGGCCGAGGAGTTGCTGGCGCAGCAGCTGTCGCAGTTGCAGTCGCGCCGTGCGCGCGCCAGCCTGCGCGCGCCGGCCTTGCGTGCAACCGCCGGCGGCGTGCGCGACCGCTTGCTGGCGGCGCTGCCGTTCGCGCTCACCGGGGCGCAGCGGCGGGTGAGCCAGGAGATCGCCCACGACCTGGACCGACCGGTGCCGATGCACCGTCTTCTGCAAGGCGACGTCGGATCCGGAAAGACCGTGGTTGCAGCACTGGCGGCCGCAATCTGCATCGACGGCGGCTACCAGTGTGCGCTGATGGCGCCGACCGAGATCCTGGCCGAACAACATTTTCGCAGGCTGATCGGATGGCTTGAGCCGCTGGGGATCACGACCGCATGGCTGACCGGCAGCCAGAAGGCGAAGGAGCGCCGGGAGATGCTGGCGTTGATCGCGTCGGGCCAAGCGGCGCTGGTGATCGGCACCCATGCGGTGATCCAGGACAAGGTCGTGTTCCGCAACCTCGCGCTGGCCATCATCGACGAGCAGCACCGCTTTGGCGTCGCGCAGCGGTTGGCGCTGCGCAGCAAGATGCTGCCCGATACGCAGGCGGCGGGCAGCATCGATGCTGCCCCATCCGGGGCACCATCGGTGCCCGATGCCACCGCCAGGGAGAGCCCGCGCGAACCCCATCTGCTGATGATGAGTGCCACGCCGATTCCGCGCACACTGGCAATGGGGTACTACGCCGACCTGGATGTGTCGACGATCGACGACCTGCCCCCGGGCCGCACCCCCATCGTCACCAAGCTGGTCAACGCATCGCGCCGCGACGAGGTGATCGCCCGCATCCGCGACCAGCTGGCGCAGGGGCGGCAGGTGTACTGGGTCTGCCCGTTGATCGAGGAGAGCGAAGCCCTGGATCTGGCCAATGCCACCGAGACCCATGCGGTGCTCAACGATGTCCTGACCGACGCGAGCCGCGGCTCGGTGCGGCCAGTGGAGGTCGGTTTGCTGCATTCGCGCATGCCGGTGGCCGACAAGAAAGCGGTCATGGGTCGGTTTGCCGGGGGTCAGATGGGCGTGCTGGTCAGTACCACTGTGATCGAAGTCGGTGTCGATGTGCCCAATGCCTCGTTGATGGTGGTCGAACATGCCGAGCGTTTCGGCCTGTCGCAGCTGCACCAGTTGCGCGGACGGGTCGGACGCGGCGCTGCCGCGTCAGCCTGCGTGTTGATGTATTCCACCGGCGACGCTCCGCGGCTGGGTGAAACCGCCCGCGCCCGCCTCAAGGCGATGGTCGAGACCGCCGATGGCTTCGAGATCGCGCGGCGCGACCTGGAGATCCGCGGGCCCGGCGAGTTCCTCGGCGCGCGCCAGTCGGGCGCCGCCCTGTTGCGCTTCGCCGACCTGGCCACCGACAGCGATCTGCTGCAATGGGCCCGTGACGCTGCGCTGCAGATGCTCGATAGCCACCTCGATGCCGCGCAAAGGCATGTTGCCCGATGGCTGGGTGGCAAAGCCGAATTCCTGAAAGCATGAGCCCACCGGGCTGCGTCATGGGCGCATACCGGTATGCGGGGCGTGCTGGCCTGCGTGTGGGGCCGCCGAACCGTCCGAGCGCGCGTTCTGCGGCGCGCAATGCGAAGCCACTCCCGTGGCCGAAGCGCCGGCGTAGGACAATGCGGCCATGACCCTGACCGAACTCAAGTACATCGTTGCGGTCGCGCGTGAACGCCATTTCGGCAAGGCGGCCGAGGCCTGCCATGTGTCGCAGCCGACCTTGTCGGTGGCGGTCAAGAAGCTCGAAGAAGAACTGGACGTCAAGCTGTTCGAGCGCAGCGCCAGTGAGGTGACGGTCACCCCGCTGGGCGAGGAAGTGGTGCGCCAGGCCCAGACCGTACTGGAACAGGCCGCCGGCATCCGCGAGATCGCCAAGCGCGGCAAGGACCCGCTGGCCGGGCCGCTCAGACTGGGAGTGATCTACACCATCGCTCCCTATCTGCTGCCCGATCTGGTGCGCCAGGTGATCGAACGCACGCCACAGATGCCGCTGATGCTGCAGGAGAACTTCACCGTCAAGCTGCTCGACATGCTGCGCACCGGTGAACTTGACTGCGCCATCATCGCCGAGCCCTTTCCCGACACCGGCCTGGCCACCGCGCCGCTGTACGACGAGCCCTTCGTGGTGGCCGTGCCACGGGGCCACCCGCTGGTTGAACGCCGGCAGATCAGCTCGGAAGAATTGAAGCAGGAGACCATGCTGCTGCTGGGCACCGGGCATTGTTTTCGTGACCACGTGCTGGAGGTCTGCCCCGAGTTCGCCCGCTTTTCCAGCGATGCCGAGGGCATCCGCAAGAGCTTCGAGGGCTCGTCGCTGGAGACCATCCGCTACATGGTGGCCGCGGGCATGGGCATCACCGTGGTGCCGCAGCTCAGCGTGCGCTGCTGGAACCGCAACGACCGCGACGCGCCGGTGGTCTACCTGCCGTTCGAGGCGCCGGTGCCCACCCGCCGGGTGGTGCTGGCCTGGCGCCGCAGCTTCACCCGCTACGAGGCGATCGCGGCGCTGCGCAACGCGGTCTATGCCTGCGACCTGGACGGCGTGACGCGGCTGTCCTGAGCCGCACCCGCATTGGCACCCGGCGGCCCGTTGGCGCCCCGCCCGGCCGGCGGTCAAGGGCGCGGTGCGCCGCAAACCCCTTTGTCAGACCGCGCTATCGGGGCGGTTGACAGAATTTGATTGGTTGATCGGCGCCCAATCCCTAGACTGCCTCCTGCGAGGTTCCGCCAACAGTCCCAGGAGATGACCATGTCAGACGAAGCAAAGTGCCCGTTCGCGGGCGACACCCGTCAACACACCGCGGCCGCGGCCACGGCCACGACCAATGCAACTTGGTGGCCCAAGCAGCTGAACCTGAAGGGCTTGCACCAGCACGACGCGAAGCCCGACCCGATGGGCGAAGCGTTCAACTATGCCGAGGAGTTCAAGCGCCTCGACCTGAATGCCGTGATCAAGGACTTGCATGCCCTGATGACCGATTCACAAGACTGGTGGCCGGCAGACTACGGCCACTATGGGCCGTTCTTCATTCGCATGGCGTGGCACAGCGCAGGCACCTACCGCATCGCCGACGGTCGCGGCGGCGCGGGCTTCGGCACCCAGCGATTCGCGCCCCTCAACAGCTGGCCGGACAACGGCAACCTCGACAAAGCGCGCCGCTTGCTCTGGCCGATCAAGCAGAAGTACGGCCGCAAAATTTCCTGGGCCGATCTGATTGTTCTGACTGGCAACGTCGCCCTGGATTCGATGGGATTCAAAACCTTCGGTTTTGCTGGTGGGCGCCAGGATGTCTGGGAACCGGGCGAAGACATTTTTTGGGGTGCTGAGGCCGAGTGGATGGGCGACGAGCGCTACAGCGGCGACCGTCAGCTGGCGAACCCTCTGGCCGCTGTTCAGATGGGCCTGATCTATGTCAACCCGCAAGGCCCCAACGCCAACCCCGATCCGCTCATGTCGGCACGAGATATTCGGGAGACGTTCGCTCGCATGGCGATGAATGACGAGGAAACCGTTGCGCTCGTTGCCGGTGGACACACCTTCGGCAAATGCCACGGTGCGGCCGATCCGGGCCAGTACGTGGCCGCCGAACCCGAGGGCGCCGGCATCGAAGAGCAAGGCTTCGGCTGGAAAAACTCCTTTGGCGGCGGCAAAGGCGTCCACACGATCACCAGCGGGTTGGAGGGCGCATGGACCCCCACCCCGGTGGCGTGGGACAACAGCTACTTCGACACGCTGTT
>JAYUQC010000220.1:0-7830 GCA_043759735.1 Rhodoferax sp.
GTCGCCCTCGTGCAGTTGCGTTTCGCTTCGCTCACTGTGACCAGCTCGCGGGAGGACTTGCACCTCCAGGAGTGCGCCCATGCTGGGCGCACATGAAAAAGCCCGTCGCACGGACGGGCTTTCGGGAAAACGCCGGCAATGGATCGATCAGGCGGTCGCCAGCCAATACTCGGCGTTGAAGGGGCTGCTCATGCGCAGCGCCAATGGGGACACATCCAACAACTTGTCGGTTGGCATTTTCTCGCCGGTTTCTGTCGTCAGGTTGATGCCGGACAGCGACTGGTTCGCCTGGACATCGCTTTTTGCCTCGTTCGCCCGTTCTGCTTGGCTGGTGTGTGCAGAACGGGCTACAGAAAAGAATAGAAACATCGGAACGGGACCTTGCGGTCGCTCCAATAATCGGCAGCGTCGCGGAAGATGTCGAGCAACTGCTCGCGCGCCTCTTTGTCGAATTTCGCGTTGGCGGGAATATGCTCCAGCACGGCGACAAAACCCGGCTGAGGCCCGGATTTGTGCACCGGGTCAGTCATGCTGTCATACAGCGCGTCGAAATTCTTGCCCACATGCGAGGGCAGGGTGAATTGCTGGCTGATCAGGTCCAGCACTTCCTGCTTGGACTGCGCATTTGCCAGATTGGCGTACAGGAAGTGGTGGCCCAGGCCTTGGGCAGCATCCTGCAAATCCTGAACCCTGAAGGCCCGGATCGATTGCACGATATTGCTGCGCACCCCCCGAAGCGGCACCTCGGTTTCCTGACGAGCTGGCATATCCATCCCCGTTTCACTCTCGATATAAGACATATAAGTAGTTCCAACAAAAACCTAAGGCACGATCTTGCGAAAACTCGCGTAGTGATCGGCCGTGTAATAACAAGCGTCCGGCTCCCTCGGTTTACCGCCACACACAATCCGTCGGACACCACGGTGGCTCAGCCCCGGTGTGGTTACGGTGTACTCCCGGTAATAACCCCGAATCCTTATCGGAAGCAAGCGCTCACGATTTCCGAAAACCGTTCCATCCTTCTCGTAGGGAAACGGACCTCCGCGGGATATCAGCGCGTAGGTCTGACCACCCTGGGCCGGTATTTCGGCAATTGAAATCGTTGCTGTATCACTGAGCGGGACTACCGGCACCCTTGCAACCACAAGGCCCGTTACAGACGCCGCCGCAAGTAATAAGCCAGTAAGTACTAACTTGGAACCTCTGACAGCCGCCATGCAATCTCGCTCTGAAACCGCGGGTTTACCCGTAAAACAATCGAGGCGTAGTGTCGCTGATCCCTCCGCAAAAAGCAAGAGCCTGCACAAAAAATGGGCATCTTTTGCGACGCAGCAAGAAAACGAAAGTCAGTGCGTGCTTTTGGCTTCAGGTTTATCGATTGGCGTTTGCATCAGCGACCGTGAGCGCAGTCATATTCACGATTCGCCGCACGGTGGTGCTGGCGGTCAGCACATGGACCGGGCTGGCAGCTCCTAGTAGCACCGGGCCGATCGCGATATTGCCGCCGGCAGCAGTCTTGAGCAGGTTGTACGCAATATTGGCCGCATCGATGTTGGGCAAGACCAACAGGTTCGCGTTTCCGGACAAAGTGCTGTTGGGCATCAGGCGCGCCCTCGCCACGCCGTCGAGCGCCAGGTCACCATGCATTTCACCGTCTACTTCCAGCCACGGCGCCTCGGCGCGCAGGATTTCCAGCGTACGCCGCATCTTGACCGCGCTGGGCAGATTGCTACTGCCGAAATTGGAATGCGACACCAACGCCACCTTGGGCTGGAGCCCGAACCGCACCATTTCCTCGGCCGCCATGACCGCAATTTCGGATAGTTCCTGCGGGCTTGGGTCTGCATTGACGTGGGTGTCGACCAGAAATATCAGCCGATCGGGCAACATCAGGCCGTTCATGCAGGCATAGATCGGCACATCCTGCGGCGTACTCGGACTGCCTCCCTTGCGCTTGCCGATCACTTGGTCGATATACGTCAGGTGCATCGCCGTCGTGCCCCAGGTGCCACAGATCATGCCGTCCACATCGCCCTTGTGCAGCAGCATCGCGCCAATCAGGGTCAAACGGCGGCGCATTTCGATCTTGGCCATTTGCTCGGTGCCGCCCATGCGCTCGGTCATTCGATGGTAGGTCTGCCAGAAGTCGCGGTAACGTGCATCGTGCTCGACGTTCACCACGTCGTAATCCAGTTCCTCGCGCAGCCGCAGCCCGAATTTTTCAATCCGTTGGGCAATGATGGCGGGTCGCCCAATCAACGTCGGTCGCGCCAGATCGTCGTCGACGACGATCTGGCATGCGCGCAAAATACGCTCCTCTTCGCCCTCGCAGTACGCCACCCGCTTGCGCGTCGCGTTCTTGGCCGCAGCAAAAATGGGCCGCATGGTGTTGCCCGACGCGTAGACAAAACTTTGCAGACGCTCGCGGTAGGCCTGCATGTCGGCGATCGGCCGCAGCGCAACCCCGCTATCGGCGGCCGCCTGGGCCACCGCCGGCGCGATTTTCATCATCAGGCGCGGATCGAATGGCTTGGGTATCAGGTACTCGGGCCCGAAGGCCAGCTTGTGGCCGGCATAGGCCGCGGCCACGACTTCGCTTTGCTCGGCCTGTGCCAGCTCCGCGATCGCCCGCACGGCGGCGATTTCCATTTCATCGGTGATCGTCGACGCGCCGGCGTCAAGCGCACCGCGAAAGATGTAGGGGAAACACAGGACGTTATTGACCTGGTTGGGATAGTCGGTGCGGCCGGTGGCCATGATGGCGTCATCACGCACCAGTTTGACGTCTTCGGGCGAGATCTCCGGGTTGGGGTTGGCCAATGCAAAAATCAGCGGCCTGGCGGCCATCGCGCGCACCATCTCGGGCTTGAGCACGCCGCCCGCCGAGAGTCCCAGAAATATGTCCGCGCCCTCAATCACCTCGGCCAGTGTGCGGGCGGCGGTTTTTTGGGCAAACACGATCTTGTCATCGTCCATCAACTCGGTACGGCCTTCGTACACCACGCCGGCCAGATCGGTCACGAAAATATTCTCGCGCGGCATGCCGAGTTTGAGCAACAGGTTCAGACAAGCCAGCGCAGCCGCCCCCGCGCCAGAGGCGACCAGCTTGACCGCATGGAGTTCCTTGCCCACGACCTTCAACCCGTTGAGCATTGCGGCGCCCACAACGATCGCCGTGCCATGCTGGTCATCGTGGAACACCGGGATTTTCATCCGGGCACGCAGTTTACGTTCGACATAGAAGCAGTCGGGCGCCTTGATGTCCTCCAGATTGATGCCGCCGAAAGTGGGCTCGAGCGACGCAATAATCTCCACCAGCTTATCCAGGTCCAGCTTCTCGTTCACCTCGATGTCGAATACGTCGATGCCAGCAAACTTCTTGAACAGCACAGCCTTGCCTTCCATTACCGGCTTGGCAGCCAATGGCCCGATATCGCCCAGACCCAGCACCGCCGTGCCATTGGTGATGACCGCCACCAGGTTGCCCCGGCTGGTGTATCGAAACGCGTTGTTCGGGTCGGCAACGATCTCCTCGCAGGCAGCGGCCACACCCGGTGAGTACGCCATCGACAGGTCGTGCTGGTTCGCCAGCTGTTTGGTCGCGGCAATCGCGATCTTCCCCGGCGTTGGAAACTCATGGTATTGCAGTGCCAACTTGCGCAACTGGGCGCGTTTGTCATCGGTATTGGGGGTGTTTTCGGGCACGTGTAGTCTCCTGCCGCGTACGGCGTAGCGCGGCCGATGCGGCGCTGCACCGGTCCCGTTGTTGGCTGCGAAATTGTAGGCTGCGGCTGCAACAGGGGCGCTGCCTGGTTCAGCGGCTGCGGGCGACCATACAGGATTCCTTGCACGTTGTCGCAGGACTGCGCGGCCAGAAACGCGCTTTGCTGCTGGTTCTCGACACGCTCGGCGATGACCAGGATGCCCATTCCATGCGCCAGCGCGATCGTCGCCCGCACGCTGGCGGCGGCGTCCGTGTTGGCGGCGGCGTCCGTGTTGGCGGCGACATCCTGCACGAAGAAACGATCAATCTTTGGCAAACAGCCAGGCGAAGGTAATTCGTTTCAAGCAGACCAACGGCTGCTCCAGGCCGACATCGCGGGCAAGGGCGTTCAGCTCCGGGCCATGCGAGAACTGCTCGAACACCGGATCCAGGTCATGCAGGGCGTGGCCGATCTTGTTGACCGACAGCGTCTTGTCCTGCTTCAACCGCCCTCCTTCGTCCATGGCCTCCTCCTCGAGGAAGCACCGTATCGTGTCGGCCGAGCCAAGGAAATAGTCATTCACCCGGCGCTGCTGCTCCCGGGTACTAAAGATGGCCAGTTCGCCGCCCGGATCGAATGCCTGTGTCAGTTCAAGCGCTCGTGCGCGAACGGCTCCGATCTGCGCGGACGTCTTGAAATCCGGCAACACCGCATAACCCCGTTCGGCGAACTGGTGCTGCAGGGTGTCGGGCATGCCAGGCTCCAGAAGGGTTGACCGTCAGCCGCGCATCAGTGCTTCGATTTCCGCCGGGGCCACCGGCACAGCACGACTGATCAGCTCGCAGCCATTGGCCGTCACGATCGCGTCATCCTCGATCCGGATGCCGATGTGGTGGAACTGCTCAGGCACCCCCGGCGCAGGACGCACATAGATGCCGGGCTCGATGGTCAGCACCATGCCGGGACGCAACACGCGGGCCGGACGGTTGATGATGGTCTCGCCGCTCAGCGCATCCTTGCGTTCGCTCATCTGCCCCAACTCGCTCGGCTCCAGATAGGCGCCGCAATCATGCACGTCCATGCCTAACCAATGCCCGGTGCGGTGCATATAGAACTGGAAATAGCTGCGCTTGTCGATCACATCCTGCACCGTGCCTGCCGTGTTGCGATCCAGCAGTCCCAGATCCAGCATGCCCTGGGCCAGCACCTGCACACTGGCCTCGTGCGGATCGGTGAAGCGCGCACCGGCGCGGGTGACAGCTACAGCGGCGTCCTGGCTGGCCAGTACCAGGTCGTACAGCGCGCGTTGTGGCCCGCTGAACCGGCCATTGGCCGGGAAGGTGCGGGTGATGTCGCTGGCGTAGCCGTCGAGTTCGCAGCCCGCGTCGATCAACACCAGCTCGCCATCGCGGATGGGTGCGGTATCGGCGCGGTAATGCAGCACACAGGCATTGGCGCCGGCTGCCACGATCGAGCCGTAGGCCGGGTATTGGGACCCGTGGCGGCGGAATTCGTGCAACAGTTCGGCATCCAGGTGGTATTCGCGCACATCCTGTCCTGCGCGCAGCATGCGTGCCGACAGCTGCATCGCCCGGATATGCGCACCGGCGCTGATGCGTGCCGCGCGGCGCATCGTGTCCTGCTCGCCCGCATCCTTGACCAGACGCATCTCGTCCAGCAGGCTGCACAGGTCGCGCTGCTGGTCCGGGCACAAGGCGCCGAACCGGACCCGCGCGCGCAGACCCGCCAGCCAGCCATCTACGCGCGACTCCAGGCCAGGGTGGATACCGAACGGATACCAGACTACGTCACGGCCATCCATCAGCCGAGGCAACTGCGCATCGAGTTCGGCCACCGAGTACGCGGCATCCAGGCCCAGGCGCGCCGGCGCATCGGCCGGGCCAAGCCGGTAACCGTCCCAGATTTCGCGCTCCATGTCCTTGGGTTGGCAGAACAAGGTTGTCTTGCCGTCGCCGGTGATGACCAGCCAGGCCTGCGGCTCCGCGAAACCGCTGAGGTAATGGAAATAGCTGTCGTGCCGGTACAGGTAGCCGCTATCGCGGTTGCGAGGGCGCTCGGGCGCGGTGGGAATGATGGCGATTCCCCGGCTGCCCAGTTGTTGTGCAAGTAGGGCGCGGCGGCTGGTGTGCGGTGAGCTGGTCATATTGGTCTTCATGGTTTCAGGAAGCGCTCGGAGTCTGCAGTTGGGCCAGGCGTTCGGGAGTGCCGACATCGGTCCAGCGCGCAGTGTATAGCTGCGCACTGAGCTTGCCACGCGCCGTCGCCGCGCTGTCAACCCAAAGTTGAAATGTCCCCTTTTTGATCTGAGAATTATTTCAAGGGCTGTTGGTAAGCGTCAGCGCATACCAAGGCCTCCTTGGGCCATTGCATCAAGGGCTTGCCGCGCACAGGCAACAGGGACTTGGGACAGCGGTCAGTCGACGGTCGCATGCGCTCACCGCGCCCAGCAGCCAGCAGCATCGCACCGTATAGCGGCGCAAACGATGCTGCACTCATGAATCACACACCCCTGAACAACGATAGGTCATCCCATGACTGTAGCCACAAAGCCGATGCACTACACCAAACCGCGGCGCTGCGCGATGTCGCGGCAAGCACGGTGTGTCGCGCCTGCATCGGGCGCTTGACGCCACCTGGCGCGGGCCGTTCCGGTCGAACGATAAAATGAAGAGTTGCCGGCCCTCCTGGCACGGCGCCTTCCTCGCTTACCCCTTTATGACCACTCCTCAGACAATGGCCAACGCGATTCGCGCGCTGGCAATGGACGCCGTGCAACAAGCCAATTCCGGACACCCGGGCGCGCCCATGGGCATGGCAGAGATGGCGGTCGCGCTGTGGGGCCCCAAGACCGCAGACGATCTGCCCGCCGGCCACCTCAAGCACAATCCCGCCAACCCGCTTTGGTTCGACCGCGACCGTTTCGTCTTGTCCAACGGACACGCATCGATGCTCTTGTATGCGCTGCTGCACCTGAGCGGATACGACTTGCCGATGGCCGAGCTGAAAAATTTCCGCCAGCTGCACAGCAAGACACCCGGTCACCCCGAATCGGGCCTGACCCCCGGCGTGGAAACCACCTCCGGCCCGCTGGGCCAGGGATTCGCGAATGCCGTGGGCATGGCGTTGGCCGAAAAAATGCTGGCTGCCGAATTCAACCGCGAAAACCACGCGATCGTCGACCATCACACCTATGTGTTCATGGGTGACGGCTGCATGATGGAGGGCGTCAGCCACGAGGCCGCAGCCCTGGCCGGTGCCTGGAAGCTAAACAAGCTGGTTGCGCTGTATGACGACAACGGCATTTCCATCGACGGCCAGGTCACGCCTTGGTTCGTCGACAACACCGCGCTGCGCTTCGTCGCCTATGGATGGAACGTGGTCGGCCCGATCGACGGCCATGATGCGGCTGGTGTGTCCAAGGCGATTGCCGATGCACGTGCACAAGGCGAGCGCCCGACCCTGATCATCTGCAAGACCCGCATCGGCCAGGGCAGCCCGAACCGCGGCAATACCGCCAAGGCGCATGGCGAGCCACTGGGCGCCGACGAAGTTGCGCTGACGCGCGCGGCGCTCGGTTGGAACGAACCACCATTTGCCATACCTGATAGCGTTTATGCCGCCTGGGATGCAAAGGCCCCCGGCAAGATCGCCGAGTCGGCATGGGACAAACGATTTGCCGCCTACAAGGCGGCGTATCCGGAACTCGCTGGCGAACTGGCGCGGCGCATGCGCGGTGAGCTGCCGCGCGGGTTCGCGCAAACTGCGGTCGATACGGTGATCGGCGCGCATCACAAGGCGGAAACGGTTGCCAGCCGCAAGGCGTCTCAGCTGGCCCTGGAAGCGTTTACGGCAGCGCTGCCGGAAATGCTGGGCGGGTCCGCCGACCTGACCGGCTCGAACCTGACCAACACCAAGAGTACGCCCAGCCTGCGATTCGACCTGGAAGGCAAGGTCGTGCAAAGGCCTGACGCCAAAGGCGTGCTGCATGGCGGCCGACACATCAACTATGGCGTACGCGAATTCGGTATGGCTGCGGTGATGAACGGCATTGCCCTGCACGGTGGCCATATTCCTTACGGCGGCACCTTCCTGACCTTCAGCGACT
>JAYUQC010000221.1:0-7819 GCA_043759735.1 Rhodoferax sp.
GCATTCGCCCAATCCCCGCTCAACCGACAGCAGGCCCTGGCGGCGCTCAACCACGCCGATCCGACGCACCGACTGCAGGCCATGCTGCGTCTGGTGGATATCGGCACGGCCGCCGACGCCAACGCCCTGCTACCGCGCCTGTCCGACCAGGACCCGAGCCTGCGCCATGTTGCCGTGGGAAGCATCTGGCAGTTGTGGGCACGATCCGGTGATGCGCGCGTCGATGCGATGTACAAGCAAGGGGTGGAACTGATGCGATCGGGCGAACTGCCCAAGGCCGTGCTCGTCTTCAGCGACATCATCAAGATGCGTCCGGCGTTTGCCGAGGCTTGGAACAAACGCGCGACCGTCTACTACATGCTGGACCAGTACGAACTGTCGATGAAGGACTGCGACGAGGTGCTGGCACGGATTCCACAACATTTTGGTGCCCTGTCGGGCTACGCGTCGATGCTGGCCGAACGGGGCCAGCCCGAACGCGCACTGGAATATCTGCAGCGCGCGGTTCGGGTTAATCCGACCATGGCCGACGCTGAACTGATGATCGAGAGCCTGCGGCGCCAGATCGACGCCAAGAACAAGAAGTCGACCTGAATGCTGCCCCGATCAGCCGGCCCTGATCGGCGCAACTTGCCGGCCATCGGTACGGGGTCGCCGGTGGCCTCAGACAACGACCCCGTACCGGCGGTGCGACCGGTTGCCAGCATCAACCGGGTGCCGCGGCCCTGCACGGCTGGTACTATGTGTTCGAGGACAGCGAGATGCACGTGTTCGAGGTGCAGAGCGGCGCCTTGGTGCCGGCGTCGGACGCCACGCACAGCGGCACCGGGCCCTACCATCCGGTCGAAGTCTGCCTGGCCAGCCGGGTGTTCATCGAGATCGATGAGAGTCATGGGAGGCACGCCGGTGCGGACGGCCAGCCCGGCGTCGTGATCAACGCCGTCGGGTCAGTTGCCCGCCAGCACCCTGAGCCGCGCGTCTTGCGGCGACCATGGACGAGGTTGGAACAAGGGCGCGGCCGCCACCACGATTTCGTCCTGGGGCATCGCGAATCGAATCCGCTGGAACGGCCTGAGCCTGGACCTGACACTGGCCAAGCGATTGTCGTCACCGCCGTTGCCCAAGGGCCCCAGGTCGACGCTGCAGGACAAGGGTGTTCACTTCCAGCTTGCGTATGCATTTTTCTGAGTTTGGCCACGATCAGTCCAGCTGTCAGTCGTTGCGCAGGGTCCGCCGACCCTGCGCAACTTGCCTGAGCGCCTTGATGACGATGCCGGTGCGTCTGGCGTTCAACGAGAACGATGAGATTTTCGGTCTGCACGGCGGACAGGTCAGCGGGTCGACCCGAGATCTCGGACGCCTGGCAGCGCTACTGGAGCCTGCGGCCCAGACCGGCAAGTTCTCGGCCGACAGCCCGTCATTCTTAGAAAGCGAGATCGACGCGAGTTTTGGGCAGCGGGTTGCCGATCGCCTGGAATGGTCATATCGGTAGCGGTTTGATCTTGACGCGCTTGGCGTTCGCGGCCAACACCTTGTCCAAGGTCACGATGCCTTGTGCGTTCGCTTGCATGGCACACGCAAGGTGCAGGGCGTCACCGGCCCGCAGCCCTGCGGACGCATTCATGGTCAACATGGCCGCACGGTGGAACGTCATCGCCTGAATCGGCAGCAATTGCAGATCATTGGCACATACCCGCTCAAACTGGATCCATGCTGTCTGGGCTTGCGCTGCGGTCAATTGCCCGGTGCGTTGCTTGAGTCCCATGGCACTGCCGAACTCCGTGACACACCAGGCTGCCGATGCCAGCTCATCCGTGCAAGAGGCATACCACTTGACCACAGCGGCGGTCATGGGCTCGTGGGTGCACAGGGCGACCAGTGCACTGGTATCCACGTAAAGCATCAGTAACGCGCCTCTTGTCGCAGTTGCTCCATGACCGACGCACCCAATGGCAACGCCTGGTTGTCGCGGCTGAGTTCAGTTGCAAACGCCCTGCGGCTCCATCGAGCCGAACGCAGGCTCAGCGAGCCGTCCGCACACAAATGGGCCTCAAGTTGATCGCCTTCCTTGACGCCAATCTGGCGCACGTAGTCGGCTGGGATACGCACGGCAAGGCTGTTGCCCCATTTGGCGACCTGTAGATTGATCATGGAATATATGGATATACGTCTGTGTTTCTACATTGTAGGCGCTGCGTCCACCGCCAGCATGATTCACCCGATTGCCCAGGGTTCAACAGCAACCACGGCACCGGCGCACAAGCCGGATTCGGTGCGCAATTGACCGGTATTCAACAGCCGCCGACGGGTGAAGCCCAGAATGCTCCCATGATCGACCGTGTACCCGCAGCAGAAAGTCCCCACGAATACTCCCACTCCCGCATCGGGCTACAACCCGAATGCGCTGATCACCAATTTCTCGGATTGCCATGTGGACATCGTCGCGCACCTTGATAGCCTGGGTGAGCTGCCGGCCCTGCTGGCCCCAGCCGAGCGCGCGCGCGAGATCGCCGCCGACACCCTCGCCCTTTTCGAGAGGAAATCCAGCCGCCCGAGCCCAGATATCGCACGCGCGGTCATCCTCAAAACCCGCACTCTGCCAGCGGCGACACGAACATTGGGGATCGCATGATCCTGATGTTATGGTCACGCGGTTTTTTTGCGGCACCCGGGCGCTCGACCGACACAGGGTGGCCCACGGCGCAGGTGCATCGTCGGGCCGGTCGGTTTGCGCGCTCACCAATCGGTGCGCTGATCGAGCGCGTGGTCCGGGGCCAACTGGGCTGCTTCATCCCAGTCCGGGTTGATCCGGCTACCCCACTGCCCGGCACCGCCCGCACCCTGCGTATCACACTCGTTCCGCAGTGGCGCCCGCGTGCCAGCGTGATGGGCGGTGCCAGGGCGCCTCAGACCAGCCTACGGCATGTCCGCCAGCAACCGGGCCACTTCGGCGTCTTCGACCTGAGGAAATTCCCGATAGAACTGCCCGACCGCGTGAAAATCGGTCGGTACCTGCACGCACACCACCTCGTCGGCCAGCGCCGCAATTCTGTCCAGCGTGTCCTGGGGCGCAACGGGTACCGCACAAACCAGTTGTGCCGGCTGACGGGCGCGCACGGAGCGCAAGGCGGCGATCATGGTCGCGCCAGTCGCCAGTCCGTCGTCCACGACGATCACGAAGCGACCGGCCGGGTCTATCGGCGTCCGGTTCGGTCCGAGCTGCGCGCGACGGGTGCGCATGGTGGCGAGTTGGCGCTGCGTCTCGGCGGCGATGTACGTGCCATCGGCACCCAACGCGGCGGCAAACGGCGCGACGAACACGTCGCCACCCTCGTCCACGGCGCCAACGGCCAGTTCCGGATTGCCGGGAGCGCCCAGCTTGCGCGCCAGCACCAGGTCGAGCTCGCCACCGAGCCGCTGCACCAGCACCCGGCCCAGCGGCACACCGCCACGCGGAATCGCGAGCACCAGTGGATGCTTGCCCTGCAGGGCGGACAGGCGCTGTGCCAGTGCAGCGCCAGCATGGGCGCGGTCATTGAACACCGTGGTTCCCGGGTCGGATAGCTGGATCGGCAAATGAACCAAAGGATCCCACCGTAGCAGGGCCGGCGCTGCCCCGCAATGATCGGCATCAATGGCGGTGGGGCCATTTGCCGGCAGCACCACGGCAGGACGTGATCGCCAGCCGATCGGCGGGCGGCGCGTGGTTCAGGCGTCGCCGCGCAGGAAACTCGCCACCAGTTGCAGCTGCTGGGGCACATTGAGCGCCGGCGCATGGCCGCAGCCTGCGATGGTCGCGACGCGGGCACGCGGCCCGCGCTGCGCCATCTGCGCCGCGGCGTCGGCCAGCAGCAGATCGGAGGACTCGCCGCGCAGGCACAACACCGGGATGTCGAGGCTATCGTATTCGTTCCAGCGCAGGTAGTCATCCGGGTGGCGGGCGAACTGCTGCACCATCGCCGGATCGTAATGCGGCGTGACCCGGCCATCAGGCAAGCGGCGGATCGAGGTCTCCGTCAGGTGGCGCCACTGCGCGTCGGTCAGGAAACCATAGGGTTTGTAGACGGTACGGAAATACTGCTCGAGTTCGGACACGGTGGCGAATGCGGCCGGGCTGCCGGCGTAACTGCGGATGCGCGCGATGGCCGCCTGGGCCAGCTCGGGGCCGTTGTCGTTGAGTACCAATTTGCCGATGCGTCCGCGCAGCGCGCCTGCCGCCGCCACGATGCCGATCGAGCCGCCCATCGACGTGCCGACCCAGTCGAACCGGTCCAGGCCGAGCTGATCGACCAGTGCGCTGGCCTGCTGCGCGTAAAAAGCCAGGCAGTATTCATCGTCGGGCCGCGGGCTCCATTCGCTCAGGCCGCGACCGATGGTGTCAGGGCAGACCACGCGGTAACCGTCGGCCGGGGCGCTCAGGTACTCGGCCAGCACATCCATATCGCGCCCGGTGCGAGCCAGGCCGTGCCAGGCGATGACGACCCTGGCATGGTGTGCACCCCACTCGGTGTAGTGGATCTCGCGCCCGGCGCATTGCAAATAATGCGAGCCCGGCGTGTTGCCGGCGATCCTGCCCTGCATATTCATGACCGCCCCCCGCCTGCACCTTTGAGCGCGCTGCGCAGGCGCAGCCGGCCGACAACGCCGGTCGGGAAGTAATACACCGACAGCACGAACAGCACCCCCAGCCACAACAACCAGCGTTGCGGCGACAGCAAGGCCGACAACCAGGGCAAGGCCGCGGTCGCCTCGCTGCCCAGGCGCAGCAGATCCTGCAGGTAGCTCTGCGCCACCATGAACACGGTGGCGCCGATCACCGCGCCGTACATCGTGCCCATGCCACCGATCACGACGATCAACAGCACGTCCATCATGATCTCGAACGACAGCGAGGTGTCTGGGCCGTTGTAGCGCAGCCAGAGCGCCAGCATCGCGCCCGCAATGCAGGCGAACAGTGCCGACAGGATGCTGGAGACGGTGCGGTACACGACCACCCGGTAACCAATCGCCTCGGCGCGGAATTCGTTCTCGCGAATCGCCTGCAGCACCCGGCCAAACGGCGAATTGACGATGCGCAGCAAGGTCAGCAGCAGCCCCACCGCCAGCACGAACAGCAGGTAGTACGAGGCCAGGCGCCCGTCGATCATCACGCCCAGGAACTCGTCTTGCATGAACTCGTGGCTCGGCGACAGGATCTCGGGCAGCTTGAACGTCAGCCCGTCCTCACCTCCGGTAAATTCGGACAACTGCGATGCCAGCGTCAGAAATGCGGAAGCGACCGCCAGCGTGATCATGGCGAAAAAGATCGCCCGCACCCGCAGCGAGAACAGGCCGATCACCAGCGCCAGCACGAACGACAGACACAGCGCACTGCCCAACCCGACCAGCAAGGCTGCCCAGGTCGGGCCCATGCGGGTGGTCGCGATCGCGATACCGTAAGCCCCGATGCCGAAGAACATGGTGTGGGCAAAACTGACGATGCCGGTGTAACCCAGCAGCAGATCGAAGCTTGCCACCAGCACGATGAAGATCAGCACCTTGGCCGCTACATTGAGCGCCTTCACGCCCGGAAACAGGAACGGCGCAAGGGCCAGTCCGAACAGCAGTACCAGCAGCAACAGAGCCAGCAAGCGGCTGCGCGGCAGGTCGTTGGAAAGCAGACGGGTCAGCATGTCAGTTCCGCCCGGCCGTTCCGAAGGGACTGACGGCCCCCTTGGGGGGCAGCGAACGCAGTGAGCGTGGGGGCAACATCCAGTCCCGCCCGGCCGTTCCGAAGGGACTGACAGCCCCCTTGGGGGGCAGCGAACGCAGTGAGGGTGGGGGCAGTTTCATCACAGGACTCCTCTCAGCGGTTGGCCACCGGATACACACCCTGCGGGCGCCACAACAGGATCGCCGCCATCAGTGCAATATTGGAGAACAGAGCCACTTTGGGCGCCAGGAAACCGGTGTAGTTGGCCATCAGCCCGACCAGCAGCGCGCCGATCAGGGCGCCGGCGGTCGAGCCCAGGCCACCGATGATGATGACGATGAAGATCAGTACATTGACCTGCGCTCCCATCTGTGGCGTGACGGTCTGCTGGTACAGGCCCCACATCACGCCGCCCAGACCGGCCAGCGCGCTGCCCATGACGAACACGCCGATGAACAGGCGCCGGATACGGTAACCGAGCGACTCGACCATCTCGCGGTCCTGTACGCCGGCGCGGATCAACAGGCCAATCTTGGTCCGGCTCAGCGTCCAGACCAGGACCGCGAATACCAGCAGACCCACCACCATCGCCATCACACGGTATTTTTCGATGGCCGCGTCGCCGATCAGGATCGAGCCCCTCATCGCCTCGGGCATCGGCAGCGCGATCTGCTGCGGGCCCCAGATCACCTTGATCATTTCCTCGCCGATGATCATGCCGCCCATCGTGATCAGGATCTGTTTGAGGTGCTGCCCATACACCGGACGCACGATGAAGCGCTCGAAGGCCAGCCCCACCGCACCGGCAACGGCCATCGCCACCAGCATCGCCGGCAACACCGCGACCAGGTTGCGCCACAGTTCCTCCGATCGGGTCCAGTCGGACATCGAGCCCAGTACCGTGGTGGCGACAAAAGCGCCCAGCGCGATGAACAGGCCATGGCCAAAATTGAGCACGTCCATCAGCCCGAACACCAGCGTCAGTCCGGACGCGATGACAAAGATGATCAGGCCCATCGCCAGTCCGGCGACCGTGAGCGTGAGCCAGGTCGAGCCCGAACCGATCAGCGGAAACACCAGCAGCGCCAGCAGCGGCACCAGTGCCACCGGTTTCCAGTCGAAATCCGTGTTGTTTTTCATAGCGCCAGTCCGAGCAACGATTTCTGCAGTGCGGCGTCCTGCGACAAGGCCTGCATGGCGCCGCTGTGGATCACGCGTCCGTTGTCCATCACCGCCACGCTGTCGCCGAGCTTTTGCGCGAAGCCGAAGTTCTGCTCCACCAGCAGGATCGTGACGCCGGTCTTCTTGAGCTGCGCAAACGCTTCGCTCATGTTGTTGATGATGGACGGCGCCAAGCCCTTGCTCGGCTCGTCGACGATCAGCAGTTCGCGCGGCTCGACGATCGCGCGCGCCACCGCCAGCATCTGCTTCTGGCCGCCGGACAGCTTGCCGGCCGGATGGTTCCAGAATTTCCCGACCGCCGGAAACAGGCCGAAGATCCACTGCAGCCGCTGCTGGTCCATCTGGCGTTCGCTGGCCGCATTGCGCGCGGCAAGCAGCATGTTCTCGCGCACTGTGAGGTCGGAGAAGATGCCCATGTTCTCGGGCACGTAGGCGATGTTCCGCCCCGCGATCTCGGGCGTCGACAGGGCGGTGATGTCGTCACCGGCAAATGTCAGTCGGCCCTTGGACGCACGCCACAAACCCATGATGGTGCGCAGCGTCGTGGTCTTGCCGGCGCCGTTGCGCCCGAG
Source organism: Rhodoferax sp. (assembly GCA_043759735.1). Lineage (GTDB taxonomy): Bacteria > Pseudomonadota > Gammaproteobacteria > Burkholderiales > Burkholderiaceae_C > CAISIP01. Next base: position 7,447 of record JAYUQC010000221.1, read on the forward strand.
AAGCAACGTCACTTCGCCCCTGGGCACCGCCAGATCGACGCCGTGCAGGATGTGATACGGGCCGATGTGGGTATGAACACCCGACAACGCCAACAGCGGCTCGCTCATGATGCCCCCAACCCAGCCGCTGCGCGTCTGGCCCCCCGAGGGGGTGCGAGAAAACTTGGGACGGCCCGGCGTTTGCTCATGATGTCTTGCTCCTTCCCCCTTGAGGGGGAAGGCTGGGTTGGGGGGGAGCGTCATCCTGCGCCGAGGCGTCCTCGGGGCTTGCCCCGAGGTACGCCTCCTGCACGACCTTGGACGCGATCACGTCGGCCGGTTCGCCGTCGGCCACCAGCTCGCCGTTGTGCAGCACGATGATGCGATCGGCCAG
>JAYUQC010000222.1:0-2904 GCA_043759735.1 Rhodoferax sp.
GAACGCAGAGAGCGCAGCGAACGCAGTGAGTTGCGCGATGCGCCTTGCCCGCGAGCACCGCAGGGCCGTCGGCGCGTCCAGCGCCCGACCGCCCCACCAGGAGCCCGCGCCGGCTCCCGCCTGCCGCGACGCGCGCCAACGCCAACGCACAATAGCAGGCGGAGCACGATCGTCCGCGCGAGGCCAACATTGGTCGATGCAATCGCCTGATGACGGCAATCACGCATTGTGGACGCAAGTTTCATCCTAATACCGCCCGGCCGTTCCGAAGGGACTGACGGCCCCCTCGGGGGGCAGCGAACGCAGTGAGCGTGGGGGCAGTTTCATCCTAGAAGGCCAGCTGGCCGGAAAAGTACAGACCGCGCTGGCGACGATTCACAGTGATTCCCGGCACGATGCGACCGAGCTCGACCCAGGCCAGCGTCAGTGAGCTATGGCGGTTGGGCGCCCAGGCGATGAACAGATCGGCCCAGTCGTCTTCGCGCAGTGCCGAACCCAGACCCGCTGCGGCGCCCAGCACCTGCAGGTTGTTCGGCTTGAAGCGGTATTCGGCGCCGATGGCAAGGTCCTTGCGCAGCAGCCAGGCGACCGAGAATTCCGGCTGCAGACTGTAGCGGTTGCGACCGGGCGCCGCCGAGCCGAAACCGAGCAGTCCGTTCTGGTTGGCGCGGGTCGCGCGCAACGTGGCGGTGACCATCACGCTTTCGGCCAGCAACAGCTTGGTTGCGTTCAGGTAGACATCGGTTCCATGGCTGTCGGTGCCCAGGAATCGCAGTACCGATTCCAATGAGCCGGGACGCACCGTCTTGTAGAGCAGGCCGATCGAGACTTGTGGCAGCCAGCTGTCGGCATCGAGGACCGCGTCGCCGGCCAGCCGCAGCTTGAGGCCCAGTACATCCATCCGGATATGCTGACCAGGCGCGATACCGAATGGCGCGATGCCATTGAGTGCCAGTGTGGGCGCGGCGTCCAAGTCCTGGCGCGCCAGCGACAACTCGACGCGTTCGTTCCAGCCCAACGCCAAGCCGGTGCTGGTGAGTCCGTAGTCCTGGGTGCGGGTGCGGCTCAGGTAGGCCGACACGCCGGTCTCTCCAGCAGTGGCGTTGCTGCCGATCGTGGCCCAGGGTGTCAGGCCACCGCCGGCCGCGCCTTCGATGCTGCTGACACCGCCGGTCAGTCGCAGCTTGCCGGTGTCGGCCAGCGCGGCGGGTCCGCAGACAAGTGCGGACAGGCACAACAGGACCAGCGCGCAATGCCAGCGCTGGTGCCAGGTGGAGTGATCGGGGCAGTAGGCAGACATGCACCCGAGTATGCCAATTTGTCGTACGACCAATGGGCCGGCGCGCTTGTTTCGCGGGTTGCAGGTCGGGTTCTTTGCAATTGGCGCAGCCCGGATCGCATGGGCCACAATGCGGTGTAAGCTTTTCCCTTCTCCGCCGGTCGAAAAGCCGGAGCCAGTGTTGTGGGTCGACCCGACCCACCCGACCGGTGGCGTTTGCGTTGGCGGGCCGGCCGTGGCGAGGCTGGGCGGCAAGTCCCTGCACTGCGCACGGGCCGGTGGCTCGGGTATAAGCATGGGCCGAATACAGATGTTGCGAGACTCCGAGATGATGACCGACGGCCAGCCAATGACGACGCCCGATCAGCCGCCACCAACCAAGCCCGGGCCCCGCATCGGTCGGGTCGCGCGCTGGGGCCTGAGTGCCTGCCTGCTGGCCTCGGTGATGGCGTCGGGTCTGGCGGCCACGGTCCAGGTCCAGGTGCAGGACGGGGCCGGCAAGGTGTTGACGGATGCCGTGGTGTTTCTGGAGTCGCGCGAGGCCAGGGCATTGGTCAAGCCGGCCCAGGGTGCCGAAATGGCACAAAAAGGCAAGTTGTTCGATCCGCCAGTGCTGGTGGTACCGGTGGGCACTGCAGTGGCGTTCCCGAACCGCGACACGGTGCGTCACCATGTGTATTCTTTCTCGCAGGCCAAGAGTTTCGAGCTCAAGCTCTACAGCGGCGTGCCGGCCAATCCGGTGCTGTTCGACAAGACCGGCATCGCGGTACTTGGCTGCAACATCCATGACGCGATGACCGCCTGGGTGGTGGTGGTCGACACGCCGTTTTACGGACGCAGCGCCACCGCCGGCACGGTGGCCATGAACCAGGTGCCGGCTGGCAATTACCGGCTGCGGGTCTGGCATCCATCCTTGCCGGTCGGGGCCGCGGCGGCGGACCAGGCGCTGGTGGTGGGTGGCCCCGATGTCAGCACCATGGTACGCCTCGTCGGTGCCGTGGCGCCATGACGGCGGGGCTCTGCTTCGGGCGGCAACCATCGGCGCGTCGGCGAAGGACTCGTCGATGACGCGCAACTGGTTGCCCCATCGCTGGGGTCTGTCCTCGCGCATCGTAGCCCTGTCGTTATTGCTGCTGCTGCTGGTGCAAGCGGCTGTATTTAGCGTGGTGCAGATCAGCATCGAGCAAAGCGCGCGCCAACAGGTGGCGCAGGAACTGTTGGTGGGCGAGCGGGTCTGGCGTCGCCTGCTGGACCAGAATGCGCAGCAACTGCGTCAGGGCGCCGGTGTGCTGGCGGCGGATTTCGGCTTTCGCGCCGCGGTCAGTTCGGGCGATACCCAGACCATCGGCTCCGCGCTCGAGAACAACGGCGCGCGGATCGGGGCCACCCTCACTGCGCTGGTTGATACCCGGATGGAACTACGGGCGGTGGGCGAGGCTGTCGATGCCGACGAGCTCGCGCCGGTGCTGGCCGAACTGGTCGGTCCGCTGGCGCGCGACGCGCAGGGTAGCCGAGTGGCGCTGGTGGCTGGCATTCCGCACCAGTTCGTGATGGTGCCGATGAAGGCGCCCGTGCTGGTTGGGTATGTTCTGATGGGCTTTCCGATCAACCAGAAGCTGGTAGAT
>JAYUQC010000223.1:0-7688 GCA_043759735.1 Rhodoferax sp.
CTACGGTATTGCCGACGAGATGTCGATCGCGCTGGCGGTGCCCGCGAGCACCCGTCCCATGCGCGCAAGGAGATCGTCCGACATCAGTTGCGAGGGGCCGGAAATGCTGATCGCGGCTGTCGCACCACGGCCCGAAGGCTCGCAAATGGCTGCAGCCACACAGCGCGCGCCCAGCTCGTTTTCCTCCATGTCCAGCGCATAGCGACGCGCCGCGCTGCGCGCGATGTCGTCCAGGAAATGGTCGCGGTCGGTGATGGTGTGGGGTGTGCGCGCCAGCATGCGCCGGGGCACGGCCCGGTCGATCTCGGACATGCCCAGCGTCAGCAGGATGGCCTTGCCCAGCGCGGTCGAATGCAGCGGATCGCGCTTGCCGACCTTGGCCTCGGCGTGCAGCAAACGGCTCGAACCAACCATATCGATGTAGACGATGTCGGAGCCGTCGCGGATACCCAGATTGACGGTCTCGTTGAACTGGCGCTGCAGGCGCAGCATGGCGGGCTGGGCGATTTCCTTGATGCGTTCGGCATAGCTGGACAGCGGCGACGCCACGGCGACTCGCGGGCCGATGGCGTAGCGTTCGACGCGTTCGTCGTATGAAACGAATCCGGACGCGCGCAAGGTATACAGGTAACGAAATGCGGTGGTCTTGGGCAACGCCGTGCTGGCTGCCAGGTCCGACAGCGTCATCGGGCCATTGCCGCTGACCAGCGCGTCCAGCAATTGCATGGACTTGTGAACCGGGGCGACGATGTAACGGCGATCCAGGCTCATGTCGGGTATTTCAGGAGTTGGCGAATGTCCGCGCCATGCACCACCGGCGCACTCTGAGCATGGCATTGGCGGCTGCGTCCGGGTCTGTCAATTGCATAGCCGAGTCAATATACACGATTCGCGAGCCCATGTGCATATCTTGCCGGTCCTCGGGCGATTGAACTGCAACGGGCGCGGCAGTAGCATCGCCCAAGCGGTTCGCAACCAACTTCCAATCCAGACCGAGGGGACTCCGATGAAACCGATCGATCCGTCTCAATTGCACGCCCTGAGTTCGGCCGTGTTGTCCGATGTCATGGACAGCCTGGGTCTGGCCAAACAGGCCATGAAACCCTTTGTCCGGCCGCTCGACGAGACACGGGTCATGGTCGGGCGGGCGCGCACTGGCCTGTACATGCCGGCGTATTCGGTGCGTGACGGAGAGAACCCCTACGAAGTGGAGATTGCGCTGGTGGATGATCTCGGGCCGCAGGAGGTGGTGGTCCTGGCTTGCAATGGGCCAACCGAGCGGATCGCCCCCTGGGGCGAGTTGTTGTCCACTGCGGCACAGGCGCGCGGCGCGGCAGGTTGTGTCACCGATGGCCTGGTGCGTGACGTGCGCCAGATCAAGGCGATGGCGTTTGCGGTGTTCCATGGTGGCATCGGCCCGCTCGATACCAAGGGCCGTGCCCGAATGGTCGAGCGCGACGTGCCGGTCGAATGCGCCGGGGTCGCCATCGGGCCGGGCGACATCGTGTTTGGCGACATCGATGGCGTGGTCGTGATTCCGCGTGCCCACGAACATGCGGTGATCGAGAGGGCGATCGCCAAGGTGCTGGGCGAAAACAATACCCGCGATGCGCTGCGCAAGGGCGAGTCGCTGGCGCAGGTGTTCCAGCGCTTTGGCATTCTCTGACGGCGCGCGATGACCGAGGTCGCCAGTCCCGTCGAAGCGGATCCGGCACTGCGGCAGTTCGCCCTGGCGAGCCGCACCCTGCCCGGCGGCGTCTGCGCTTCAGCGCGCCGCAACGAGGCGATTGGGCATCCGTTTTTCGCTTCCCGCGGCGATGGCGCCTACCTGTACGACCTGCTGGATCGGCCGTATCTGGACATGTCGATCTCCCACGGTGCGTCGCTGCTTGGGCATAACCATCCGGACATCAAGGCTGCGGTGCAGCAGGCGCTGGACATCGGTATCGTCTGCTCCAGCGAGACCGTGCACCATGCGCGTCTGGCGCAGCGCATCTGCGAGATGGTGCCGTGCGCACAGATGGTGCGCTTTGGCGGCTCAGGTACCGAGACCGTGATGCACGGCCTGCGCCTGGCGCGCTGCGCCACCGGCCGGGAAAAACTGATCAAGTTCGAGGGCCATTTCCATGGCTATTCGGACGCGCTCAACTACAGCGTCATGCCGCCGCTCGAGCAGGCCGGCCCGGCGCGCACGCCGACACCGTATGCCGAGTCCGCCGGAGTGCCGCGCAATACCCGGGACCATGTCATCGTGCTCCCGTTCAACGATCCGCTGGCGTTGGAATCCGCGTTTGCTGCCCACGGCAGCGAGGTGGCAGTGCTGCTGCTGGAGCCGATCAATTACGACCAGGGTTGTGTCATGGCGCAGCCCGGGTTCCTGGCGCTTTGCCGCGAACTGTGCGATCGCCACGGCAGCGTGTTGTTCTTCGACGAGGTCCTGACGGCGTTCCGGGTTGCCCCGGGTGGTGCACAGGAGTACCTGGGTGTGACGCCGGACCTGTGCGTGCTGGGCAAGGCGTTTGGCGCCGGCATGCCGATCAGTGCGCTGGCGGGAAAAAGGGATCTGATGGAGCAACTGCAGCCGCTGGGTCAGAGCCAGATGAGCGGAACCTACCTGGCCCATACGACCGCTGTGCTGGCAGCGTTGGCAGCTCTTCAGATTTACGCAAGTCCCGGCTTCTACGAACGGCTGGAAGCGTTGTCCGCGCATTTCTACGCCGGATTCCAGGCTGCCATCGAGCGTAGCGGTGTTGCGCTGCGCCTGCAATTTGCAGGACCCCGTTTCGGCCTGTATTTCGGCGTGCAGGGCGAGGTTGACAACTACCGAAAGGCGGCGCTGAAAGACCCGGCTGCGGAGTTGTGTTTTGTGCGCGGCTGCTATCGGCGTGGTGTCTATTTCCAGCCGGCGGCACACCATGGGTTTTCCGCTGTCCACACCCGGGCCGACCTGGACCAGGCACTGGTGGCGATCGAGGGGGCCCTGGCCGATGTGGGCCGAGAGGGAGTTGCGCGGTGATTGTTTCGTGCCACGAAACGTGCATCGGCCGGTGCGACGAAGTGGCGTGGCTATGATGCTGCAAGGAGCGGTTGAATGCGTATCGCGTTGATCCATGTCGGGCAGGAGACCAACGACTTCAACCCGTTGCCGACGACCCTGCGCGACTACGCGTCGTTCGGGATTTTCGAGGGACCGGAGATCTTCGAGAAGTTCCGCACGCTGGGGCAGATTGGCGGCCACTACGACGCGGTGGCCGAGTCCGGCCTGGACATAGAGACGATTCCCATCATCCGCGGCTGGTCCGCCGCCGGCGGACGCATCACCAAAGAGGCCTGCGACTTCTTCGACCGCAAGATCCGCGACGGCCTGAAGGCGATTGGCCCCGTCGATGGCCTGGCGCTGCAACTGCATGGCGCCTGTGCCGCCGATGGCATGGACGACGTCGAAGGTGCGCAACTCGCGGCCTGCCGTGCCGTGCTGGGCGACAGGATCCCGATCGTGCTGGGGCTGGACCACCACGCCAACGTGACGCAGAAGATGGTCGACCTGAGCACCGCCATTGTCGGCCACCGCACCCAGCCGCACGAACCCTACGACACCGGGAAAATTGGCACCGGGCTGCTGATCAAGATACTCACCGGTGCAGCACGGCCGGTGACGGCCTGGCGCAAGATACCCCTGTTGTCGCACCAGGAGCAGTTCCTGACCTCCAAGGGGCCGATGAAGGTCTGGTTCGACCGTGCGCGGGCCATGGAGAAGGAAGATCCGCGCGTACTGCAGGCGTCCAACTACCCGATGCAGCCCTGGCTCGACGTGGCCGAGGCGGGCTGGGCGACGGTCGTCGTGACCAACGGCGACCAGGCGCTGGCGGAAAAGCTGGCCGACGAACTGGTCGACCTCGCCTGGTCGATGCGCGCCGACTTCCAGAAGAAGGACGCGGTATCGATTGACGAGGCCGTGCGTCTGGCCGACGCGGCGCCCAAGGGTGTGGTGGTGCTCAGCGATACCGGCGACACCGTGTTCGGCGGGGCGGCGGGCGACAGCAACCTGATTCTCGAAGCCATCCTGCGGCTGGGCATCAAGAGCCGCGCCATCATCCCGCTGATCGAGCCCCAGACCGTTGCGCGCCTGGTCGAAGCCGGTGAGGGCGCCACGGTGACGCTGCCCGTGGGCGGCCACTCGGCGCCCGAATTCTTCACGCCGTTGACGGTGACCGGCACCGTGCGCCGTATCGGCGCCGGCAAGGTGCGGCTCAGCAAGCATTACCAGGACGAGATCGACATGGGGCGCACGGTGGTGTTCGACGTGGGCCCGGTCACCCTGCTGGTTAGCGAATTGCGCGGCGTGGCGGGCAATCTGCCCGATGTCTACCATGCCTTCGGTGTGGAACCCACCGACTACAAGATGGCGGTGCTCAAGACCGCCTCCAACTTCCAGTACTTCGCGCCCATCGCATCGCAGGTGATCCGGGTGGACACCATCGGCCCCGGGCAGTCGGACGTACTGCGCCTGCCATGGAAGCGTATTGCGCGACCCATGTATCCGTTAGACCCTATTGACGACTGGCGCCGGGGCGGCACATGATATTTTTGCGCTGACATTCAACTTCAAGAGGAACCCAAGCCATGAAACCTGTCATTGCCCGCCGCACCGTAATGGCCGCATCGCTCGCGGTTGCTGCCACGACGCTGGTCGCTCCGTTTTCTGCCCGGGCGCAGGCCCTCAAGGGTGGCCGCTTGCGCGTGGCCATCCTGGCCGATATCGTCAACTTCGATCCGGCGCAGTTCTCGTCGCAGAACTTCCCGCTGATCAAGAGCCTGTACGACAGCCTGATCGAGTACACGCCGGAAGGGCAGGCGGTACCGAGTCTGGCTTCCAGCTGGACTGTGGGGGCCGGCAACAATTCAGTGACCGTGAACCTGCGCCGGGACGTCACGTTCCACAGCGGTGCACCGTTGAATGCGCAGGCCGTGTCGGCCACGCTCAAGAAGGCGGCCGACCCCAAGTTGGGCAAGAACCTGTTTGCGACCATGGCCGTCGTCAAGGACTGGACCGTGGTGGACCCCTTCACGATCCGCCTGAACTTCAACAAGCCGGTACCCGACAAGCAGATCACCGACCTGCTGCAGTTCATGTCGCCGATCGATCCCGCTGGCATCGAGACCGTCGAGGCCAAGCCGGCCGGAACCGGGCCCTTCATGCTAGCCGAACGGGTGCTGGGGCAACGCGTGCGCCTGGTGGTCAATCCCAGGTACTGGCGTGCCGAAAAGCCCTTGCTGAGCGAAGTGGTGCTGACGTTTTTCAGCGACAAGGACGCCGCTGCGGCAGCGCTCGAATCCGGTGGCGTCGACATGATGTATGGCGACGTTGCGCGCCAGGCGCTGCGCCTGCGCAATGCGGGTTACCAGCTGATCCAGGGGCCCGGGCCACTGGTGCAGGTGTTCCGGATCAACACCACGATGGGGCCGTTCCGCAACGAGAAGTTCCGCCAGGCGTTCAATTTCCTGATGGACCGCCAGGCGATCCTGCAGGTCGGTTATGCCGGTCTGGGCTCGATCACCGCGCTGCCGTGGGCGCCGGCCAGCCCGGCGGCCGACAAGTCCTACGACACCCGGTACGCATTCGACCTTGAAAAAGGGCGCGCGCTAATCAGGGAATCGGGCCTTTCGCAGGCCGAGATGAATGGCTGGAAAATCATGGTCAACGGCGGCGACCCGGCGTCGACCGCGATCAGCCAGGTGGTACAAAGCACACTGGGAAAGGTGGGCGTCAACGTCGAGCTCGACGTGCTGGGCACCCCGGAGTTCACGACCGCGCTGCTGGCCGGCAAGTTCTTCGCGTTGTTCGGCGGTATCGGCAACATCCAGAAGTTCCCGACCCGCGTTGCCACCAACAGCATTTACCGCACCTCGAAGAACCCGGTGCTGGGGGACCCGCATCCGCACCCCGCCTACGTGGCCGCGATCGAACGCATCGAGAGCACGTTCGGCACCGGTGCCGAGGTCAAGGCGGCATACGACAACCTGAACAAGGTGCTGGTCGAGTCGGCGTTCGCGATTCCGACCAACACCTACGACATCGGCCTGATCGTGGCTGCCAAGAACGTCGGCGGCATCGTGCGCGAGATCGACAACATGCCGGTGTTTCGCACCATAGGGTTCCTTTGACCCTACGTGTCCGTGGATTGACGGTCACGTTTGTCGGTTCTGGCCGGTCGGTGCCGGCGGTACGTGGCATCGACTTCGACGTCAATGCCAATCAGGTGCTCGGCATCGTCGGTGAGTCTGGCTCCGGCAAGAGTGTCGCCGCGCTGGCCATCAGCGGTCTGTTGCCGCCGACCGCGCAGGTGCAGGGTTCGATCCAGCTCGAGGGCGTGGAGGTCACCACGCTCGATGCCGAGTCGCTGCGCCGGATCCGGGGCCGCGACGTGGGCATGGTGTTCCAGGACCCGACGACCACACTCAACCCGGTGTTTCCGATCGGTCGCCAGGTGATCGAAGGCCAGGTGGCGCACGGGCAGGTTGCCCCGGGCCAGGCGGCGCAACGCGCGGTTGACCTGTTGCGCGAGGTCGATATCCCCGACCCGCAGGGCCGCGTCGACCAGTACCCGCACCAGTTCTCCGGCGGCATGCGCCAGCGTGTCGTCATTGCACTGGCCCTGGCCGCGGAGCCGGAGCTGATCGTCGCCGACGAGCCGACGACGGCGCTCGACGTCTCGATCCAGGCGCAGATCATTTCGTTGATCCGGCGCCTGTGCAAAGAGCATGGCACAGCGGTGATGCTGGTCACGCACGACATGGGCGTGATCGCCGAAACCTGCGACCGGGTTGCGGTGATGTATGCCGGGCGCATCGTCGAAATCGGCCCGGTTCACGACGTCATCCACGCGCCCGCCCACCCCTATTCGCACGGCCTGATGGGCTCGATTCCGGCGATGGGTGAAGACCGTGAGCGGCTGCTGCAAATCGACGGGGTGATGCCGCGCTTGAACGCCATTCCCAGCGGCTGCGCGTTCCACCCGCGCTGCCCGAAGTCATTCGCGCGGTGTCGCCAGGAGCGGCCGAACCTGTTGGGTGCCGGGGCCACTCGCGCCGCGTGCTGGCTGCATGCGACCGTTAGCGACCGTCAGTGACCGTCAGCGAGGAAAGCGCGTGACCGACATGCGTGACGCGAGCGGAACTCCTTTGGTGGAAGTGCGCGACCTCGCGAAAACCTTCGACGTGTCCGCGCCATGGCTGAACCGGGTCGTGGAGCGCAAGCCACGCCAATTCGTGCACGCCGTGGACGGCCTGAGTTTTGCCATTGCACGCGGCCGCACGCTGGCACTGGTGGGTGAGTCGGGTTGCGGCAAGAGCACGGTCGCGCGCCTGCTCGTGGGTCTTTACGACGCGACGGCAGGACAGGTGCATTTCGACGGCACCGACATTGCCACCACGCTGCGCGGCAACGGCGCGCGTGCGTTACGGCGGCGCATGCAGATGATTTTTCAGGACCCGTACGCCAGCCTGAACCCGCGCTGGAAGATTGAAGACATCGTCGCTGAGCCATTGCGCGAACATGGCATGGTGGGGTTCGCAGGCCAGCGCGCCGATCGGGCCAGCGTGCGCCAAGCGGTGTCGGAGCTGTTGGCCTCGGTCGGCCTGGCCGGCGCCGACATGGAGAAGTTTCCGCACCAATTTTCTGGCGGGCA
>JAYUQC010000224.1:0-7684 GCA_043759735.1 Rhodoferax sp.
TCGGCCGCGCTATCAGGGATGACGATGCCAGAGGCCGTCTTGGTTTCGTTTTCCACGCGTTTGACGATCACACGGTCGTGCAGGGGGCGAAGTTTCATAAGATCTCCTTGATTTGAAACAGGGTTGACATCAAAAAAGCAGCAACAGAAAAGTTGGTGCTCATTAACTTGAGGCAATGGTGTTGCTAGCACTCATCTCCATCGAGTGCTAATGATAAGGGTTTTGAGCGTCATTTCAAGCCGGCGGCGCAAAAAAGATGTGGCCAACCAGCCCGGCTGGCAGTACCGGCGACGACCGCACGCCGACCGGCGGCCGCCGGTCGGCTCGGGCCTTGCCGTGCGAATGCGCAGGCCGTTCCATTACACATTCGCGCGCTGACGCCGCCGTAGCGATTGGCCGTGGCATCGGCCTGGCGTCGCATGCAGGACCGGATGCCGCGCCCGCGTTCTGCTGGCGCGATGTTTGTGGCGACAATGCATGACCGGTCAGCGCAACCCGGCGCTGCCGTCCCCGAGCGCCATACCCGTATCTGACCGGTCCCATCCGAATGCATCCCCAAGCCGACTCCCTCTGGCGCGGCCCGCGCTGGGCACTGGCCATCCTGCTGGCGCTGCTGGGCATGGTGGGACCGTTCTCGATCGACACCTACCTGCCGGCGTTTACCGGCATCACCGACGCGCTGGGCGCCACGCCAGTGCAGATGCAACAGACGCTGTCGGCCTACCTGTTCGGTTTTTCGTTCATGAGCCTGTTCCATGGCGCGATTTCCGACAGTTTCGGCCGACGCCCGGTGGTGCTGTGGGGCGTTGCCATATTTGCGCTGTCGTCGGTCGGATGCGCGTTGTCGCAGGACATCGGTCAGCTGGTTTTCTTTCGCATCCTGCAAGGTCTGTCCACCGGCGCCGGCATCGTGGTCTCGCGCACCGTCGTGCGCGACCTGTTTGCGCCCTCGCAGGCGCAGCGGGTGATGAGCCAGATCACGATTTTCTTCGGCATCGCGCCGGCAATCGCGCCGCTGATCGGCGGCTGGTTGTTCGTGTGGCTGGGCTGGCGCAGCATCTTCTGGTTTCTGGCTGCGATCGGTGTCGCATTGTGGATCTCCAATTACCGCTACCTGCCCGAGATGCTGGAGCCTGCACAGCGCCAGTCGTTTCGGGTCCGCAATCTGTTGCGTGGTTACTGGCAGCTGGGGCTGGATCCGCGTTTCGTGCTGCTCGCAGTGGCCGCCGGATTGCCCTTCAACGGCAACTTCCTTTCGGCTGGGCGTTGATGGTGCCGGTGGTGACCCTGATGGTGCTGGACCTGCATCCTGCGCGCCGGGGCATGGCGTCCTCGCTGCAGATGTTTGTCGGCTCTGGCGCCAACGGCATCGCGGCCGGCGTGATTGCACCCTTTGTGATGCATTCGACGCTGGCGCTGGCGCTGGCGCTGGCGCTGGCGCTGGCCTCGCTGGGGCTGCTGTCGATCGGGCTGTTCGCCTGGATCACGGTGCGCCGGCGTTGGCCGCTGATCGGACGGCTGGAGGATGCCGCTCCCGCCGGCAGGGCCGGCATGGCGGTCGACGGATAGATGCTGGCGCAACCACGGGAGCACATGGCATGGACATGCAGACCAATGACGCGGCGGCCCGGGAATGGGCCGTGCTGCAACCCTTGTACGAGCGATACGAATTCGGTGCGCTGGCGATCAAGCTGACCGCCGTCATGCTGCTTTTTGGTGGCATCGTGATCGAACTGCACGGCACCTGGTTGCTGCTGTTGCTGGCGGTGTTGTGGCTGCAGGAAGGCATTTTCAAGACCTACCAGGCGCGCCTGGGGGCGCGCCTGCTGGCTATCGAGCGCGGCATCGCCGCGGGCGGCACGGCGCATGCTTTCACACTGCACAGCGGCTGGCTTGCGCAGCGCAAGGGCGCCGTCGGCCTGGTGCGCGAATATCTGGTCAGCGCCATCCGGCCGACAGTGGCATTCCCCTACCTGGTGTTGCTGACGCTGGTGTGGCTGTTCTACGCCTGATGCCGGCGGCCATTGCGGCGCACTGCCGCTGACCCGACCAGTGCCCGTCTGGCGCGCAGCAGGCGACGGTTTGCGGTTCCGGTGCCGTGCTGGTGATCGGGCCCGTGACCGCATGCGGTTCGGTTGTTGTTCCTTGGTTGCCAGGCAGCAGGGTACGGAAACTTGAACATTCCAGCCGCATCGATAGAATGCCAAGAATACTGGTTATCCATCCAGCTTCATGAATCACTGGAGCTAAGTGGATACCCCTTACGCTCATACAGTATTCATGATCCGTTCCAGCCCCATGCCCCACTCGGTCCCGCTTGCTGAAAACTCCGCTCTCTGGCGTGCCGACACGCTCGCCCTTTCGGCGGGCCGGGTGCTGCCCACCGGCCACGCGGTACTCGACCAGCAACTGCCCGGTGGCGGCTGGCCGGTCGGTGCGCTGGTCGAAATTTTGCAGGCCCACAGTGCGCAGAACGAGTGGCGCCTGTTATTACCGGCGCTGGCTGGCTGCGGCACCGGGCCGGTGGTGCTGGTCGGCGCGCCGCACATGCCGTTCGGCCCCGGCCTGTCGGCCCAGGGGCTGGCGCAGCAGCGTTTGTTGTGGATCCGGGCATTGGCCCCGGCCGCACGCATGTGGGCCTGCGAGCAGGCCTTGCGCTGTGCCCAGGTCGATGCGGTGCTGGCCTGGCTGCCGCAGGCCCGCGCCGACCAATTGCGGCGCCTGCAGATGGCCGCCAGTGAACATGGCAAGCTGCTGTTTGTCATGCGCCCGGCCTGGGTGCAGACCGAGTCGTCGCCGGCGGTGTTGCGCCTGCTGGCCAGCCTGCAACCCGGTGGCGATGGCGTGCAACTGGAGATTCTCAAACGCAAGGGGCCACCGGTCGCGCAGCCGCTGCGGTTGCCGGCCCGCGCCGCGCGACTGGCTGCGTTGCTGGCGTGCAGCGGGGCGGGCCGGTTGCGGTTGGCGGGCGCGGCAGATTCCGCTCTGGCCGGCTTGCCGCAGGGAGCCACCCGGTCCGTGGCCGGCAGCTTATCCATCAGGGCGGGCGATGCACTGGCTCGCGTTGCAGCCGCTGCATGAAGCCTCGGCGCGGCCGGGCGACGCCGATGGCGTAGCGGATGCGCGAGCCGATGCCGATGATCCCGCTGCGCTGGTCGATGCCGCCGCCGCGCTGGGTTGGTGGGCGCTGCGCTTCACGCCCCGGGTGGCGTTGCAGCAGCAGGTGGTGCTGCTGGAGGTCTCCAGCAGCGAGCGGCTGTTCGGTGGTCGCCGGCAACTGATCACCCGGCTGCTGGCGGCGCAGCGCCCGGTGGCGCATCTGGCGATGGCGCAGGCCGATACCGCCCTGCTGGCCCTGGCCCGGCTGCAGCTGGACGGCGCGGGTCGTCGCGAGCCACCCGACCAGATGCCCCTGCACACCTTGATGGACGCGCGCCCCCATCTGGCGACGCTGGAGCGGCTCGGGTGCCAGCGCTGGGGCGATCTGCGCGCCTTGCCGCGTGGCGGTGTGGTGCGGCGTTTTGGCGCGCCGCTGCTCGACGCACTCGACCGGGCCTATGGCCTCAAGCCAGAGGTTTATCCCTGGCTGGTGCTGCCCGAGGTGTTCGATCTGCCGCTGGAGTTGCAGGCCCAGGTGGAGGCCGCGCCGGCGTTGCTGTTTGCCGCACGCCGCCTGCTGGCGCAACTGCAGGTCTGGTTGCAGGCGCGCCAGCGCGGCGTGCTGGCGCTGGAACTGGTGTGGCAGATGGATGCGCGGCGCGACACCGCCACCGAGGGCTCTCTGGTCGTGCGCACCGCCGTGCCGACGCTGGACATGGGGCACCTGCAGCGCCTGCTGGCCGAAAACCTGGAGCGCATCACCCTGCCTGCGCCGGTGCTGTACCTGCGCCTGCGCACGGTGGAGACAGCCGCCTTGTCGGGTGCCACTGCCAGCCTGTTGCCGGACGAACAACGCAGCGGTGACGACCTGACGCAGTTGCTCGAGCGTCTGGCGGCGCGGCTGGGGCCGGATCAGGTGTTGCGGGCCGAGCCCCGTGCCGACCACCGGCCCGAACACATGCAAGATTGGGTGCAGGCGGTGGGCGAACCATCTGTTGTCCGGTGGTCGGCGACCGGCACAGCGTCGTCCGGTCGTGGTGGCAGGAAAGCGGCGCAGGGTGGACACGCTGGCAACACCGGCAATAGCAGTAGCAGTAGCAGTAGCAGTAGCAGTAGCAGTAGCAGGAAGCGCCGGTCCGTGGTCGCCGCGTTGCAGGCGGCGGCATCCGATGCCCTGTATCCGACCTGGCTGCTGGCCACGCCGCTCCAACTGGCGGTGCGCAAGGACCGCCCGCTGTACCAGGGCCCGCTGACCCTGCTGGCCGGCCCGCAGCGGCTGGAGGCGGCGTGGTGGGATGTGATGGCCATGCCATCGGCGGCGCGTACGGGGGAGCAGGACGGTTCATCCGGCGCTGGTTCGGCGGCTGTGCTGGCGCAGGACGCACCCTGCACGACCGAAGCCCCGCCATCGGGCCGGCTGGCCCTGCGCGACTATTTCCTGGCGCGCAGCGAGCAGGCCGGCCTGCTCTGGATCTACCGCGAACGGCTGACGGCGGGCCGCCTGGAAGCTGATAAACCGGCGGGGCACTGGTATTTGCACGGGGTGTTCGGGTGAGGGGGTACGACTTGAGCGTTCGTTCATTTCCCAGAACGTCGACACCGAAATAGTCATGCCAATCGAATCGTTCGATTGAATCGAATAAATCAATACAGGTGATTGGTGTGGTAATGTCACACATACCCGCAGGAGATGCAACTATGCAGACTTTCACCGCTAACCAGGCCAAGACCCATTTTGGGGAGTTCTTGGATCTCGCGCAACGCGAACCCGTTCGCGTGATGCGGCGTGACCGCGTCGTCGGCGTGATGGTGAGTGCACAGGACTTTGAAGCGATGCGGGTTTTTTATGCCGATCGCCTGCAACACACCCTGAACCAGAGCGCCGCGCTGGCACAGCAGCAAGGGCTGTCGCCCGAAGCCCTGGAGGCGCTGCTGGTCGATGAAAGCTGAACGCCGCTTCAAGGCGGTGCTCGACACCAATATCTGGATCAGCGCAGCGTTGTCGCAGTCGGGGCCACCTGCTATGGTCGTGCGCAGGGTATTGCAACATGGCCTGCCGGTGTTCAGCACGGCTACTTTTCACGAACTCGAAACCCGGTTGTGGAAGCCCAAATTCGACCGACACCTGGGCATGGAAATACGCCGCAGCTTGTTGGCCGATGCCAGTGGCGCCGCCTTCTGGGTCAACATACCGCAAGCATTGGCGCAGCAGACGTTCAGCCGCGACCCGGATGATGATGTATTTGTGCACGCGGCCATTGCATCGGGAGCGCGGTGGCTGATCACGGGTGATCAGGACTTGATGACGGTGGCATCGATTGATGGACTGCGCATCCTGACGCCGGCGCAGGCCATGTTGGAGCTCGAATTCGCCGGGTCATGCGTGCGATCGTCTTGAACAGCTCGGGTAGCCTTGGCCATTCCATGTGGACCCCCCTGCCGGCCTATGCCGAGTTGCATTGCCTCTCCAGTTTCAGTTTCCAGCGCGGAGCCTCGCAGCCGGAGGAGCTGGTCGCGCGTGCCGCGGCGCTGGGGTACACGGCGTTGGCGATCACCGACGCGTGTTCGGTCGCCGGCCTGGTGCGGGCGCACACCGAGGCGAAAAAGCAGGGGCTCAAACTGCTGCCCGGTGCCGAGTTCCGGGTGCAGGGGGCGTTGCCGCGTAGCGCTGCCGATGTGGTGGTGCCGCTGCCGGTGGCGCAGGCGCTGGGGCGACAGGGGCGGGACACACTGCCCTTGCCAGGTCTGCCAGGTCTGCCAGGTCTGCCGGGCCATGCCGATATCACGCTGGTGGTATTGCCCCACAACCTCGACGGCTGGGGTAACCTGTGCGAATTCATCACCGCGGCGCGCGCCAAGGCGGTCAAGGGCGACTACCAGGTGACATGGGCCGGCAGCGACCTGGCGTCGCTGCGCAACTGTGAGGTTTTGCTGGCGCCACCGCGTGGCATGCCGTTCGAGGCCTTGTGGGGCTTTTGCCATCATGCGCAGGGCCTGTTCGGTGATCGGCTCTGGCTGGTGCTGGAATTGCTGCACGGGCTCGATGACGATTTGTGGCGGCACCAGCTGGAGCAGGTATCGCAGCACAGCGGTGTGCCGCTGGTCGCGGCCGGCCATGTGCACATGCATGTGCGCTCGCGCAAGCCGCTGCAGGACGTGATCACCGCGGTGCGGCTGGGTCGGCCGGTGGCCGAGTGTGGTTTCGAGCTGCAGCCCAATGCCGAGGCCCATCTGCGCGCGCGCCTGCGCCTGGCCGGCATCTATGCGCCGGAGTTGCTGCAGGCCACGCTGCGCGTGGCGGCGCGCTGCACCTTCAGCCTGGACGAACTGCGTTACCAGTATCCGCAAGAGACGGTGTTGCCGGGGCTGACCGCGTCACAGACCTTGCGCCAGTTCACCTACGAGGGTATGAGTCAGCGCTATCCGCAGGGCATCCCGGCGGCGGTGCAGGCACAGGTCGAACACGAACTGGACCTGATCGCCGAGCTGCACTACGAGATGTATTTCCTCACCGTGTACGACATCGTGCGTTTCGCGCGCGAACACCACATCCTGTGCCAGGGCCGGGGTTCGGCGGCCAATTCGGCGGTCTGTTATTGCCTGGGTGTGACCGAGGTCGACCCCTCGCGCATGAACGTGTTGTTCGAGCGTTTTATCAGCCGCGAACGCAACGAGCCGCCCGACATCGATGTCGATTTCGAACACCAGCGGCGCGAGGAGGTGATCCAGTACATCTATGCCAAATACGGCCGCGAGCGCGCGGCGATCACCGGCGTGGTGGTGACCTACCGGCCCAAGAGCGCGATCCGCGATGTCGGCAAGGCACTGGGTATTCCCGAATCGCTGGTCGATGCATTTGCCAGGCAGCATCGCTGGTTCGATGGGGTTATGCGGCTCGAACAATCGCTGATCGAGACGCTGGACAACGCCGGCCTGGCAGCAGACGATCCGCGTATCGCGCAGTGGCTGGATCTGACGCACCAGCTGCTCGGTTCACCGCGCCACCTGAGCCAGCATGTCGGCGGCTTCGTGCTGACGCAGGGTAAGCTTACCCGCCTGGTGCCGGTGGAGAACGCCTCCATGCCGGATCGCTCGGTGATTCAATGGGAGAAGGACGACCTCGACGCCATGGGCCTGCTTAAGGTCGATGTGCTCGCTTTAGGCATGCTCAGCGCGATCCGGCGCTGCCTGGACCTGATCAGCGCGCAGCGCGGCTACATGTTCCAGATGCAGGACATTGCGGCCGAGGATCCGGCCACCTACGACATGATCTGCGCCGCCGACACGGTGGGCGTGTTCCAGATCGAAAGCCGGGCCCAGATGAGCATGTTGCCGCGGCTCCAACCCCGTTGCCTTTACGACCTGGTGATCGAAGTCGCGATCGTGCGCCCCGGCCCGATCCAGGGCGGCATGGTGCACCCGTACCTGAAGCGCCGCGACGAAGCGGCGGCCGGGCGCAAAGAGCCCTCGCGCTACCCCGCGCTCGACGCCGCGCTCGGCCGCACCCTGGGCGTGCCGATCTTCCAGGAGCAGGTGATGCAGATCTGCGTCATCGCCGCCGACTTCACCCCCGGCGAGGCCGACG
>JAYUQC010000225.1:0-56699 GCA_043759735.1 Rhodoferax sp.
AAGGCCAACATTGGTCGATGCAATCGCCTGATGACGGCAATCACGCATTGTGGACGCAAGTTTCATCCTAGTACCGCCCGGCCGTTCCGAAGGAACTGATGGCCCTCTTGGGGGGCAGCGAACGCAGTGAGCGTGGGGGCAGTTTCATCTTCAGAACACCAGCAAAAGGTTGGCCAGCACCGAGTACGGACGCTTGCCCGACTCGAACAGCTGGCGGTATCCGTCGCCGGGCTGCAGCCATGCCATGGAGAAATTGAAGACCAGATTTTGCGACATGAACGGCCGGTATTGCAGCGCCAGTGACAGATCCAAGCCGATGTCGCGCGAGATACCGCCCTGATTGCGCAGGTATTCCAGCGTGCTGGTGTGGCCGAACGACAGCCAGTTCAGGTTGCCGATCAGGCGCCACTCCGGCGCCAGATCCAGGTCGGCACCGATGCCAATCAGCCGCAGGCCCGGATTGACAAAGTTCGACTGACCCTGTTCCTTGGACGTGCGCAACGCCGCCAGCACCCCATTGCGCCCGGACAGGCCCAGGCCACCCCCGCCAACCAGCGGCACCGACTGGCGGATCCAATAGCTGGTATCGGCGCCGGCGATCTGCGGATTCTCGAATATCGCGTCAAAACCCGTCGCGCGGCCATCGAAGGGATCGCGGTCGCCGCTGGCAATCAGCGCGGTGCCGCGCACCCGGATCCAGTCGAAGTCGCGCGACAACTCGGCCGCCCCGAAACCGGCCCGGATGCTCTGGCTGCGCTGCGCAATCGGGTCATAACTGGCATTGCCCAGCGCCAGATAGGCCGACGAAGTCAGGTTCCAGCGCCCGAAATGCCCGTCGCCGTTCAGGCCCAGATAGGTCACATCGTAGTTGCGCCGACGCCCGTCACCAACCACGGCCGGACGGATCAGGAAGCCATTGCGGTCGTAATACGGCCCCTGGTTGCCTTCGCGGTTGATGTTGTGGAGCAGCGTGGCCTGCGTGGTGTGGCCCAGCACCGGCCAGTCCTGTCGGTAGGCATTGGCCATCAAGGTGTAGTCGGCGCGCAAGCGGGTGAATGCGTCGTTCAGGCCGGAATTGGTGTCTTTCTCCAGACGCTGGAAAGCAGCCAGGTTGTACTGCCAGCGGTTGTTGTCGCGGGTGCCGAACAGGCGCAGCGCCAACGGCGTGTCGTTGAACACGAAGCCACGAAAGTCCGAGATCAGCGGCTGGATGCCGACCCGCAGCGAGTCGAAATCGTATTGGTCCGAGACATTGCGCAGGTGCTTGTCGACGAACGTCTCCTGGATACCGAAATGGCTGTCGGTACGGCGCGTGCCGCGGTTCGGGTCGATGTATAGCCCCCGCAACGGGGTGACCTGGGCATAGTTGATGTTGAAGGCGCCGACAAACTTGAATTCATAGTCCGGCGGCTTGAAGGTGGTGTTGCCTTTGACCAGCGACGCGCTGAGGATCACGGTTTGCGCCAGCACCCGCTGCTCGGCTCTGGCATAGACGTCGTTCGCGCCCTGGCGCGCCAACTGCGCGCCCACCGGCACCGGCACCCGGCGCAACTCGAGCAGCGAATCGGAGATGGCGCCCAGATTCAGGAACCAGTCCGGTCCCCAGTGGGCAAGCTGCTGCAGCGGTTTGTCGCCCTTGATCGTGTTGATGTTGTAGGGGTCCCACCAGCGGTCCTTCTGGCCCAGGCTCTCCATGATGCGCCAGCGGTCGGGCACCGGCAGGCTGATGCGCGGGTCGGCTCGGGTTGGTGCGCTGACCTGATTCGGATCGATCGGCGCCAGCGGATAGGTCAGCGGCTCGGTCTGCGGCCGGCGCAGCTCCACGCCACTCTCGTCGGCCGGTGGACGCAGACCCTGTGCCCAGGCGCCGGTCAGCGCCGCCAGCATCAGCCCTGCGGCCGCGACCCTGGGGGCGATCTTGAGAAAACGCCGGGCCGCTCCCAAGTTTTCTGGCACCCCCTCGGGGGGCCTGGCGCAGCCAGGGTTGGGGGCGATCTTGAGAAAACGCCGGGCCGCTCCCAAGTTTTCTGGCACCCCCTTGGGGGGTCTGGCGCAGCCAGGGTTGGGGGCGATCATGAGAAAACGCCGGGCCGCTCCCAAGTTTTCTGGCACCCCCTCGGGGGGCCTGGTTACGCCAGGGTCGGGGGCGCTCATATCCCGGCACATACGTTTTGTGCGTCGCTGTCATTGAAGGGTGCCACCGGGCACTGCACATAGCGCAAGCGTCCGACCGGCAGGAGCAAGGCGTCCGCACGCAGCGACGGCGGCGCATTGCCGATGCCGGTGCCCAATACGGCCCCCGCCTGGGCCAACCCCAGAAACGCAATCATGTCGTCCTGGTCGGTGCCGTCACCTGACACGCCAATGCCCCCCACCAGTTGCGGCACGCCGCCCACGATCCGGTAGATCGGTACCCCGCCGGAAAATATCTGCAGCCCGTTGCGCAATCGGTTCAGGCCGGTACAGCCAACCGCCAGATCGCCAAAGGCCGAGGACACGATGGCGTTGAGGCTCAGATCGAGCTGAATGCCGTTGGCAAAAGGGCTCCATTGCGCAAACGGCTTGGACAAGGGTCCATGGGGATTGCCGGTAATGCCGTCGGGTACATACGGACGCGACAGGTTGCCGATCGCCTTGGTGCTGAACGCCGTGCCATTGGACAGGGCGGTCATGTCACCCAGGAAATTGCGGGTCGCGGTCACATACGGACCAATGGCCGCCACCGCCATCGGAATCGGCGACAGGGCTCCCGGCAACGCGAGCAACTCCGCCCCCGCCTGCGGATGCGACAGGAATGCCGCACTGCGGGCCTTTTGCAACGCCACGTCGGTGCCGAATATCGGCGCATCCGGCGCCCGGACCAAACCCAGCACCACCCCGTTGCTGTCCACCACCGAGATGCTGACCTGCGCGGGCTGTCCCAGCGGCCTGCGAATCTGTCCGCGCGCCCGGCTGGAAAGGGCCAGCGCCGAGCTCAGGATCTGTTGCGCTTCCCCGGCAGTGAGGCCGCCGTCGGTGCCGGCGCGCACCGGATAAATATTGTTGTTGGCTCCGTCTACCAGCACATAGCCGCCCAAGTTCGCAAACGGACCGGTGTCGCGCCGTATGCCCGAGGTGCTCACGCCATAGGCCGCGCCGGCACGTATGGCGCCGGCGAAATACCCGCTCGCCGGTATCAATGCGCCGGGCAGTCCGGCAATCGTGGTGGCGACCGTTCCAGTCTGGGTCGCATCAGTGAACCGCACCGAGCGCCCGTCCAGCGTGATCCGATTGCCGCGGATGTCCACCGGCGCCTCGAATCCCAGGCTGCCGGCCACCGCCAGCGTCTCGTCCAGATCGTTGTCGATGTTGGTGATATCCAGGTCCAGCCCGTACACGGTGTCGGCGATCACGCCGATGCCGCCGACCAGCCGGCCGCTCTTGTACAGCGGCAGACCACCCGAGTCGGCCGACAGCCCCAGCGGCGAGCGTTTGGGACCCAGTGTGCCGTCGCCGGCAGCGACCGACACGTCGCGGCGCATCAGGTCCGAACACGACAACTGCGAGAACTGCACACCGAACAGGGGGCCCGACACCTGGTTGGCTTCGTTCGGGTTGAAGTGTTCCTGGATGATCTGGCTCGCGCTGCGCGAGGTGAACGCGTTGCCCGCGCTCGACAGATAGGCGCCGGTCAGCGCCTTGCTGATGGCGGCGAACGCGCTGGGCAACACCGCCACCTGCTCCAGGCCACCGAATACGCCACGCCCGCTGTCGATCCGGACCGTGCCGGTGGCACCATTCATGGCATACACCGCCAGCACATTGCCAACCCGATCGGTCACCGCGACGGTCGCATTCTGGGCTCGCGCCCGGGCGGCCTGCACGGTCTGCGCGACGATCTGCTCGACATCCTCCACCGTCAGCACATCCCGTGCGCAAAAGACACCGCAGTCGTTCGGAAAAAGGATGGCCACCGGCGCCCCGCCGCCGCCACCTCCGCCACATCCGTGCAGCAGGACGAGGACGCAGGCGACCAGCCAGCGCGCAGGCACGCAAGAACCGCGCAGGGCTGCAATCATGGGCGCGCCCCGCTCACCGTGGCCCGAGCCTGGAACACCGGGTGCGCCTTGGGCGGATGAAAGCCATGGCAGCTGTCGCAGCGGCTGACGACTTTTTCCTTGTCCTTGGCAGCGCCGGTGTGGCAGGTCCGGCACGACGCGATAGCGGGAATCAGGATCTCGGAGGCGCGCTTGGACCCTGGCGCCTCGTGGCAGGAGACACAGGCGGCTTGTTTATGCTGCGCATGCGAAAACAGGGACTGCGGCAGCCAGTGGTCCGTGACAACGATCGGCGACACCTTCCAGATGGCCGCCTGACGACCGGCCAGCTTCTCGGCCTGCACCGCATGGCAGGTCTTGCAGACTCCGTTGGCCGACGCGAACATCTGGTTGAACGTGGCCTGACTTTGTTGCCGCACCCAGCGCCCGGCCTGCGTCGCCTGGCCGACGCTCGGCTCGCCGGCGGGTCGTTGCAGCAAGGTGTTGACGGTGACCAGGTTGACCGGAAACCGGTCCAGCGCCAGGCTGGCGTAAATCTCGCGCACCGCGACTTCGACCACCTCGGGACCAGCGTGCGGCACCTCGCGCTGGGGCACCTGCGGATCGACCGACAGGCGGTGGCAGGACTGGCAGTTTTTCGCCATCGTGACCGGCTCGAAACGGGCGCCGGCGACGTCCGGCGTATGGCAATTGGCGCATTCCAGCACCACTCGCCCGCCGGTACTGGCCGGGCCGGCGGGGCTCTTGATGCCAAGCTTGGCCAGATGGATGTCGTGCGGGAACACCAATCCGGTATCGTTGCGCAGCGCGGCGGTCTGGGTGCTGCGCTGCACCGGATGCCCCTTGTCTTGCTGGCGGATCGACAAGCGGAACGGCGGATGGTCGCGCGCGAAATCCGACACATTGCCCAGCGTCGTCAGCGCCGAATAGCTGCGCACATTGGCGTGGCACTGCACGCATCCGACCGTGTCTGCGCTGCGCATGCCCGAAGCGCCCTGGTGCTCCTTGTGGCAGGTCGCGCAGCGCTGGCCCTGGAACGTATGCTGGGCCACGGTGACATCGCGGATATGGTCACCGGTATTGGCATGGCAACTGGCGCAACTGGCATCGGTGACGCGCTCGAACGGCTTGTCGTGGCAACTGCGGCAATCCTGTCCGAAGGCCTGGTGCGCCGACGAAATGGTGCCCGGGTTCCATAGCGTGTCCAGCCGTTTGCCGCTCTGGTTGACCCAGCGCAGCGCCTGCGCCTGAACGCCGGCCAGGCCGGCCTGCTGCGCCGGTGGCACCTGCGCTGCACCCGAACCCGCAGCCGCACCACCCCCCGCTGGTGCTTGTGCCATGGTTGCGGCGGCGCTGTCTGGTGGCTGAAACGCATGCCAGACCGGCCATGCCGCGAACACCAGTGCGACGGCGAGGCTCAGCATCCAGGCCAGGCCGCGGCGACCAATCCAGCCGCCATCCACACCCACGAGTACCAACGCCGATGACGCCTGCGCCGGCGCCAGCGCGGTCGCGCGCAGCGCATATGACAGCGTGAGACGGGGGTCGGGCCGGTCGGCTCCGTCCTCGACCGCCTCGACGATGAAATCGTAGGGGCCGACCGATATCTTCTGGCCCACGGCCAGGCGCATGCTGCTGTGCTGCTTCTGGTTGATGTACACCGGTCCGGCAGATTCCAGGTACAGCAGCCCGTCTTCTGCGCGCCGGATCAATGCATGTTCCAGCCGCACCCGCGGATCGGGCAGGTAGATCTTGCATGCTGCGGCGCGGCCCAGGCTGAGCACCTCCCCCGATACCGCGCGCCCGACTAGCGCACCGATCTGCGTTTCGTCCGGGTGGATGGTCTCAACCAGCTTGCAGCGAATCATGTGCCCGTCACCAGTAGATGAAGACCGAAACGATATGCCCAGCGAGCGCGAACAACAGCGCGAACGAGAGTGGCACATGCACCAGCAACCACAGGCGCATGCGCGCCAGCGAACGCATTTCCGCACGAATCTTGGCCACCGCGGTGCGTCGGCCCAGCATCAGCGCGTACACCTCGCGCGCCAGCCGTCCCTGCTCATCCTTCAAGCTCCGGTTGAGCCGCTCCATGCGGGCCACGGCCTGCTCGGTCGGGCAGCGCCTGGACAGGCTGCCCGATACATGCTGGAACACGCTGCCACGCAAACGGGTCCTGCTGGCCGCCGCCTGCACGAGCGCATTGAACTCGTCGGGCAACTGCAGCGCGAGCCGGGCCGCCTGTTGATCGGACTCCTGGATCTGCAACAACAGTGTCGAAATGTTGTCCTCGCCCATGTTGCGGGTCATGCGCTCGGGTTCGCGCAGGAACACGATAACGCCGTAAATGCCGCTGACCACCACCAGCAGCATCAGAAAATAGGCCAGCGAGTGCAGATTCAGGCCTAGTTCGAACCCGGTGTGCAGCGTGGCGATAACGACCAGTCCCAACCCCAGGTAGACATGGGCCGACAACCAGCCCTGGGTCATCGTGATGGAGGCCTTGAACCGGCGCTTGCGCACGCCCAGCCACATCAGCCAGACGATCAGCAACGCGGCGACCGTGCCCAGCCCGTAACCCATCAGGCTGCCGCCATAACCCTGGTCGCCCGGCATACTGAAGCGGGTCTGCCGATACCAGATGTACGCGCCGATGCCCAGCGCGCACAGCGTCACCGCCAGTTTCAGGTATCGGTAGTTCCTGTATTCCAGAAAGCTGCGGTGTCGCATCTCGTGGCGGGTCCTCGATGTGCGGCTCGATCGAGCCTGTCGTGCAATGCCTTCACCCCGTGAAGCCAGCGCGCTGCCGGGGCATCGAACGGTCATCGACCGCCATGAAGTTTCATTCTAGTGGTCGGCTCGCGAAATTCGGCCGAATCCAGACATTGCGCCGCTGCGCCCTGCCCAGGTGTTGCAATCAGGCACCAAACCGCGCCTCCTGGAAGTCGTTCCAGAAGCGCGCCTCCTGGGTGGTCGCGAAGTTGATGCGCATCAGCGTGCTGGGCTGGCGCTGTGCATGGAACAGGGCGCCGGGCGCCAGCAGGTAGCCCCGATCGAGCATGCGCTGCGCCAGTGCGTCGGTATCGACGCCGGTGTCGACCCAGCCGAACAAGCCGGCGGGCTCGGCCGCGAAACGGCAACCGGCCTGCAAGGCCAGCGTCACGCTGCGCGCACGCGCCTGCTCCAGCCGGGCCCGGATGCGCTGCGCATGGCGCCGCAGCTGCCCCTGGTCGATGCACCAGGCCAAGGCCTTTTCCAGCAGGGCCGGCGTCGTCAGCGTGGCCAGCAGCTTGGTGTCCTGCAGGCGCTCGACCAGGCCGACGGGCGCCGCAAGATAGCCCACACGCCAGTTCGGCGCCAGAATCTTGGCAAAACCACTGACATAGATGGTGCGCTGCAGGTTGTCCAGCGCACATAGGCGGGTCGCCGACTCGGGTGCGATATGGCTGTAGGTGTCATCTTCGACGATGTGGAACTGGTACCGGTTGGCCAGTTGCACGATGCGGTGCGCACTGGCTGGCGTCAGGCAATAGCCGGTCGGGTTGTGCAGCACGCTGACGCTGACGAACAGCTTGGGCTGGTGCAGTTCGCAATAGCGCGCCATGACCTGCAGGTCGGGACCGTTTTCGCCCCGCGGCACCGGCAGTACCCGCATGCCCAGCGCCTCCAGTCGCGCGAATTCGATCGCCCAGCCCGGCTCCTCGACCATCACCGGGTCGCCGGCCCGCAACAACGTGCGGCTGACGATATCGAGTGCATGGGTGGCACCGACCGTGGTGATGATCTGCTCGGTCGTGGCCTGGATGCTGATGCCGGCCAGCTTGGTGGCCAATGCGCGGCGCAGACCGAGGTCACCCGCCGGCTCGCCGTATTGCAGCGAAAACGATTGCAGAGACCGGCTCGTCGTCACCCGGCGCACTGCCGCGTGCATGAAGCTGGACTCCAACCAGTCGGGCGGAAACACGCCCATGCCCGGTTGCGGCTTGTCGCTGACCGTATGGAACATGCCCCGGATCAGCGCCGCCGCGTTCACCGGCGCACGCCGGGACGGCAACGCCGAATGGCCGTCCAGCCCCGCAGCAACGGCACGCGTGGCCCCGACAGGGTGGGCGTCGGCTCCCGCTTCGCGCACGAAAAATCCCCGGTTGCGCCGCGCGTCGACCAGGCCCAGCGCGGACAATCGGTCATAGGCGGCGACGACCGTGGACGGGCTGACCGCATGCTGCTGCGCACACTGGCGCACCGAGGGCAGGCGCGCGCCTGGGGCCAGCAGGCGGGTCCGGATACGGTCGGCAAACCGTTCGGTGAGTTGTTCGGTCAGCGACTGCCCGGCGGTTTTCATCAGCATGGCGGTTGTCCTTGTGTCGTGCGTCCCGGCTGTACTGTTGGCGTGACCGATACAGATCCGCCTCAAGCCCTCAAATCTGTACCGGTTGTGTACTGGTATTGGAGGTTACAGTAGGGGCCATCCGTTGACAAGTCCCAGTCTTCCCCTTCCCCTTCTCCTTCCCCGCACCCAGCCCGCATGAACGCGACCGAACTCACCGCCTTGCTGGCCTTTTGTACGGCCGTGAGTTTCACGCCCGGCCCGAACACGATGCTGGCCACCGCACTGGCGGCCAACCATGGCCTGAAGCCGGCACTGCGCTTTTGCCTGGCGGTGCCCGCCGGCTGGACACTGCTGATGCTGGCCTGCGGGCTGGGTCTGGGCGCGCTGATCCTGAGCGTGCCGGCACTGCGCTGGGGCGTGAAACTGGTCGGGACCGCTTACATGGTATGGCTGGCCTGGAAACTGGCCAGCGCGTCGCAACTGGCACGCGTAGACGCCGCACGGCTGAACATCGGGTTCTGGGGCGGCGTCGGTCTGCAGTTCGTCAACATCAAGGCCTGGATGCTGGCCCTCACGCTGACCGCCGGCTGGGTCGTCAGCGCGGCCGGTCAGCCGGCGTCCAATCCGGGCGAACGGCTGGCCATCATCTGCGCGCTGATGATGCTGTTCGCGTTCACCAGCAACTTCAGTTACGCGCTGATGGGTTCGATGCTGCGCCAGGTGCTGGCGCAAGGCAACCGGCTGCTGTGGTTCAACCGGGGCATGGCCCTGGTGTTGCTGGTCACGGCGGGCTGGATGGTGTCGGTATGAAAGACGAAACGCGTGGTCTATGGCTGGGTTTTTTGGGCGTGCTGCTGTTCGCGGTGACGCTGCCCATGACCAAGCTGGCCACCGGACCTGCCGGCGCGCCGCAACTCTCGCCGGTGTTCGTGACCTTCGGGCGCGCCGCGGTGGCCGGCCTGCTGTCCGTAGTCTACCTGCTGTGCACCCGCGGACCACGGCCGCGCGGCGGGCAATGGCGGGCGCTGGGGCTCACCGCCTGCGGCGTCGTGGTCGGGTTCCCGCTGTTTCTGGCGCTCGGCTTGCGCCATGTCGAGTCGGTGCATGCGTCGGTGGTGATCGGCATCTTGCCGCTGGCCACTGCGGTCGTGGCCAGCCTGTGGCTGCGCCAGCGACCCAGCGTCGGGTTCTGGTTGTGTGCGGTTGCGGGCGCTGCGCTGGTCGGCGCGTTCATGCTGCTGCGCTCGGATACGGGCAACACCAGCGCCCAGTGGGCCGACGTGCTGCTGCTGCTGGCCGTGCTGAGTGCAGCCTTCGGTTATGTCAGCGGCGGCCAGTTGACGCCGCAGTTGGGCGCCGAGCGGGTGATCTGCTGGGTGCTGGTGATCAGCCTGCCGCTGACCATGCCGCTGATGCTGCTGACCTGGCCCGATGCGCCGGTATTGCCCAGCGCCTGGATGGGTTTTGCCTATGTCGCGCTGATCTCGATGTGGATCGGCTTCTTTGCCTGGTACCGCGGCCTGGCGCTGGGCGGCACGGTACGGGTCAGCCAGGTGCAACTGGTGCAGCCGTTCCTGAGCATGCTGTTTTCGGTGCCGCTGCTGGGCGAGTCACTGGACCTGATGACGGTCGGTTTTTCGATCGCGGTGATTGCCACCGTCTTTATCGGCAAGAAAATGCCGGTGCAATCCATCCGCGCCGGTGCGGCCGTTGCCGCGCCAGCATTGGCCACGCCCAAGGGAAACCCATGAAAACCTCCATCGTTCAGGCGCTGGCGCAACTTCCCGGCGCCCCGACCGCGCTCTACCCCGACGGAGCGCCATCGGTCAACGTGCTTGCGCACGGCAGCATGCTGCTCAAGCTGTTCAAGCCGTCGATCAATCCGGATGGACGCGACCGCCAGCTGCCGCATACCCAGGACGAGCTGTACCTGGTGCAGGCCGGCAACGGCGAGATCGTCATCGATGGCCAGCGCCATGCGGCGGCGCCGGGCGATGCATTTTTTGTGGCCACAGGCCAGCAGCACCGGTTTGAACACTTCACGCCGGACTTCGCGACCTGGGTCGTCTTTTATGGCCCGCAAGGAGGAGAGAAACCATGACCCCATCCAACCCGACCCGCGGCGCCAGCACGCCCTGGACCCTGGCGCGCCGCGCCGCGCGCATGAACCCGTCGGTAATCCGCGAAATCCTCAAAGTCACCGAACAGCCCGGCATCATCAGTTTCGCCGGTGGCCTGCCCTCGGCCAAGACCTTCCCGGTCCCCGAGTTCACCCGCGCCTGCGCCATCGTACTGCGTGATGACGCCCACGCTGCGCTGCAATACGCCGCCAGCGAAGGCTACGCGCCGCTGGTGCGGATGGTGGCCGACATGCTGCCCTGGGACGTGGACCCGGCCCGCGTGCTGATCACCACCGGCTCCCAGCAGGGGCTGGACCTGGTGGCCAAGGTGCTGATCGACGCGGGCAGCCGGGTACTGGTCGAGACGCCGACCTATCTGGGCGCGTTGCAGGCCTTCGCACCCATGGAGCCCGCCATCGTGAGCGTGGGCAGCGACGATCAGGGCCTGCAGATCGACGCGTTGCGGGCCCAATGCCGCGGCGGCGCGGCGCCGCGGTTTCTGTATGTGCTGCCCAATTTTCAGAACCCGACCGGCCGCACCATGAGCGACGAGCGGCGCACCGAACTGGTGGCGGCCGCCGCCGAACTCAGCCTGCCGATCGTCGAGGACAACCCCTACGGCGACCTGTGGTTCGACCAGCCCCCTCCATTGCCGCTGACGGCGCGTAACCCGGATGGCTGTATCTACCTCGGTTCGTTCTCCAAGGTCCTGGCGCCGGGCCTGCGGCTGGGCTTCCTGGTCGCGCCGGCGGCGGTTTTTCCGAAACTGCTGCAGGCCAAGCAGGCGGCCGATCTGCACAGCCCGGGCTTCAACCAGCGCATGATCGCCGAGGTCATGAAAGACGGATTTCTGGAGCGCCATATCCCGACCATCCGCGCGCGCTACAAGACCCAGCGCGATGCCATGCTGGCGGCGCTGGAGCGCGAGATGCCGGCCGGCGATGACAGCGACCTGGACAACCGCGTCGTCTGGAACAAGCCCGAAGGCGGCATGTTCCTGTGGCTGCGCCTGCCCCGGGGCATGGACGCGGTCGCGTTGCTGCAAAAGGCGGTCGCCAGGGGCGTAGCGTTCGTGCCGGGTCTGGCCTTCTTTGCCGACCATCCCGATCCGCGCAGCCTGCGGCTGTCGTTCGTGACGCCCAGCGTCGAGGAGATCGAACGCGGCGTCGCGGCACTGGCCGCTGCCGTGCGCGAGTCGATGCCCGTCGCGGCTTGAGCGGCCAGTCGCCAGCCGCCAGGGAGAGCCTGATGAAGATCTGGGGCCGGCTGAGCTCGATCAATGTGCGCAAGGTGGTGTGGGCGGCGCAGGAGACGGGTGCCGCGTTCACCCGGGTCGACGCCGGCGCCGGCTTCGGCATTGTCACGACCCCGCCCTACCTGGAGCTCAATCCCAACGCCCTGGTGCCGACCCTGCAGGACGCTGACCTGTGCCTGTGGGAATCGAACGTCATCGTGCGCTACCTGGCCAACCAGTACGGTGCGTCCGGCCTTTTGCCCGCCACCGTGGCGCAGCGCTTTGTCGCCGAACAATGGATGGACTGGCAGCAGACCACGTTCAACGGCGCCGGTCGCGGCGCTTTCCTGCAACTGATTCGCACCGCGCCCGAACAGCGCCGGACCGAGCTGATCGACCAATCCGTTGCCCAGACCGAGCCCTTGCTCGATCGGTTGGACCAGCATCTGGCGCGATCGGCCTTCATGGCCGGCGAGCGTTTCAGCATGGCCGACATTCCGCTGGGCTGTGAATTGCACCGCTGGTATGGCTTGCCACTGGCCCATCCCCGACGTGCCCACCTGCAGCGCTGGTATGCCGCACTGCGTGATCGCCCGGCCAGCGTGGGCGTACTCGACCAATCACTCACCTGACGGACCCCGCCATGATCCAACGTCCATTCCAGCAGATCGATGTATTCACAGCCACACCCTACCTGGGCAATCCGGTGGCCGTGGTGTTGCAGGCTGACGGCCTGGACGACGCCACGATGCAGCGCTTCGCCCGCTGGACCAATCTGTCGGAAACCACCTTCCTTCTCGAGCCCACCGATCCCGCGGCCGACTACCGGGTGCGCATCTTCACACCGGGCGGCGAACTGCAGTTTGCCGGCCATCCGACGCTGGGTAGCTGCCATGCCTGGCTGGCGGCGGGCGGCAAGTCCGCAACGGATGCTGGCATCGTGCAGCAGTGCGCAGTGGGACTGGTGCGGATTCGCCGCGACGGCGCTCTGCTGGCATTTGGCGCGCCGGCACTGCGCCGCGCGGACGTCGACGCACCCGGGCTTGCATCGGTGGCAGCGGCGCTCGGTCTGACAGCACGCCAGATCGTCTCGGCTCAGTTGCTGGACAACGGTACCTGCTGGCTGGGCTTGCTGCTGGACGCCCCTGCAACGGTCGCCGGACTGACGCCCGATTTCGGTCAGCTTGCGACCACCAGACACAAGGTCGGCGTGGCGGCCTTACACGGCAAGTCCAGCCCGGCCGGTGACGACGCCAATCTGGTGGTGCGCGGATTTGCTCCGCACATGGGCATCAACGAGGACCCGGTCACCGGCAGCCTGAACGCCAGCCTGGCCCAGTGGCTGATCGCCGATGGCCATCTGCCCAAGCGCTATGTGGCGGCGCAGGGCGCCAGCATGGGCCGGGCCGGTCGGATCTCGATCGACAGCGATTCTGTCGGCCAGGTCTGGGTCGGCGGTCAGGCGGTCACCTGCATCAGCGGTACGGTGCAGATCTGACGCCACCCGCAGCGCCGGTCGCTTGGTGTGGTACTGACTGGTTTGCGGGACCGCTCGACAATCGTTCCTTGCGGATGCAAATTTCCGCACATCCGGCGCAATATCTCGTAACATCTACTCAGCGCGGCGGCAGCAGAATCGCCGCGCCCCGGAGGGCAATCCAGTGGCAGGATCGGTGGGCTGTGCCAGCCACTGGTCGTGCGACCGGGTACAGCGCCGGCTGTTTCCTGCGGTCTATTCAATCGGAGGTACCTGCAATGCAGAAACTCAAGGCAGCCGCCCGCTTCCTACTCGCGGCCAGTGCGCTTACGACCCTGGCGGTCATGTCAGCCGATCATGCGGAATCACCGGCAGCCGATGCCGATCCTGCCGCCGATATCGCAGACGTGTTTATCTTCCCCTCGCCTGAATCGGCCAACAAGGTGGTCGGCGCGATCACCTTCGGCGGCCGGCCGGCGCCACGCTCGCGGATCGACGGAACCTTCTACTGCGACCCTCGGGTCCTGTACACCTTCTACATCGACCGAGCCGACGCGGCCGGCAATTTCGACAGCAATCCGGACGTCACGATCCAGGCCCGAACGGCCACCAATAGCGCCGGCAATTGCGGACTGCAACTCGAGAATGTGCCGGGGGCCGGCGGCACGTTTTCCGGTCCGATCGAACAGGTGTTTGCAACGCCCAGCGGCATCAAGGGTTTTGCCGGGCTGCGCAACGACCCATTCTTCTTCGACGCGCAGGGGCTGGGCGCCTTGCTGACCACTTTTCAGACCGCCGGTCAGAATGGCGACCTGGTCACGGCCTTCGGCATCGGGATCCGGCCGCGCCGCGATTCGTTTGCCAACCGCAATGTGTCAGTGATCGCGTTCGACATGGACCTCGACGTGCTGGCACCCCGCTTGCTCAACGGCAGTCGTCCGCAATTGCGGGCCTGGGCCGTCACCAGCCGACTGGTGGGGTGACACCATGATCACCACAACCCACCCCGTGTCGGCCCCATGCCTGCTGCTGGCCGCTACCCTGACTCTGGCCGCATGTGGCGGCGGGGGTTCCGATGGTGTTGGTCCATTCGCGTTTGCCACCGCAACGCCCGACCGTTATGCACGGATCGATCGCATGGGCCAGCCCGCGCTCGGCACGGCGCTGCTATCCAGGAACAATGGTGCACCAGCGCCGGTGAACGAAAATGGCATCCTGGTCAACCCCGACCCGACCAACCCGTTCAATACCTTTGGCAACCAGCGCGACGCGCTGAACCGGGGCGACCCGGTCAACGATGCGCGCGACTTCGCGTTCATGCTGACGCGCGGGCCGCAGATCAATTCACTGGCCAACTTCCATTTCAAACTCGGCCCGCAGATGCGCATGCTCGGCCTGACACCCTGCTCGGTCGAGATCGTGACGCCGCCACTGAGCCCCGCCGATGTCGACATCTCGAGCTGCGTGGCCTTTGCCGGCCCGGTGATATTGCCCGACGTGATCACCTACAACCCGAACGCGCCCGTCGGCTGGCCCAATGGACGCGGCTTCGATGATCCGGTCATCGATCGCCTGCTCGCGGCGGCGCTGCTGCGCATCGGCGCGCCGCATACCCTGGATGACCTGGTGGGCACCATCAATGCCACCGCAGACGAAACGGGAACACCGTTGCCGGCGACATTCCCGTTCCTGCGCGCAGCCCATCCGTTCCCCTGAACGTGTGGGGGCCCGCCCTGCGTCCACCACAGGCGCCACCGGTTCGGTGCGAGCGCGGGTCACTCGGGCGAGCGGCCAGCTGGCGCTGTGCCTGCTGTACGCCTGCGGCCAGTCCGAGCGACCGGTACTGGTCGTTCCCGTCACGCCCGCCGCCAGCGCGGCGGGCAACCCGCAAGCGCCCGCAGCCCGGGTCATTGCAAGCAGTTACACACAGGAACTCGCGACACTGAACGGCGCCATCGATGCCGCCATGCGGCAGCTCGGCGCACAACCGGACAACCTGCCGCTGGCGCAGGAAACCGTGACTCTGTACCTGGAGCGCGCCCGGCTCAGCGGCATGCTGGACGACTACCAACCGGTCCTGGCCCTGCTCGACGCCAGCACGCCACGCGCCCGGACCGATGCCGACCTTTGCCAGGCACGGGCACGCCTGCACTTTGCGTTGCACCGGCTCGACGCGGCCGGCTCGGCGCTGGCCCAATGTGCCGGCACGATGGACCCGGTCGAGGCCGGCGCGCTGGCGGCTGACATCGCGCTGTATGGCGGGCACTACGCTGCCGCCGAAGCGCGTTACCGCGATTTGGTCAACCAGGTCGGCAACAGCAGCCAGTACATCCGTCTGGCCCAGTACCGCCGCAAAACCGGCGCGCCCGGTGAGGCCGCCGCTTTGCTGGAGGCGGCGGAGAAGCGCTACAACGGTGGCTCGGCAGTCACCCGGGCCTGGCTGCGGCTGCAGCGCGGGCTGGTGGCCTTTGACCAGGGCCGGCTGGATGAGGCGCTCGCGCTGTACCGGCTGGCGAGCGACGCGCTGCCCGGCTGGTGGATGGTCGACGAACAGATCGCCGAGGTGTTGCGTCTGCAGGGCGATGCAGCCGGCGCACGGGCGCTGCTCGAGAGCCTGGTCGCGCAATACGGCCACCCGGAACACATGGACGAACTCGCGCGGCTGTTGCGCGAAGGTGACAAGCCCGATGCTGCCTTGCCCTGGATCGCGCGCGCACAGGCAATCTATCGCCAGCGCCTCAAGTCCTTCCCCGAGGCGGGCGTCGGTCATGCGGTGGACCATTTCCTGCAATTTGGCGCTCCCGCCGAGGCGCTGGCGCTGGCGCGGCGCAGTGCCGAGCTACGGCCCTTTGGCGATACTCAGATCGAGCTGGCGGCTGCGCTGTTTCGGGCCGGCCGAGCCGGTGAGGCCGCGGCACTGATCCGCCGGGTGCAGGACAGCGGCTGGAACACGCCGCAGCTGTATGCGGTTGCAGCGCAGATCCATGCCGCGCTGGGCCAGAACACGCTGGCCGACACGCAGCGCGCGCGGGCGCTGGCGATGAACCGGCACGCGATGCGCCTGTACCTGATCCCACAGCCGGTGCAGCTGGAACTCGTATCGCTGTCGTGACGCGCGCCGCCCGGTGGATAGCGGCGATCAGCCTCGGATGGGCCGCCAGCGCGGCCTCGGCCGTGGCGCCTTACACGCCGCAGGACGACGTTGTGGTGCTCGAGCAGTTGCGCCGGCCACGGTTGGCGGGCATGGCGTCGCTGCAGGAATTGCGCCAGCGCCAGGCTGCGCAGCCGAACCATGTTCCGTCGGCGCTCGCCTATGCGCGCGCGGCGCTGGAGCTGAGCCGGCGCGAGGAAGACCCGCGCTACCTCGGCCATGCCCAGGCAGCGTTGGCGCCATGGTGGGACATGCCGCGACCCCCGCCCGAGGTGGCACTGCTACGTGCCAGTCTGCGCCTGGCACGCATGGAAGTAGCACCGGCGGAGCGCGACCTGCAATTGCTGATCGACTCGGCCACGACCGAAAGTCACGCGGCGCGCTTGACCCGTGCCGGGCTGCGCTTGTCGCAGGGTGATCCAGTGGCTGCGGCGGCGGACTGCCAAGCGGCGGCGGCCCATGTCGGCGTGTTGACGGGCGCCACCTGCCTGGCCGCGGCACACGGTCTGCAGGGCGATTCGGCGGGCGCGCTCGCCCGCCTGGATGCGGTCATGCGCGACAGCGCGGGCGTTCCCTGGGCCGGTGAACTTTGGGCGCGCGCAGTGGCCGCCGAATTGGCACAGCGCGGCGGCCAGCATGTAGAGGCGCGGCGACATTTCGAGGCCGGTTTGCAGCGCATGTCCGCCGCCGAGGCCACCGACCCGGCATTGCTGGCAGCCTACGCCGATTTTTTGCTGGAACAGGGCGACGGTGCCAAGGTGCGGCAACTGCTGGCGGACTATCGGCGCCAGGACAGCCTGCTGCTGCGCCTGACGCTGGCCGAGCAACGGGCCGGACAGGCGGGCGACACGGCCGCCGCCAGCAGCGCCAGGCAGCAACTGCAGTACCTGGTGCTGCGTTTCGCGGAGATGCGCCAGCGCGGCGATCGCAGCCATCTGCGCGACGAAGCCCTGATGGAACTGGAGCTGCGCGCAAATCCCGCTGCGGCGCTGACGCTGATCACGCAAAGCTGGGCCTTCCAGCGCGATCCGGTCGATGCACGGCTGTATCTGCGTGCGGCGCGACTGTCAGGGCAGGCTGTCAAAGCACAAGCGGTCGCGGCCTGGATCGCCGCCACCGGCGTGCGCGACCTGCGGCTGGAACCCGAACTGGCGCTGTGGCGCCAGCAGATCGGCACGCGATGACGGGCGCAGCATGGCGCAGCTTGTTGCGCCTATCGGTGCTGTTGCCGCTGCTGCTGGCGAGCGCCAACGTACTGGCACACAAGGCCAGCACCAGTTACCTGCAGATGCAATTGGCAGGCGTGGTGCTGCAGGGACGCTGGGACATTGCGCTGCGCGACCTCGACCTGGCTCTGGGCCTGGACACCGACGGCGACAGCCAGCTCACCTGGGGCGAGGTGCGGCGCCAGCAGCCACGCATCGCGCAATACGCGCTGGGCCGGCTGGTGCTGCGCGCCGACCGCGAACCCTGCACGCTTTCGGTCACCGGCCTGCAGGTTGCCGACTACAGCGATGGCCGTTACGCCAGCCTGGCGCTGGCCGGTCACTGCGCGCATGCACCGGTCGACCTGCATGTCGACTACCGCCTGCTGTTCGAGATCGACGCCTGGCACCGTGGCCTGCTTGCACTCGATTTCCACGGCGACCGATCCGGCCTGTTCAGTGCCGAACAGCCTTCGCAACATTTCGTGGCGTCCGGCGCTAGCCGTGCCGATGTTTTCATCCGCTATGCGCTTTCCGGCGTCGCGCATGTGCGCGGCGGCTGGGACCACATCCTGTTTCTGGTCGGCCTGTTCCTGCCGGTGGTGTTGCGCCGCCAGGCGCAGGGCTGGCAAGCGGCCACGCGCCTGCGCCAGACGCTGGGCGAGGCCGCGCTGCTGGTCACGGCATTCACGCTGGCGCATGCACTGACGCTGACGCTGGCGGCCCTGGGGTGGTTCACGCCGCCGGCCCGATGGGTCGAGTCGGCGGTGGCGGCCAGTGTGATGTTCGCCGGGCTGAACAGCCTGCTGGCGCTGGTGCACCGGCGTTTGTTCCTGCTGGCCGCTGGTTTTGGCCTGGTGCATGGCGCGGCAATTGCCGGCGGCCTGATCGAACTCGGCCTGCCGACCGGCTCCCGGGTCTGGGCCCTGCTGGCCTTCAACCTGGGTGTGGAGGCCGCACAATTGGCGGTGCTGCTGGCCGTGGTTCCTGCCAGCTTCGTCTTTCGCCACAGCCGCCTCTACCGCTGGCTGGTGTTTATTCCCGGCTCGCTCCTCATCACCGTGATCGGGCTGCTGTGGCTGATCGAGCGCGGCGGCGCCATCGACCTGGGCCTCCCCGGTTGGTAGGGCCCGGGCCGACGCGGCACCCGGTGCGCTACATTGCGGCATGGACCTTCCCTCGTTGCACGACATTGAAGCGGCGGCGCAGATCGTGTACCGCGCAATGCCGCCCACACCCCAATACCGCTGGGCTTTGTCGAGCCAGCGCCTGGGCACCGACTGCTGGCTCAAACACGAGAACCACACGCCGGTGGGTGCT
This sequence comes from Rhodoferax sp., assembly GCA_043759735.1. Taxonomy (GTDB): domain Bacteria; phylum Pseudomonadota; class Gammaproteobacteria; order Burkholderiales; family Burkholderiaceae_C; genus CAISIP01. The sequence goes on from JAYUQC010000225.1 coordinate 18,875, forward strand.
TTCAAGATCCGCGGCGGGCTGACATTTTTCGACGACCTGCGCCGGCGCGGTGCGCTGCCGAGCGCTGTCATCAGCGCCACCCGTGGCAACCATGGCCAAAGCGTGGCCTGGTCCGCGCGCGCGCACGGTCTGCCCTGCACCATCGTCGTACCGATTGGCAACTCGGTCGAAAAAAACGCCGCGATGCGGGCGCTGGGCGCCGAACTGGTGGAGCACGGCGACGACTTCCAGGCCAGCCGCGAGCATGCGTTGGCCCTGGCCGCGCGATCGGGCGCGATGATGGTGCCCAGTTTTGACATCGGCCTGGTGCGCGGCGTGGCCACCTACTGGTGGGAGTTCTTCAAGGCCGTGCCGCAATTGGACATCGTGTACGTGCCGATCGGTCTGGGTTCGGGTATCTGCGCTGCGGTCGCCGCGAAGTCCGCGCTGGGGCATGCAGTGCGTATCGTCGGCGTAGTCAGCAGCCATGCCACGAGTTACGCCGACTCGCTGGCTGCCGGCCGCGTCGTGCCGGCGCCGGTGCACACCGTGCTGGCCGACGGCATGGCGTGCCGCGTCGCCGAGCAGGATGCACTGGACACGCTGGCCGGCAGGCTCGACCATGTCGTGCAGGTTAGCGACGACGCCGTGGCGCAGGCGATGCGCGCGCTCTACATCGACACCCATAACGTCGCCGAGGGCGCCGGCGCTGCCGGATTCGCCGCGGCGATGCAGGAACGCGATCGCAACCGGGGCCGGGTGGTCGGTACCGTCATCTCCGGCGGCAACGTGGACAGCGCCATGATGGCGCGGGTGCTGGGCGGCGCCAGCGCGTGAAATACCTGCAGGCTTATCCCCAATCGTTGCAGGACCAGGCCCGCGCGCTGCTGGACGCCGGCACCCTGGGCGCCGTATTGGAAAGCCGCTACCCGCAAGGCCATGCCATCCGCACCGACAGCGCGCTGTACGACTATGTGACCGGGCTCAAGAACCGGTTCCTGCGCGGCGCGCCACCGGTGTCCAAGATCGCCTTCGACAACAAGCTGCAGGTGGTCGCGCATGCGCTGGGCACCCACACCACGGTGTCGCGGGTGCAGGGCAGCCGGCTCAAGTCCAAGCGCGAAATCCGTATCGCCGCACTGTTCCGGCACACGCCGCTGGCATTCCTGCGCATGATCACGGTGCATGAACTGGCCCACTTGAAGGAAAGAGCCCATGACAAGGCCTTCTACCAACTGTGCTGCCATATGGAGCCCGACTACCACCAGGTCGAGTTCGACCTGCGGCTGTATCTGACCCTGCTCGAATGGTCCGGACGCCAGGGCGCCGGGACGGCAGGCAGCGTGGCAACGCCAGCCGCGGCGAACTGACCCGCATCCGCGCCCGCCGAGCCGCAGACGCTGCCAGCCGGCGGTCGGGCAGTTGGGCAGTCGGGTAGCCGTCGCCGCAACGCCTTGGCCTGCCCGTGCTTGTGCGGGCCGGCTACGGGTCACTGGCGCGACTGACTGCGGTGCGGCCTGTACGCACAATCAGCGCATGGGCACGCTTTACCTCGTACGTCACGGTCAGGCTTCATTTGGCGCCGACGATTACGACCAACTCAGCGAACTTGGCGTGCGACAGAGCCGGCGACTGGGCCAATACCTGGCGCATAAGCAACTGCGCTTCGAGGCCGCCATCACCGGCAGCCTGCGCCGGCACCGGCAGACCTGGGACGGCATTCGGGAGGGCGCCGGTCTGGACCTGGAAGCACGAGAATTCCCCGCACTGAACGAATACGACAGCGCCGCCGTGATCGAAACGGTTCACCCCCACGCGCTGGAGAAACCGGATTCGCCGGAGAAATACCGGCACCATTTCCGCCTGCTGCGCGATGGACTGACCCAATGGATGAATGGCGTGGTCAGCCCGCACGGCATGCCAAGCTATGCGGATTTCGTCGATGGCATCTGGCAGGTGCTGGAGCATGTGCGCAAGAACCATGCTGGCAACGTCCTGCTGGTATCGAGTGGCGGGCCGATCTCGACCGCCGTGGGGCGGATTCTGGGCACAGCGCCGGAGACCACGATCGAACTCAACATGCGCATCCGCAACAGCGCGGTGACCGAATTCGCATTCAACCCGAAACGCCATACCCTGTTGACTTACAACACGCTCGCGCACCTGGACGATGCAGCGTATCGGGACTGGGAGACCTACACCTGACGCCGCACCGCCAAACGCGCAACGAGACCCCCGCCATGCCTGATCTTTCCTCCCCGCGCGGGCCCTTGTCCGGCCGCGTTGCGCTGGTCACCGGCGCCAACACCGGCATCGGACTGGCAACCGCGCGCGAACTGGCACGCCTGGGTGCGCGGCTGTTCATCAGCTGCCGCAATGCAGTATCCGCACAGGCGGCGCAGCAGCAAATCCGCGCCGACAGCGGCAACCCGCAGGTGCAGGCATTGCAGATGGATCTGGCCGACTTTGCATCCGTGCGTGCCTGTGCGCGGGCCTTCCTGGCCCGAGACCTGCCACTGCACCTGCTGATCAACAACGCCGGCCTGGCTGGATTGCGTGGCTTGACGGCATCCGGGTTCGAGCTCGCGTTCGGCGTCAATGAAGCTGCGCATGATCTCGACCGACGAGGGCGCGGCCACCTCGTTGTACTGTGCCACGTCACCTGCCGTGGCACAGGATAGTGGACTGTATTACGACAAGTGCAAGCCGCGCACGCCCAGCGTCATGGCCCGCGACCTTGTGCTGGCCGCACAACTATGGCAGCGCAGCGAGGACTGGGTCGGCTAGCCGGCTAGCTTTGGCCGACGCAACCGCTATGGCATGTTCAACACTTGCCATAGGCGGCGCGGCATGTAAGTTCCGCCATGGCACCGCGACCAATGGGCAGCACGGCGGGTCAAACCTTCGTGCCGCAGACGTCTCTGTTTCAACCGTATCGCTCAAGGAACACATCATGACCGCATCCACCAGCACCCGCTATGCATCCGCCGCCCTGGCCCTGGCCTTTGGCGCCGCCATGACCATGGCCGTCGCGCCGGCCGTCGCCCAATCCGACAAGGAGAAGTGCTTCGGCGTCGCGCTCAAGGGCAAGAACGACTGCGCCGCAGGCGCCGGAACCACATGCGCCGGCACCTCCAAAGTCGACTTTCAGGGCAACGCCTGGACACTCGTGGCCAAGGGCAGCTGCGAAAAGACCATGAGCAAGACCTCGCCCTCCGGCAACGGCCAGCTCAAGGCGTTCGACGAGAAAAAGGCCTGACCCAGCGCAGCGCCCTCCCCCGCATGCCGCAGGCCACTGCACCGACACCGCCGGACGGCAGGTCCGATGCCGTCGGCAGCGGCGCGGACCGCTTGCCGATGCGCTGCGGCATCGGACTCAAGGGCAGCCATATGGGGCAGGTGCTGCAAGACCTGCCCGACGCGGGTTTCTTCGAGGTCCACGCCGAGAATTTCATGGTCGAGGGCGGTCCCTTGCATTATTTTCTGGGCCGCATCCGGGAACGTTATCCGTTGTCGATCCATGGGGTCGCGCTGTCGATCGGCGCTGAGGCGACGCTCGATCACGATCACCTCTGCCGGCTGGCCGCGCTGCTCGACCGATACCAGCCGCAACAATTTTCGGAGCATCTGGCCTGGTCCACCCATGATGGCGTATTCCTCAACGACCTGTTGCCGCTGCCCTACACCAAGGCCAGCCTGCAGCGGGTGTGTGACCATGTCGACCAGGTGCAGACTCGGCTACGGCGCCGCATGCTGCTGGAGAACCCGGCCACCTATGTCGAGTTCGCCGAGTCGACCATCGGCGAATCCGAATTCATCGGCAGCGTCGTTCATCGCACCGGCTGCGGGCTCCTGCTGGATGTAAACAATGTGCATGTCAGCTGCGTGAACCATGGCCGCGACGCCCGCGCGATGGTGCAGGCGCTGCCCCTGGCTGCCGTCGGCCAGATCCACCTGGCGGGATTTGCGCTGCAACAGGACGCCGGTGGCGCCCCGCTGCTGATCGACAGCCATGGAGCGCCGGTCGCACCCGCGGTTTGGGATCTGTACCAGTTCGCGCTGTCCTTGATCGGACCGGTTCCAACCTTGCTCGAACGCGACAACGACATTCCGCCACTGGGCCTGCTGCTGGCCGAAGCCCGGCAGGCCGACCGCTGGCTGATGGACGCCATGCTGGCGCACCAGCAACGCCAAGCAGACCCGCCCGATGAGCAGCCAGCACGCGTTTGCGCAAGCCCTGCTTGATCCGCAACGGGCCATCCCGGCTGGCGTGCGATGCTGGAATGGCTCGGACCCGGCAATCCGGTTCGCGGTGTACCGCAACAATATCGTCGTCGCATGGGTGGATGCGCTGGCCGACCAGTTCCCGGTCACCGCCGAACTGGTGGGTGACGCGTTCTTCCGCGCCATGGCGCGCGTGTTTGTCCAACAGCATCCGCCACGCTCGCGATTGATCGCCTTCGTTGGCACGCCTTTCGCGGATTTCATCGCGTCGTTTCCGCCGGCCCAGTCCGTGCCTTACCTGGCCGACGTCGCGCGGCTGGAGATGAGCCGCATCCGCGCCTGTCACGCGGCCGATACCAGTGTTCTCTCGGCCGATGCCATCGGCAGCGCGCTGAGCGCGCCCGAGCAATTGGCACGGGCGACCTTTGTGCTGCATCCGTCGGTGCATGTGCTGTCGTCGCCGTTCGCGATTTTTTCGCTCTGGGCTGCGCACCAGGGCGCGCTGGATATCGCACAGGTGGACCCCCAGATCGCACAACAGGTGCTGGTGTTTCGTGACGGACTCGATGTCCAGTCACTTCAGATAACCGTCGGCGCCTGGCGCTTTCTGAACGCCTTGCGCTCGGGCGCGGCGCTGGCGCAAGCCGCACACGCCGCGCAAGCCGAAGCCAATATCGCAGTCGATATGCAACCGGACGCGCACTCCCAGAACCCATTCGACCTGGCTGGCGCCATCGCGCTGCTACTGCGCTATCCCCTCGTCACCCATATGGAGCCCTTGCCATGACATCGCTTGCTTCACACGCGGAACCGGCACCCGGTTCTGGTCCGTTCGCCGGCCTGCTCCACAGGCTCCATGGCTGGTTGTCGTCTATACCGGACTCGTTGATCGCCGTCGTGGCCCGTTTCTCGATTGCTGCCGTGTTCTGGAAATCCGGCCAGACCAAGATCGAGGGACTGGCGATCGATATCGTGGACGGAGTGTTCACGCTGGGTTGGCCCAGGCTGTCCGAATCCGCCGTGTCCCTGTTCCAGGACGAATACAAGCTGCCGCTGCTGCCACCCGAACTGGCGGCGCTGGCGGCAGCCGCTGCCGAGCATCTGTTCCCGATCCTGATTCTGGTCGGCCTGGCAACACGGCTGTCCGCGCTGGCTTTGCTGGTGATGACGGCCACGATCCAGATCTTTGTCTATCCGTCCGCCTATCCGATCCACGGTGTCTGGGCGGCGGTGCTGCTGTTCCTGATGGCCAAGGGACCGGGCTGGTTGTCCCTCGACCACTGGCTCTCCCGACGCGGATAGTGACCGGTTGGCCCGCCCGGTTACGATCAACCGACAAACCACCACCCGCACCATGCAAGCCCAGGCATTCATGACCCGCCACCGGCAGGCGTGGGACGCGCTCTGGCTTTCGCTGGCCGCACGGCCATCGGTCGCGGACCTGTTGGGCGATCTGGTCACGCGCTACTGCGAGACGCACCGGCACTACCACACGCTCGAGCACCTGGATGCCTGCCTGCGCCATCTCGCCGACATACGAGCGCTGGCGCAACGGCCGGACGAAGTCGCGCTGGCACTGTGGTTCCATGACGCGGTCTACGCCATCGGCGCCAGCGACAACGAGCAGCGCAGTGCCGACTGGGCGCGCGCCGCACTGACTGCAGCCGAGGGGGCACCGCATGCCGCCAGCCGGGTCCATGCGCTGATCTTGGCCACGCGCCACGATCAAGCGCCACAGACACCCGACCAGCGGGTGCTGCTCGACGTGGACCTGGCAATCCTTGGTGCGCCTGCAGCCGTATTCGACGGCTACGAGCAGCAGATCATGCACGAGTACCAGGCCGTGCCGCAGGCGGCGTTTCGCAGCAACCGCCGCCGCATTCTGCAGGCTTTTCTGGACCGGCCGCGGATTTACCACACCCCGCATTTTCATGCCCGGCGTGAAGCCCAGGCGCGGGCGAACCTGGGCCGTTCGATCCAGGCGCTGACGGGCTAATCCGGACCAGTTGGGCCATTGCGGCCCATTGGCCGGGTCGGGCCATTGCGGCCCATTGGCCGGGTCGGGCCGTTGCGGCCCGGTGCGTTCAGCCGGGAAACGCGGGGCGCTGCACCAGTGTGGACAGTGGCAGGCGCGACAACTCGCCCAGCAGCAATGCCAGTTGCTGTGCAGCCGCATCGATCACGGCTCGGCCCTTTTCGGCGCTGGCGGCCGACGCGTTGCCGGCGGCGCCGAACGGGTTGACGTCCTGCATCTGCCAGGCAAGGCGCGCGCTGCGGCCGTTGCCCAGGATCGGAAACGCGCTGGCGCGCAACTGCGACGTGGAAGCGAAATCCTGGGCCTGCAACATGTCGACCCGATCGGGACGCAAGGCCAGCATCATGGAGGTCTCCATATCTCCGCCATGCACGCCGAATCGCCGCTCGGACGCATCGAACGGAGCCATCACTGCATCGGACAGTGGCAGGTCATACCAGTTGCTGGAGTACACGATAAGGTCATGCCGGGCGCGCAGGTCGCGCGCGACGATGTCCATCATGCCGGCCTGGCCGCCGTGGGCATTGAACAGCAGCAGCTTGCGAACACCGCAGGCTGCCACGCCATCGCCAATGTCGGTCCACAGACTGATCAGCGTCTGCGCGCCGAGCGTCAAGGTGCCGGGAAAACGGGCGTGTTCATTGCTCTTGCCCACCGCTTGCGTGGGCAGCACCAGGACTGGCAGGTCCACGGGCAGCTGCTGCAAGGCGCCCACCACGATCGCATCTGCCAAGGCGCTGTCCACGCCCAGAGGCAGATGCGGTCCGTGTTGTTCGGTTGCGCCGACCGGCAACACCGCCACGACCTGCCCGATATCGGGCGCAGCGCGCAACTGCGCGAACTGCCGGGTCGTCAGGTCCGCCCAATATCGAGATGGCAATGGCATGGCACGATCTTATCCGCAGCCAAGGGCCGGCAGAGCGGCCACGGTGCCGCCGGCAGCCGACGCGTTGGTCGGGGCCGGAAATTCAGGTGCGCAGCCGCGTTGGGCTTGAGACCGACACACCGCCGCAATGGCAATGGCGCGATCCTGCGCCAGCGGGGCTGCTGGAGGAACGGCGATCCGGTCAGGAAGACGAGCCGCTGCCGTTCAATGTTGCGTCGAGCTCCTTGCATGACGGTGCGCACACGGTCTGCGACTTGCCGGCCACCTTGCGGGTGCCCATCAGCGAGCGCGGCCGGTGCTTGCCACACATGAAACAGGACATGGTGGCGCCGCCAAACGAAGCCGCCGCCGCGAACGGTGAACCCGAGGCCTTGGACTTGTAGCGCAGGCCATTGGCCTTGACCGCAGTTTTTGCCTCAGCTTTGGACATGGTTCTGGCTTTCTGTTGGAGTCGTGGGAAAAATATTCATGAATGCGGTATCGGGTGATCGGACAAAAAAAAGCAGGAATGCGGGCAAGCCATCGCGGCTGGGGTTGGTGGATCTGGATCAGATCCACCAACGCTCGCCGTCTTTTTTTTTTGACAACTACAGGCGATAAACCAAGTCCCGGCAAGCCGCTGCACAGCCTGCAGGACATCGCTCCCCAGCCTGAATCATGCCGGGCGCATCTCTCCTGATGAACCACTATTTTATCGACTAACGCGGCCGCCGGGACAAAACAAGCCACAGGACCCTGACCGCTTCCATCGATCGCACGGTACTCGGGTCCACATTCAGGCCCCCATGCCCGGGTGCGCCTGGCGCAGTGCCTGCTCCAGATCGTCGATCAAATCCTGGCAATGTTCAACACCCACCGACAGTCGCAACAGGTCGCTCGGCACCGGCGAGCCGGCCCCTTCAACACTGGCCCGGTGCTCGATCAGGCTCTCGGTGCCACCCAGCGAGGTGGCGCGTTTCCACACCGCCACCCTGGCCGCGGTGGCGACTGCCGCGGCTTCGCCACCCTGGACCCGGATCGACAGCATGCCGCCAAAGCCGCCCGTCATCTGGCGCGCAGCCACCGTATGGCCCTGGGCCGTGGCCAGACCCGGGTACAGCACCTCCCGCACCAGCGCATGGCCACTAAAGTGCTGCGCCAGCTGCAGCGCCGACACGCTGGCCGCCCGCACCCGCAGGTACAGCGTGCGCATGCCGCGCAACAGCAGCCAGGCCTCGAACGATCCCAGGGTGCCGCCGAGCTGGGCCCGGACCGTGCGGATGCGCTGCCACAGGGCGTTGTTCTCGCGCGCCACCAGCACACCGGCGATCAGGTCCGAATGGCCGTTGAGGTACTTGGTGGCAGCATGCATGACGATGTCGGCGCCCAGATCCAGTGGGCGCGTCAGCACCGGGCTGGCAACGGTCGAATCCACCGCCAGCACCGCCCCAGCGGCATGGGCGATGGCGGCAGTGGCCTCGATATCGGTGATCGTCCACAACGGATTGGCCGGCGTCTCGATCCACACCAGGCGCGTCTTGCCCGGCCGGATCGCAGCCTGCACTGCCTGCGGATCGGTCATGTCGACCAGTTCGACCTGCAGGCCCCAGTGGGTGGCGAAGTTGAGCAGCCAATTGCGCAGCGACCAGTACATGACCTTGGGTGCCAGCACATGGTCGCCCGGCGCCAGCGCCTGGAACAGCGCGGTCGCGGCGGCCATGCCGGAGGCAAACAACAGGCTGTCGGCGCCGTTCTCCAGTTGCGTGATGACCGCCTGCGCCTGGTCGAACGCCGGGTTATCGGCGCGCGCATAGACACGCCCCGAGCGGTACTGGTTATCTTCATCGCGCAGATAGGTCGAGGACACATGGATCGGCGGCGTGATGGCGCGGGTCGCTGCGTCGATCCAGCCCAGTGCCTGGGCGGCGATGGTTTCGGGTTTGGCGGTCGTATTGTCCATGGTGCACATTCAACGTGATGCCGGTTTATACCCGGTCTGCGGTGTCGGGCGCGGGCGCGACCGGCACAGGCGCGCCGGTGGCCCGCCCATCGCGGTGCTGCGCCTGGCGCTCCTGCAGGCCGTGGCTGTGGCGTTGGCCGGGACGGCGCGCCCGAGGCAGAAGGTCCCGCAAGGCCTGCGGCCGGGCGCGGGCCCCGCTGTGCAGGTAGTCGGCCAGCAGCGCGCTGCGGCAGGTGTCGGCGTGCAGGCCGCGATCAGCGTGGAGGTAGTCCATCAGCAGGTCGACCAGCCTCTCGGGCGTGAGCCCACTGGTCCGTCCGGTACGGGACCACAGCCAGTCGCTGAACGCCAGCATCGCCGCAAATGCCGAGCGCCCGACGGATGGCATCGCTGCGGCGGGGTCGTGCAGCGGTATGGATGATGCCTCGCCCTTGTCCGGCACACCCAGCAACAGACGCAGGCTGCGCTGGAACCGACCGGAGTTGGCCAGCAAATCCCAATAACGAGCCAGGCGCACAAAGCGCTGCATGTCTGGCGCCGATACGCAGGCGGTCTGGCGCACGGTGTAGGGTGGCAACGGGTCGTAGACCATGCCGTATTCGGCACCAAGGCGGGTGATCGGGGTTCCGCGCAAGCGCTTGAGCACGCCGAGCTGGATTTCGTGCGGGCCCAGCGCCAGCAATCGGTCGAACCCGATGGCGAAACTGTCCATGTCCTCGCCCGGCAGGCCAAAGATCAGGTCCGCATGCAGATGCGCATGCGACGATGCAACCAGCCAACGCAGGTTGTCTGCCGTGCGCGCATTGTCCTGGCGCCGGGAGATCAGCTGCTGCACCGGCACGCTGAAGCTCTGCACGCCGACCTCGAACTGCAGCACGCCAGGCGGAAAACGCGCAATCAGGTCCTTGAGCGGCGCGGGCAGATGGTCCGCAATCACCTCGAAATGCACGAACACTGGCGGCTCGCCGTCGGCAGGCAGCCGATCCAGGAAGAACTGCAGGATGCGCAGCGCGGCAAGGATCTTGAGGTTGAAGGTACGGTCGACAAACTTGAAATTGCGCGCACCGCGCCGGAACAGCCGATCGAGTTCACCCAGGAACCGGTTCGCGTCGAAGGCCCAGGCGGTCTTGTCCAGTGCACTCAGGCAAAACGCGCATTTGAACGGGCAACCGCGCGAGGCCTCCACGTACAACAAGCGATGCGCCAGGTCGTCCGCGGTGTACTCGCCATACGGCAGGGCGATGGCGTCGAGCGGTGGCTGCTCGCCGGCGATGATCTTCATCAACGGCCGGGGCCCGTCCACCAGCGCCTGGCACAGCTTCGGAAAGCTGACGTCGCCCCAGCCGGTAATCACATGGTCGGCCAGCGCGACGATCTCCTGCTGCTCGCATTCATGGCTGACCTCGGGCCCGCCGAGCACGAGCTTCAGCGACGGGCGCAAGGCACGCAGTTCGCGCACCAGCGCGCAGGTCTGGCTCACGTTCCAGATGTAGACTCCCAATCCGATGATCTGTGCCCGCTTTGCAGGCGGGCCCATGGTGTCCAGCAACTCCTGCGCCAACCGGGCCGGGTCGCGCGCGATCGTGAATTCGCGCAGCACTGTGGCAGCGCGCAGATCGCCCATATTGGCCAGCAGGTAGCGCAGCCCCAGCGAGGCATGGATGTATTTCGCGTTGAGCGTGCACAGGATCACGGTGGGCGGGCGCAACGGGGTGGGCGACATGCCCGTATTATTGGCCAGCATGACACACGAGCTTTTTCGCGCCGATTCCTATTTGACCGAATGCAGCGCCACGGTCACCGCCATCGGAGCGCAGGGCATCGTGCTCGACCGCACGGTGTTCTATCCGATGGGAGGCGGGCAGGCCGGCGATGCCGGTGTGCTGCGCGTCACCTCGGGCGCCGCAACAGGGCAGGACATCGCGATCACCGATACCCGCAAGGGCAAGGACCCGCAGGGCCAGTTCACGACCGATATCTGCCATCTGCCCGCCACGCTCGATAACGTCCCTCCACTGGCAGTGGGCGATGCGGTGATCGCCCGAATCGACTGGCAACGCCGGCACCGGCTGATGCGTTTCCACACCACGACCCACCTGCTGTGCCACCTGGTGCCGCAACAGGTCAATGGCTGCTCGATCACGCCCGACTATGCCCGGCTCGATTTCAACATGACCGACCCGCTGGACAGGGACGCGCTGACCGCCGGCATCGCTGCGCTGGTTGCAGCCGGGCATCCGGTGGCGATCGGCGCCATCAGCGATGCCGAACTTGACGCCAATCCGGCGCTGGTCAAGAGCATGAGCGTGCAGCCGCCGCGCGGCAGCGGCAGCATCCGCACGGTGCGTATCGGCCAGCAAGAGCCGATCGACCTGCAGCCCTGCGGCGGCACCCATGTCGCCAACACCAGCGAAATCGGCGCCATCGTGGTGACCAAGATCGAAAAAAAAAGCGCCATGACCCGGCGGGTGGTGCTGGGATTCGTCGGCTGAGCACCGCGTGGGGCGGGTCGTGGCGGCATCCCCGCACGAACCCGGCTGCCGACGGTATTTGGCGCCGATTCCCGCAAATCCTGACGCCCCTCGGCACAGCGGCGACAATCGGCCTTGCGGCATGAGGCGTCCGTCCTCGGCGCGCGTTGCCCGGAACTTTGTCCACCTCCCTGTCTCCCACCGTGTCCATGACCCGACTAAATCCCCTGTTGCGCCTGGCGTGTTGGCTGGCCCCGGCCATCGTGGCCTTGCTCCCGGTCGCGGCATCGGGCCAGTTCTCCGGCGCGACAAACGCGGTCGTGACGACCGAGCAGGTACGCGCCGAGCTGGTGGCGCAGGTGCCCGACGGCATCGGCCCCGGCAAGACGGTCTGGGTCGGCCTGCAGTTGACCCACAAGCCCGAGTGGCATACCTACTGGAAGAATTCGGGCGATTCCGGTCTGGCCACGCAGTTGCAGTGGACCTTGCCCGAGGGCGTGACGGCAGGTGACATCCAGTGGCCGCTGCCCAAGAAGATTTCCATCGGTACGCTGGCCAACTACGGCTATGAGGGCACTGTATTGCTGCCGGTGCCCTTGACCATCGGCCCGCAATTCAAGGGGCCCCTGCTGTCCGATACGGTCAGCGTCAAGCTGTCCGCGGCCTGGCTGGTGTGCAAGACCGAATGCATTCCGGAGGAGGGCCAGTTCACGCTGCAGATCCCGATCAAGAGATCCACTGCCGGGAGCGCGGCCGCATTCGGTGCCGCATGGCGCAGCGCTCCGACCGATCTGCCCGCCGCGCCCGGCAACGCGCTGACCATCGATGGATCGTCGATCCGGATTGCCGTTCACGGCCTGCCCGCCGGATGGCAGGGCCGCACGCTGGAGTTTTTTCCCGAGACACCCGAGGTGATTGCAACTGCGGCCGACTGGCGCCAGACCTGGGATGGGGCGGTCTGGACGGCGCAAATACCGCTGTCGCCGCAACGCAGCAACAGCCCGTCGGTGATGCCGGTGGTGCTGGCCCTGGCGGGCCAGGGGCAACGAATCGAGATGCCGGTGTCGGGCGACTGGCCCCGGGTCAGTGGCGTGGCGCCGGTATCGACCGCGCTGCAGGCGGCGCTGGGCGCCCAGCGCGCCGATGGCGGCAGCTTCTTGCGCCAGCCAGGCACTGCGCAGATCGGTTTCTGGGCCGCGCTCGCCGGCGCGCTGATCGGCGGCCTGATCCTGAACCTCATGCCCTGTGTTTTTCCGATCCTGGCCATCAAGGTGCTGGGTTTCGCGCGCCATGCCAATGACCGCCGGGCGCATCGGATCAACGGCATCGCCTATACGGTGGGCGTGCTGTCCAGCTTCGTCGCGCTCGGCCTGCTGATGCTGGCGCTGCGCAGCGCCGGCGAAAGCCTGGGCTGGGGCTTTCAGCTGCAGAACCCGGCGGTGGTTGCCACACTGGCGCTGTTGTTCACGCTGATCGGGCTGAACCTGGCCGGCGTGTTCCAGTTCGCCCAGGTGCTGCCGTCCAGCCTGGCCGGCTTCCAGCCGCGCCATCCGGTGGCGGATGCGTTTTTCACCGGGGTACTGGCAGTGGCCATCGCCTCGCCGTGCACGGCGCCATTCATGGGTGCCTCGCTGGGCCTGGCGGTAGCCTTGCCGCCGGCGCAGGCGATTGCGGTGTTCGCCATGCTGGGCCTGGGCCTGGCGCTGCCCTACCTGCTTGCCAGCCTGGTGCCGGCGGTGGCCCGGGCCTTGCCCAAGCCGGGCGCATGGATGGACAGTCTGCGCAAGTTCATGGCCTTTCCGATGTTTGCCACCGTCGCCTGGCTGGTCTGGGTGCTGGGGCAACAAAGCGGCATCGATGGCGCCGGCGCACTGCTGGCGCTGCTGGTGGCGGTCGCCTTTGTCGCCTGGGCGATGACGCTGGCGGGCAGGCCCCGCATGATTGCCGGCGTTGTGTCGCTGGCTGCGCTGCTCGGCATGGCGTGGGGCATTGGCAGCTATGTCACGGCACCGGTCACCATGGTGCGCCTGGGCAGTGCCGACGACCAATGGCAGGCCTGGGCTCCCGGGCGGGTCGACCAGATCATGGCCGCAGGCCAGCCGGTTTTTGTCGACTTCACCGCCGCCTGGTGCGTCACCTGCCAGTACAACAAGAAAACCACGCTCAGCGACCCGCTGGTGCTGGCCGACATTGCGGCAAAAAGGGTCGCCTTGCTGCGCGCCGACTGGACCCGACGCGATCCGGCCATCACCGCTGCACTGCAGCAGCTCGGACGCAATGGCGTGCCGCTGTATGTCTTGTACCAGGCCGGTCGCGCGCCGGTGCTGCTGTCGGAGATTCTGAGTGTGTCGGACCTGCGTGCCGCGCTGGCCCGTCTCTAAGCCGCCCCCAGCCCTGGCTTCGCCAGGCCCCCCGAGGGGGTGCGTCCGGCTAGCGTCACTGATGGCGATGTTCCTGTCCAAACCTGAGCAGGAGGTTTTCAGGTTGCGTCGTTCCCTGATCGCCAATGCCGCTGTTGCCGCACTCGGATTTGCCACCAGCAGTCCGGCAAAGATGCGGGCGACTTCGCACACTATTGGCAAGGCCTGCGATGTAGCGTTATAGTGGCCCGGACAGGTTGCCTGCGGCAGCCAACAGAGGGAAAACATTGACACATTCGAACGAATGGCAGGACACGCAGCAAATCGACCCCGCTGCGCCAGACCCTGCAACCATGCCAGACCCGACTGCCGCGGCTACCCCCGGCGCGGATTTCGCCAGCACCGAGTTGCAGCAACGGTCGGATATCGACCCCCGATGGTGGTCGGAATCCACTGACGGCCAATGCAGCGAGGATGCCGCACTGTTTGCCGCATCCCAACCCGCGCCGCTGAGCATCGTCTGACGCGCGGCGCGGCGCCGGCATCAGCGCATCGGCCCTGCCCGGCGGCCACCGTGCTGCCACAATAGTCGCATGCCCGTATCCAGCCAAGGCAGCCCGTTCGCGACGCTGCGCAATGACACTTTCCTGCGTGCCTGCATGCGCCAGGCAACCGACTACACACCCGTCTGGCTGATGCGCCAGGCGGGTCGCTATCTGCCCGAATACCGGGCTACCCGCGCCAAGGCAGGCAGCTTCATGGGCCTGGCGACCAATACCGATTACGCGACCGAAGTGACGCTGCAACCGCTGGAGCGTTACCCGCTGGACGCCGCGATCCTGTTCAGCGACATATTGACCGTTCCCGACGCGATGGGACTCGGCCTCGGCTTCGCGATCGGTGAAGGTCCGCGGTTCGCGCATCCGGTGCGCGATGAAGCGGCGGTGATGCAACTGGCGGTCCCCGATATGAACAAGCTGCGCTATGTGTTCGATGCGGTCGGCTCGATCCGCAAGGCCCTGCACGGCAGGGTGCCGCTGATCGGATTTGCCGGCAGCCCCTGGACGCTGGCCTGCTACATGGTCGAAGGCGCCGGTTCCGACGACTACCGGCTGGTCAAGACGATGCTGTATGCGCGCCCGGACCTGATGCACCGCATACTGGCCATCAATGCCGATGCGGTCGCCACCTACCTGAATGCCCAGATCGAAGCCGGAGCGCAGGCGGTGATGGTTTTCGACAGCTGGGGTGGGGTGCTGGCCGATGGCGCGTTTCAGCAGTTCAGCCTGGCCTACACCGCACGCGTGCTGGGTCAACTCAAGCGTGAACATGCCGGTGCGGTGATTCCCCGTATTGTTTTCACCAAGGGTGGTGGCCTGTGGTTGCAGGAGATGGGGCAACTCGACTGCGACGTACTGGGACTGGACTGGACGGTCAATCTGGCCCAGGCGCGCGCGCAACTCGGCGGTCGGGTCGGTGGGCCAGGCAAGGCTTTGCAAGGCAATATCGATCCCAACGTGTTGTTCGCCGGTGCCGGGCAGATCCAGGCCGAGGTCCGACGCGTGCTGCAGAGTTTTGGCATGCCGCACAAGGCCCCGGTCGACGACGCCGATCGGGTCGGTCCGACGCATATTTTCAACCTGGGCCATGGCATCAGCCAGCACACGCCGCCCGAAAATGTGGCCCACTTGGTCGAGGCGGTGCATGCAATATCGCGCCAGATGCGCCGCTAAAGGCTTGCCGGCCGGGCCTACCACACATAGGGGCCTGCCAGGTTGGTGAACCCTGACTTATTCACAAAAAATTTGCTGCACTGCGCAACCCGTGCGGTTTCCGGTTGTGCTCTGCTATAAAACCCATAGCCTTACTAAGTTATTGATTCATATAGATATTGCGCTATTGCCGTTTTGATGGGCAATCCAGCCAAAGCCTTTGTTTGCAAGGCTTGCGCGCCGGCGACGCAGGGATATCAACAAAGTTATCCACAGAAATCTTGAATGATGTCTAAAGTTCTTATGGATCAAGCACTTAAGCCGCACTTCACAAGTTCACTTCAAGTAAACGCCTCAAACGCGACTTATTCATGGTGCACCTGATCCCGGTGCTGGTGCAGACACCGGCACACAGCCGGATCGGCGGCGCCCTGAGCTACCAGAGCGAGCAGCCACTCGCGGCGGGGAGCCTTGTGCGAGTGCCGCTGGGCCGCCGCGAGACCCTGGGTGTGGTGTGGGACGCCGCGTCCACAGCCGGCGAACCCCTGGATGAATCCCGTTTGCGCCTCATCTCCGCGCCATTGACCGGAATCCCGCCCCTGTCCGCATCGTGGAGGCGATTGGTCGATTTTGCCGCCCGCTACTACCAGCGAGCACCCGGCGAGGTGGCCTTGTCCGCATTGCCGCCCCAGCTGCGCGATCTCAGCGAAGCACAATTGCAGCGCCGCTTGCGCCGTCCCGGCCCGTCCACGCGCAGCGCGGCGCAGCACGAGTCCTTGCCATCTGCCGGCGCACCGCAGGCCGCGGCACTGGCGCCGGAACTGAGTCCGGAACAACTGGCAGCGATGGAACAACTGCGCCTGGGAAGCGGCTGCTTCCTGCTGTTCGGCGCCACCGGCAGTGGCAAGACCGAGGTCTACCTGCAATGCGTGCACGAACTGCTGCAGCGCCAGCCCGACGCTCAGGCGCTGGTCATGGTGCCCGAGATCAACCTCACGCCACAGCTGCAAGAGCGTTTCCTGCAGCGCTTTGCGCTGGAATTTGGCGCCGACGCGGTGGTATCGCTGCACAGCGGCATGACCAACCCGCAGCGCCTGCGCAGTTGGCTGGCGGCACACCTGGGCAGCGCGCGCATCGTGCTCGGTACCCGGATGGCGGTCTTCGCGTCCATGCCCGGCCTCAAGCTGATCGTGGTCGACGAGGAACACGACCCGAGCTACAAGCAGCAGGAAGGCGCCCGCTATTCGGCGCGCGACCTGGCGGTTTATCGCGGCCGCCTGCAGGACGCCAAGGTGATCCTGGGCTCGGCCACGCCATCGCTGGAGAGCTGGCACCAGAGCCGGGCGCGCGCCGACGGAGGCCGCTACACCCGGTTGCACATGCCCAGCCGCGTCGGCGAACAAGCCCGGCTACCGCTGGTGCGGCGCGTCGACATGAACCACCAGCCCCGGCGCGCGGTCATCGCGCCGCCGCTGCTGGACGCGATCCGCCAGCGCGTGGCTGCCGGCGAGCAGAGCATGGTGTTTCTGAACCGGCGTGGTTACGCGCCGGTGTTGCAATGCGGCGCATGCGACTGGAAAAGCGCCTGTCCGCATTGCAGCGCCTACCGGGTATTTCACAAGATCGATCGCAGCCTGCGTTGCCATCACTGCGGCTTTGCCGAGCCGGTTCCACGCGCCTGCCCCGAATGCGGCAACATGGACATTGCCCCGGTCGGCCGGGGCACCGAGCGGCTGCAGGAGCACCTGGCCGAGCTGCTCGCCGATGTGCGTCGCCCCGGCTCGCAGACAGCCGACAACCCCGATGGCAGCCCTGCCCATGTGGCACGCATCGATGCCGACAGCACCCGCCACCGTGGCAGCTTGCAGTCGCAACTGGCCCTGGTGCATTCTGGTGCGGTGGATGTGCTGGTGGGCACCCAGATGGTCGCCAAGGGTCATGATTTCCGTCGTATCACGCTGGTGGCGGCGGTCAACGCCGACAACGCATTGTTCTCCAGCGACTTTCGCGCGCCGGAGCGGCTTTTCAGCCTGTTGATGCAGGCGGCAGGCAGGGCCGGTCGTGATGCGGCGATCAGTGGCCACAGCGAGATGTGGATCCAGACCTTCCAGCCCCAACACCCGTTGTTCGCGGCCCTCAAGCGGCACGACTATCCGGCTTTCGCCGAGCAGCAGCTGCAGGACCGCGAACGCGCCGGCCTGCCACCGTTTTCCTTCCAGGCCCTGCTGCGCGCCGAGGCGCGGACGCAGCAAGCGGCGCAGGCCTTCCTGGACGCAGCCAGCGCCGCCGCACAGGCGCAGCTGACCCACCTGCCCGGTTTCGCCCTCGTCACGCTGTATCCGGCAGTGCCGATGGCGGTGCAGCGGGTGGCCAACGTGGAGCGCACCCAGATGTTGGTCGAAAGTTCCTCGCGCATGGCGCTGCAAACCTTTCTCACTGCCTGGCATGGCGTGCTGCATGGCGTGCGCCAGGGTGACGCCGGACGGGGCCTGCTGCGCTGGGCGGTGGACGTCGATCCGCTGGCAATCTGATTCCTGTTCGGCCCGGTCTGGTACGCACTTCCCGGCAAACCTCAGGAAAACACCAGAGCACGTGTCGTCGGATGTTCCGCTCGAGG
Source organism: Rhodoferax sp. (assembly GCA_043759735.1). Lineage (GTDB taxonomy): Bacteria > Pseudomonadota > Gammaproteobacteria > Burkholderiales > Burkholderiaceae_C > CAISIP01. The sequence continues at coordinate 37,098 of JAYUQC010000225.1, forward strand.
GCGCCGCGCAGCGCGAGCGCCACGTCCGCCATCGCGCGCAATACACGGCGCTGCGCGGCCAGTTTCAGCGCTAACGCTGCCGCACCCCACTGCTGCGGCGCCTAGCCCGTGGCCGCGTCACCCCGGTGCTGTTCGACAAACCGGCTGAACTGCTCAATCGGCAACGGCCGGCTGATCAGGTAGCCCTGGCAGGAATCGCAACCGTGCGCGGCCAGGAAATCGCGCTGCCCCTGCAGTTCGACACCCTCGGCTATCACCGCCAGCCCCAGGCTTTGTCCCAGCGCGATGATGGTGCGGGCGATGGCGGCGTCATTGGGGTCGGTCAGCACTTCGCGCACGAAGGCCTGGTCGATCTTGAGCTGATCCAGCGGCAGCCGACGCAGGTAGCTGAGCGAGGAATATCCGGTGCCAAAATCATCCAGCGAAAAACCGATGCCCATATCCTTGATCTGGCGCATCTTGCCGATGATGTTGTCCTGTTCGTGGACGAACATGCTTTCGGTGATTTCCAGCTTGAGCCGGGCCGGATTGACAGCGTGACGCTCCAGGGCCAGCCGGACACTGTCGACAAAGTCGGCCTGCCGAAACTGGTGCACGCTGACATTGATGGACAGCGTCAATGCGGCGGTCCGCGGCTGCGCGGCCCACAGCGCCAGCTGGGCGCAGGCCTGTTGCAGCACCCATTCGCCCAGGCCGACGATCAGGCCCGACTGCTCCGCAACCGGGATGAACTCGCCTGGCGACACCGGGCCCCGCAGCGGGTGGGTCCAACGCAACAGCGCTTCGGCGCCCAGCACCCGGTCGCCGCGCCCGACCTGGGGCTGGTAGTGCAACGCGAGTTCGTCGCGCAACAAGCCCTGGCGCAGATCGACCTCCAGTGCAGCGCGCGCCTCCACGGCCGCCTGCATGGCAGGGTCGAAGAAGCGCACGGTGTTGCGGCCCGCCGCCTTGGCCTGGTACATCGCCACGTCGGCGCGCTTGAGAACTTCCTCGACGGAGCCGGTATCGGCACCGAACAGCGAGACGCCGATGCTCGATCCGCTGCGATGTTCGCGCCCCGCCACGTCATAGCTAGCGCCCAGGCGGGCAAGCACTTTTTCCGCCACGGTGCGCGCGCCGGCCATCGCATCTGCCGCGATGGCTCCGGCATCGTCGATCAGCACCACGAACTCGTCGCCCCCCAGCCTGGCAACGGTGTCGCAATCGCGCACGCACGAACTCAGGCGCAGCGCAACCTGCTTGAGCAGCAGGTCGCCCTTGTCATGGCCCCAGGTATCGTTGAGTGCCTTGAAATTGTCCAGGTCGATCAGCATCAGCGCGCCGTGATGGTGGCTGCGTCCGGTCGCCGTCAACGCATGTTCCAGCCGGTCCTGCAGCAGACGGCGATTGGGCAGGTCGGTCAGCGGGTCGTAAAACGCCAGCCGCCGGATCTCGCTCTTGGCGGTCTTGCGCCCGGTGATATCGCGCGTCATCACGACGAAGCGCGGCAGGCCGTTGCCATCGACCTGCTTGCGCGCAACCGACAGTTCGTACCAGCGGGTTCCCTGCTCCAGTTGCAGCGCGTACTGCTCGCCCTGCGAGGACCCGTCGAGCTGCGCACCGCGCAGCGCCTCCATCGTCACCTCCGCAGCGTCGCGCGGCAACATGTCGAACACCGTATTGCCGGCGAAATCCCCCGCCGCGGCCGCCATCAGGCTGTCGGCCGGCGCGTAACAGCTGTAGTAGTTGCCTTCCAGGTCGATCTCGTAGATCGGGTCTCGAATCGCATCGACCGTGGAACGCAGCTGGCTCTGGGTTGCCAGCATCTCGGCCGTGCGCTCGCGCATCAGCGATTCCAGAGCCGCCTTGTAGCGCCGCTGCGCCACCAGCAATTGCGCCAGGTAGGCCAGCAACAAGCTGGTCAGCAACACGGCAACGGCGCCCGGTACCAGACCCAGGCCGTGCCCCCAGCCGCCCACGGGGGCCACATCGAGGTTCCAGGCGCCATTGGGAACTTCCAGGCTCTGGCGCACCGGCCGGATCAACGGGCTGTTCGACGACGCCGCGATGACCTGCTGCGCGCCAGTATCGACGTGCAGGCGCCACAGGCGGTAGTCGTAGCCGCGCTCGCGCAGGTTGTTCAGCCCCGCGCCACCCAGCAGGTCGGGCAGGCGAATGGTCACATTGGTGAAGCCCCAGAACCGGCGCACGCCCATCGCATCGGGCATGAATACCGGCAGGCGGCTGACCACACCCTGCCCCCCCTGCGCCAACTGCAGCGGCCCGGCCAGCGTCAGGCGCCCGGTGTCGCGCGTGAAAATGGCCTCGCGCCGTTGCGCCGCGTCGTTCAGTTGGTCGAATCCGATCAGGTTCTCGTTGCCTTTGCGCGGCGCCACTTGCTGCACCACGCCGGCGGGCGAAACGGATATCGCCAGCAGTTGCGCATTGCTGTTGATCAGTTGCTCGGCCGCGGCGTCGAAATTGGCGACCTGTCCGTGGCCCTGGACCACCATCGCAGCCAACGCATAGTTGATCGCCAGCAGGCGCTCGACACTGCGCTGCAGGATCTGCGAGCGCTGCGAGGCAATGCGAACCGCCGCCTCGCGCTGCACCTGTGCGCGTTCGGCCTGCCAGCGGGACAACCCATAGGCGCCGATCGCCAGCGCCAGCACCAGCACGAGTGCCGCGATCGCCCAGGTAGACCAGGCGCGGGAGCGAATTGCGCGTTGAACATCAATGGCAGTCGGCATGGTGCTGTTTCAGTTGTGATCGACCAGCAGCGCGACGGCCGCCGAAAAGCTCAGGAAGGCCGCTGCGGTGGACACCAGGATGATGCGCGCAATGCGTCCGGTATTGGCACCAAAGCGCTCGGCCAGCAAAGACACATTGCTGGCACTGGGCAAGGCGGCGACCAGCACGATCACGGTCAGCGCAAAACGGTCGATCGCGACGCCCAGCTGGATCGCGCCGATACCCACCAGCAGCACCAGCACCGGATGCAGCACCAGCTTGATCAGCGCCACCGGCACATAGTCGCGCAGCGGCAGCGGATGTGCGCCGTCGGCCGGCGCCAGCATCTGGGAGCGCGCCAGCACGGCGCCGATGGTGAACAGCGCCACCGGAGAGGCTGCGTCGGCCAGCAATCCGACCGTCTGGTTGACCGGCCCCGGCAGCTCCAGGCTGATCCAGGATGCCATGGCGCCGAGCAGGATCGCCCACGGCATCGGATTGACCAGCACACCGCGCATCGCATTGCGGACGGCTACCGACGCGCCGTGCAAGTCAGCGCCGTCGAGCCGCGACAGCGCGACGCACAGCGACGAGGTCACCAACAGGTCGACCATGATGGTGGCAATGGCGGGTCCGGCCGCCGCCGGCCCCAACAGCGCGACCAGCAGCGGCACGCCCATGAAGCCGGTGTTCGGAAAAGCCGCCACCAACGCACCAAAGGCCGCATCGTTCCAGCCGATGCGCCGGTTCATGCTGACGGTCACGACAAAACCCACCAGCACCAGGGCGCAAAACAGGTAGGTGAAGAACACCGCCGGATCCAGCAACTGCGCCAGCGGCGTCGAGGAGCCAAAGCGGTACAACAGGCACGGCAACGCGAAATACAGCACAAAGCTGTTGAGACCGGGGATGGCGTCCAGGCGCAACATGCCCCGGCGCGCGGCCAGGTAACCGGCCAGCACCAGAGCAAAGAACGGGAAGGTGACCAACAGCACTTGCAGCACGCGCGAATTGTCGCTGACACAGGCATCCGCCCTTGCGTCGGTATGATCGGTCGTTACCCCGCTTTTCTGTGTCTGTCTGCCCCTGCATGTCTGCTGCGCCCCGTCCGCCCACCGGTCTGAACCTCGCCCAACAAGAAGCTGTCAACTACCTGCATGGGCCCTGCCTGGTGCTGGCCGGGGCCGGCTCGGGCAAGACGCGGGTCATTACCCACAAAATCGCCCGGCTGATCCAGATCGGTATGGAGCCCAAACGCATTGCCGCGATCACCTTCACCAACAAGGCGGCGGCCGAAATGCGCGAACGCGCCAAATCGCTGGTTGGCGCCGCGGCGCGCGAGGTAGCAATCTGCACCTTTCATGCGCTGGGCGTGCGCATGCTGCGCCAGGACGGCACGGCGCTGGGCCTGAAGGCCAACTTCTCGATCCTGGACAGCGACGATGTGACCAGCATCCTCAAGGACTGCGGCGGCAGCACGGACGCGGCCACCGCGCGCCAGTGGCAATGGGCCGTCAGCAAATGGAAGAACATGGGGCTGAACGCGGCCCAGGCCGAGGCCCTGGCCACCGATGACAACGAGCGCATCACCGCGCGCATCATGGCGCGCTACGAAGAGCGCCTGACGGCCTATCAGAGCGTTGATTTCGACGATCTGATAGGCCTGCCGCTCAAACTGCTGCACGACCACCCGCAGGTTCGCCAGAAATGGCAGGCCGCGATGGGCCATGTGCTGGTCGACGAATACCAGGACACCAATGCCACCCAGTACGCGGTACTCAAGCACCTGGTGGGTGGCCCCGAGCGCAAGGACGCGCGTTTCACCGCGGTCGGCGATGACGACCAGTCGATCTACGGCTGGCGCGGCGCGACACTGGACAACCTGCGCCAGCTGCCGCTCGACTTTCCGGCGCTCAAGGTCATCACGCTGGAGCAGAACTACCGCTCCACCTCGGCCATACTGCGCGCGGCCAACAACGTGATCGGACCCAACCCCAAGCTGTTCCCGAAGAACCTGTGGAGCGACCTGGGCGAGGGCGAGCCGGTACGCATCGTCGATGCCGACCATGAGGAGCACGAAGCTGAACGCGCGGTGGCCCGCATCCAAGGCCTGCGCGCCGGCACCACGACCACCAGCACCGGCCAGCCGCAGCGCCTGGAGCTGCGCGATTTCGCGGTGTTGTACCGGGCCAATTACCAAGCCCGGGTGTTCGAGCAGGCGCTGCGCAAGGCGCAGATCCCGTACAAGGTATCGGGCGGCCAGAGCTTTTTCGACCGCGCCGAGATCAAGGATCTGTGCGCCTGGTTCCGGTTATGGGTCAACAACAATGACGACCCGGCCTTTTTGCGCACAGTGACGACACCCAAGCGCGGCATCGGCCACCAGTCGCTGGCCCAGCTCGGCGTGTTCGCATCGACATACAAGGTCAGCCTGTTCGAGGCGCTGTTCAGCCCCAGCCTGGCCAGCGTGTTGCCGGCGCGCGCGGTCGGTAGCCTGCAGGAGTTCGGCCGCTATGTGAACGACCTGGAATACCGCGCCCGGCATACCGAGGGCGCGGACGCGGCACGCCGATTCCTGATCGATTGGCTGGCCGAGATCGGCTACGAAAAACACCTGTACGACGGCGAGGACAGCGACAAGCTCGCCGCCGCGCGCTGGACCAACGTGCTCGAATTCTGTGACTGGATGGCGGCGCGCTGCGGCGGCCAGATCGACGACACCGCGGGCGTCACAACGTCGGCCGAATCGAAGAGCCTGCTGGATGTGGCGCAGACTATCTCGCTGCTGTCCACCATCAGCGAACGCGACACCGACCAGAACGTGGTGACCTTGTCCACGCTGCACGCCGCCAAAGGCCTGGAATGGCCGCATGTGATGCTGGTGGGGGTGACCGAAGGTCTGCTGCCATTCAAGCTCGGCGACGACGCCAACCCCGGCGCCCGCGCCGACGGCCCGATGGGCGAAGGCCTGCTCGAGCGACTGCAGGAAGAGCGCCGGCTGATGTATGTCGGCATCACCCGTGCCCAGCGCAGCCTGGCGGTCAGCTGGACGCGCAAGCGCAAGAAGGGCCGCGAGATGGTGGCCGCACAGCCGAGCCGCTTCATCGCCGAGATGGCACTGGATGCCAACACCATCAAGGAAGATCCGCGCGCCAAGCTCAAGGCGCTGCGCGCAGAATTTGCGCAAAAGGCGCTGGATGCGGCAGCGCTGGCAGCCGCAACGCCGTTGCGCTAGCACCAGCCCATACTCGCGCTACGTCAGCGCCGGCGGTCATCCATCCGCAACGGCAGGCGGCTCGCGCCGGATCGCATTCGGAAAATACAACGCCGTCAAACTGCGGCTGTGCACCGGCGAAAAGCCGTCGGCATAGGCATCGCCTGGCGCGGTGGCATAGCGGCGCCAGGCGCGCACCCAATGCAGCTGGTCACACACCTCCAGCAGGCCGATGGTCTCGCGGTCGCCGATCAGGATACCGTGCACGCGCAGGCCGAGCGTCTTCTTGCAACGGCGCAATGATTCCAGCGTGGAAGGTGTGACGCCGAACTCGCCATCGCTGACGATCAGGATATCGGCCAGCGCGAACCGCGCGCCCTGCACCAGATTGACCGCGCGCTCCAGCGGCGTCTGCACATCGGTGCCGCCGTCAAAACTCTGCTCCATCAGGCCCAGCAAGTGGTCCAGCCCCTGCGGCGTCAGCGCCAGTTCCTGCTCCAGCAACTCACCCGCGCCGCCAAACGCCAGCAGGCGGCAGGCGCGCCCGCTCGCATGCGCGCTGCGCAGCGCCTGCAGCACGCAGGCCTTGGCGACGTTCTCCGGTGCGCCGCGCATGGAGCCCGAGGTGTCCAGGCAAACCAGCATCGGCCCCTGGCCCAGTGGTTCGTCGGGCGGCGCTGCCGGCGCCTGCGCGCGGTTGTCGGGCCGCAGCTGCCATTGGGTCAGCACCGCCGCATCCTCATAGGTCAGCAACTGCTGCTCGGCAAACCGGGCGCGCCACAAGCGCCGCAAAACCGGATGCCGGACCAGCGCGGCCTCGCTGGCCAGCATGCGGGCCAGCTGGCCGGAGCGCTTGACGCCGCGCACCTCGCTGGGCTGGTCGATCAGGTGCGTGGTGATGGCCACCGCCACCAGCGGCCGCGCTGCGTCAGCGGGCGATTGCGCTTGCGGCACCGGTGGCAGATCGTCGCGCCGCTGCGCCCGACCGACCGCGTCGATGCAGCGCGCCAGTTCAGGTAGCCTGTCGAGCAGCGCGCCGATACGCCGTGCCTCGCTCCAGCCACGGCTTTGCAGATGACCCCGCAAGCTGTCCCAGCGCAGATGGGCAAGGTCGCCCAGGCTCTTGAACAGGGCCAGCACCTGCTCCCAATCCTGGCGCTGGGAATCCCATTCCTGCCCGAACGCCTGCGCCATGCGGGTGACGGCCTGCGCGCGGGGTTCCGCCGCCGGCCGGTCGATCAGGCGATCGAGATGCCACAACGCCACCTTGAGCACCTGATCGGCCATCGCCGCACTTCCGCGGGTCAGGCTGCACAACTCCAGCCGGCCGATCTCGGTGCGGATCGCCGCAATGGCCTCGGCGTCGCCCCAGTCGCAGACCGGATCAGGCAGGCGTCCTGCCTGCAGCGCCTGGCGCCAGGCCGGCAGATCCGCAAGGCGCTGCGGCGTGCTGCCGCTGCTGCATACCAGCGCGCTCTGCCACAGTTGCCGCGGCAGACCGGCCAATCGGTCAAAGGGAGCGTTGACCGCGCCAGCACGATGCACGGCTGTCAGATCCGGGGCCGCCATGCCTGCCACGTGTCGCAAGCCGCTTCAGAGTGCGAAATCGACCGGCCCGGGCTGCGCGGCGCCCGACAGCGCCGGGTCGATCGGCAGTTCCGAAAATCCGCGCGCCAGTTGCGCGCTGCGTTGCTGCATGGCCAGCGCCAGCGCATGGTTGGCATCGAGTACCGCCATGATGCGCGCCAGCCAGTCCGGCGGCAGCCACAGGTGATCGCGCGCACCGCGCATGGTCGATTGCACCGCCACACGCGCCACCTGCAGCGCCAGCTGAGCGCGTTGCTGCAGCTCTTGCATTTGAGCCAGTCGTGCATCCACATGCTGCTGGCCATAGCGCCGGCGGGCGCGGTCCGACACGATGCGCAGCATGGTGTTGTCATGCTCCGTCGACGGGCCGGAAATTGCGCGCGCCAGCGCCAGCTTGCCGGCGCCGTCCGCTTCGCTTTCGGCGTGCGCCGCGGTCTCGATCTCCAGCTGTTTCTCGAACGCGCTGGCGGCCTGCTCCAGCCACTGCAGGTCCAGCGGCAGCGCCTGGCCCACGGTGTGGTCGAACCACTGCACCAGGGCCTGCACCTGCTCGGGCCGGGCGCCGAGCGCATACGGCAACAGCCACAGATCCCACGCGCCGACCTGCGGAGCAGCCCGGCTGGCGGCCTGCACCTGCAGCAGGCCGACCAGCTTGCGCCAGCGCCGGTCCGAGACCGTGACCGCATGCCGCGCGCACCATGCACGTGCCTGTACCAGCAGCTCGGCTATTTCCACGGGCACGGCGACCCGGCTCGCGGCCTCGCGCAGCGGCCGGAGCATGCGGGCCGTCAGGCGCCCAGGCGGGGTTGTGGTTTGCGCCGGCAGGGCCAGCAGCGCAGCGAAACTGGCGTCGCCGACCGGCTGCACTGGCACCCGGAGCAGGAACCGGTCGTAAAACGCCTGCAGCGACTCGTCGTCGGGCACCTCGTTGGTGGCGCCGACTACGCTCACCAGGGGCACCCGGACCCGACCGGCGCCGTTGTCAAATTCGCGCTCGTTGAGCAGGGTCAGCAAGGCGTTGAGAATGGCCGAGTTGGCCTTGAACACCTCGTCCAGAAAGGCCACCTGGGCGGTCGGCAAGAAGCCGTCGGTCAGCCGTTCGTAGCGGTCCTGCTCCAACGCCTTGAGCGACAGCGGTCCGAACAGTTCCTCGGGCACCGAGAATCGGGTCAGCAGGCGCTCGAAATACGGCGCATCGGCGAAAGCGGCGTGCAAGCGGCGCGCCAGTTCACTTTTGGCGGTACCCGGTGGCCCGATCAGCAACACATGCTCGCCCGCCAGCGCCGCCAGTAGCAACAGCCGCACGGGAACATCGCGCTCCAGCAGGTTGCGGTCCAGATCAGCCAGGGTGTCGCGCAGCAGTTGGGAGTCCATGGAGCTATTGTGCGGTGAAAAGCCGCTGCCCCGCCGCCGTGCGCAGTCGCGCCATGGCGGGCCCGAAGGCCCGCTCGATACCGAGCAAAGCGGCGGTGTCGCCCGGCTATGATGCGACGAACAACTCAGGCCCAGGCGGCAGTGGAGCGTCAACGCATGACACGAATCCTCAAACGAACGGGCTTGGGCCTGATGCTGCTGTTACTGCTGGCCGCGGCCGGATTGGCCTGGCACCTGTACCGCCTGCAGCCGCAACGCAGCGGCGCGGCGGAACTTGCCGGGCAGCAGGCGCCGGTCACGGTACGCTACGACGAACGCGGTGTGCCGCATATCCAGGCCGGCAACGAGGCCGACCTGTACCGGGCGCTGGGTTATGTGCATGCCCAGGACCGGCTGTTCCAGATGGAGGTGGCACGTCGCCTGGCCCGCGGTGAACTGGCCGAGGTGCTCGGCCCCAAACTGCTCGACACGGACCGACTGTTTCGCACCTTGGGGATCCGGGCGCATGCCGATGCCGCAGTGGCAAAACTCGACAAGAGCGCGCCGGCCTACCAGGCGGTGCTGGCCTACCTCGACGGTGTCAACCAGTACCAGGCCAGCCATCCGGCGCCGATAGAATTTGCCATTCTGGGCATTCCCAAACGGCCGTTCACGCCGCAGGACACGCTGTCGGTGGCCGGCTACCTGGCCTACAGCTTCGCCTCGGCGTTCAAGACCGAACCGGTGATGACCCATATCCGCGACAAGCTCGGTCCACCGTACCTGACCGTGTTCGAACTGGAGTTTCAGGCGCAGGCCGTCGATACCCCCGGCGCGATTGCAGGCATGAACGATGCCGACTGGCAGGCCTTGAACCGGGTCGCGGCACTGAGCCAGCGGGTGCTGGACAACGCACTCGTGCCACCCTTCGAAGGCAGCAATGCGTGGGCGATTTCCGGCCGCCGCAGCGCCAGTGGCAAGCCGATTCTGGCGGGCGACCCGCATATCGGGTTTTCGGCGCCCGCCGTGTGGTACGAGGCGCACCTGAAATCGCCCGGCATGGAGATCTACGGCCATTTCCAGGCGCTCAATCCGCTGGCCCTGCTGGGCCTGAACCAGCGCTTTGGCTGGAGCATGACGATGTTCCAGAACGACGACATCGACATGGTGGTGGAGAAAGTCAACCCCGACAACCCGAACCAGGTCTGGAGCCGGGGCGGCTGGATCGACCTGCAGCAGCGCAGCGAGACGATCGCGGTCAAGGGCGCGGCGTCGGTCACCTTGCTGTTGCGCCGCTCGCCGCACGGGCCGATCATCACCGACGCCTATCCGGACAACTACGGCAAGACACCGGTGGCGATGTGGTGGGCTTTTCTGGAAACCGAGAACCCGATTCTGGACGCCTTCTACGAACTCAACCGGGCCGACACGCTGGACAAGGCGCGCCAGGCTGCCAGCAAGATCCATGCGCCCGGCCTGAATGTGGTCTGGGCCAACGCGGCCGGCGACATCGCCTGGTGGGCCGCTGCCAAGCTGCCGATGCGGCCAAAAGGCGTGAACCCGACCTTCCTGCTGGACGGCGCCAAGGGCGAAGCCGAGAAGCCGGGTTTCCACCCATTTGCCGACAACCCGCACGAAGAAAACCCGCAACGCGGCTACGTCGTGTCGGCCAACCACCAGCCCCGGCCCAGCAACGATGTCGCGGTGCCCGGCTACTACCAGCCACCGGACCGGGTCCAGCGCCTGGTCGGCCTGATCCGCGACGACAGCCGCAAGAGCGACATTGCGCAGAGCCAGGCGATGCAGCTCGATCTGCGCAACGGCTACCACCAACGGGTGCTCAAACCCCTGCTGCCGGTGCTGCGCGGTTTCGTCACCACCCCGGTGGAAAGCAAGCTGCTGGAGCAGTTGAGGGTGTGGGATGGCAGCTACACGGTGGACAAGATCGAACCCACCGTCTTCGCGCAGTTGCTGTACGAGATCGCGCGCGCTGCGATGGCCGACGAACTGGGCCCGGTGCAATTCAAGAACCTGCTGGGCAGCCGCTCGCTCGATTTTGCGTTGCCGCTGCTGCTGGCCGATGCTGCGTCACCGTGGTGGGACAACCAGAGCACACCCGCGCTGGTGGAAACCCGCACCGACACGCTGCAAAAGGCCTGGCGCGCGGCGATCGACCATCTGCGCGCGACTCAGGGCACCGACCTGTTGCAGTGGGCCTGGGGCCGTGCCCACACGCTGACGCACAACCATCCGCTCGGGCAGCAAAAGCCGCTCGACAAGCTGTTCAGCGTCGGGCCGTTCCCGGCACCGGGGGGGCGCGAGATTCCGAATGCACTGGGCACCTCGATCGGGCCTGCGCCCTGGGCGGTGAGCTACGGACCATCGACCCGGCGTGTGATCGATTTCGCCGCTGCCGGCCAGGCGTTGGGCATCAATCCGGTCGGGCAAAGCGGCGTGCTGTTCGACCGGCACTACCGCGACCAGGCAGCGGCCTACATCGGCGGCGGCTATTTCCGGCAATGGCTGCTGGAGGCCGATGTGGCCGCCAACACGCGCAGTGTGCTGACACTCAACCCGGCCACCGGCGCACGGCCCGCCCCGTGAGCGCCCCCAACCCTGGCTGCGCCAGGCCCCCCGAGGGGGTGCCAGAAAACTTGGGGCCGATCACGCGAACACCGAGCGCACGGTGGCGCGCCCTACCGCCCATGCGCCCAGGCCAGGGCCTGAGCGCAAAGCAACGCCACCATGGAACGCACAACCTGCGCGTTGCCCAGCATCACCCGGCAGAATCGATCGCCATGACGCCAGTACCCGCGTGGCCATGCCCGGCGGCTATCAACTGGTCCATCCGCGCCGCGACCCCGGCCAGCGTCGCCATCGGCCGCTCGCCGGCAGTCTGCAGCATCAAGGCCACGTCCTTGCGCGCCATCGACAACTCGAAGGTCGGCGTGAAGTCCCGTTGCGCCATGGTGGCACCGATGCGCGCGGCCATCGCATTGAGGTCCAGCAATCCCATCAACTTGACCGCATCTGCAGCCTCGACGCGGGCGCCGGCGGCGATCGACAAGACATCGGCGATAGTGCCGCCAAGGCCGATGATGAGCGCATTGCCAAATAATTTGTTGGCGGCGGCAAGGTCACCGCGCTCGCCCAGGTACTCCAGCCGGCCGGTCATGCGGGCCAGGTCATCTTTGACGGAATCGAACACCGCTTTCGGGCCGGACACCAGCATCGAACCCTGCGCATTGCGCGCCGCCGGCGGGCCCATGAAGACCGGGCAGTGCAGATAATGAATGCCCTCGGCGTTGAGCCGTTCCAGCCGCGCACCGGTGAGCGCCGGCAAGGTGGTGGTGTGGTCGATGATGACGGCATCGGGCGCCAATCCCGCCCGGGCTTGTGCCAGCACGTCCTCCACCACCGCGTCGTCCTTGACGATGATGTGCACACGCTTGGCGCCACGCACCGCCTCGGCCGGACTGCCAGCGGCCGCAATGCCGAACGCCTTGAGCGCGCCGGCCTTGTCGGCGGAGCGGTTCCAGGCGGTGACGGAATCGCCGCGTTTGGCGGCGGCTTCTGCGAATGCGGCGCCGAGCAGGCCGGTGCCGAGGATGGCGATCGTGGTGGTCATGGTGGTGTGGCTCCTTGATGGGAAAGTAAAGACGGCGTCGCCCGGATGCGGGCGGGATCGCCAATCTTAGAGCGCGCGGGCATTGGCCGCTGCGTCGCCTGCAAAGTCCATCGCCGCCGACCGACCAGATGGCAGGCCCTGCGGTAGCGCCGGATGGTGGTGAAGTCTGCCTGCACTTGCCGCTCTGGCGTGGTCTCGAACGGTGCACCCGGTTCTGCCTCGCTTCTCCGATGCAATACCTGCGAAACGCCGGCCCGTGTGACGGCATTCCTTACAGGCCGTTCATCGCCACCGCCCATTCCTCAACGAAATCAATATGCCGCGCAAGCGGCACGGTATATGCATGCCGCGCGTACCAGTGCCCGAACCGGAAATTGCCGGTTCGGGCATTGAATCGGGCGACCACACCGCGTGGTGCGCACGAACCTGGAGGATTCGTCATGATCGCCAGACACATCCGCGTTTTCATCGTATGCCCCGCCCTGCTGCAGCTGGGTGCTGCGCAGGCCCTGCCGGTGTTGCAGGAAATGGCCTTGCACACGATGCTCGAGTCCACAACGGCGGTGTTCACGACGCTGCGCGAATACGCGCTGCTGAACCCCGACGGCATCTCCGACGGCACGGCGCTGACCGGGCCGGGCGGCATCGCCTGGGCCGGCTTTTTCGGGGACAGCGGCTGGAGCTACTCGGGTAGTGGCCAGTTCGGCGGCATGGCGCTGTCGATGCGCTACAGCGGCTTGCTGTCGGGCAGCCTGGGCGGGGACATCACCCTCGCCACCACGGGCACCGGTAGCCTGGGCTCCGGGCCGAACGCGCAGCCCCTGCTGATGACCGGGCAGTCGACCTGGTTCTTTGACAGCGGCCGCGAGGATTACGTGGACATGGACTTCGAACAGCTGACCAAGATCGGCGCCAACTCGTGGCGGGGGCGGGTGCGCGGGCGCGAGAAGATCCGGTGCTTTTACGAAGGCGTCGAGATCGGCGACGGAACCGTGCGCAACGTCCTCCCGAGCGAACCGGTAAGCCTGGGCTCGATCGCCAGCCTGGGCAAGACGGCCGGATCCGTACCCGGCCTGGGCTTCGTGCCAGGCACGCAGTCAATCGACACCGTGAACTGCAAGTTCCGGCCGTCCGAACTGTTCGCAGTCGCCAGCCTGGGCAAGCGCGCCAGCATGACGGTCAGCACGACGGCGATCAACCTGCTCAGCAACGGCCTGCAGGCTCCGCTCGCGTTTCCCGCCGCGCCGGCGGGCGACCTGCTGGTGCCGGAAAACGTCGCCACGCTGATCAGCGACGACGGCAAGCTGTACGCCGACGAAGCCCGCAACCTGTATCGCAGCGACGGCCGGATCGACGGGTCATCTTTTTCCGGCACTACCTACTCGGTGCCCGAGCCCGCAAGCGCGCTGCTGGTGCTGCTGGGCGCCCTAGGCCTGATCGTCACATCGCGCGCCCATCACGGCGGCGGGCGCGCCGGCAACTCAGCCTGACAGGCGACAGCGCAGTGCAAATGCGGGTAAGGCGTCCGCCGGCCCTGCTGCCAGCCCGGCGACGCGCACGAGGGCGGCTACACGCGCAACGGGCGCGCCGCGTTCATCAGGCATCCATGCTGCGCATTGCGCAATTCGCCCTTGGGAACGGCCCGGCGGCGCTCATCAGGCTCCATGCTGCGCATTGCGCAATTCGCCCTTTGGAACGGCCCGGCGGCGCTCATGCCCCTGCGGCCGGGCAGCGCGATGACTGCGTTGCAGGTGTTCATGCGATGGAGTCCGTTTTCCCCTGTGAAGCCACGTTCAATGCCAGCGACGGTTCGAAGAACTCGCAATGGCTGCCAAGCTGCTTGGCGCGGTACATCGCGGCGTCGGCGCAGGCGACCAGCGTCTGCCCGTCAGTGCCGTGGTCGGGGTACAGTGCGATGCCAATGCTCGGCGTGATGGCAAATTGCATCGCACCCACATTCATGGGGGACTCGATCGCCTCGCGAACCAGACTCGCGATGCGCGCAATGTTCTTGCGATCGGTCGGATTGATCAACAGGTACAGAAACTCATCGCCACCGTTGCGGCAGACGGTGTCCTCGTCGCGTGCATGGCGCATCAGGCGTTGTGCCACAACCGTCAGCACCGAGTCGCCGGTGGCGTGGCCATGGATGTCGTTGACGAGCTTGAAGCGATCGAGATCCAGAAACAACACGGCGAGCGTCCAGCCATGGCGCTCGGCGCCGGCAATCGCCTGCACCAGACGATCATCGAACAACGTGCGGTTGGGGAGGCCTGTCTTCTGATCGTGCATGGCGATCTGGCTGGCCATACGCTCGGCGTCGCGGGATTTTGCCAGCGCAGCCTCCGACGCCGCCAGCGCCTCGCGCGAGCGGGCCAACGCATACTCCACCGCCCTGACCTCGTCCACGCCGTGCGCCAGGTTATCGGCGATCTGCTGCAAATCGGCGGCGCAATCGACCATCTTCTGTTCGGCGGCCAGGCCGCTGCGCAGCACCTCGGCTGCTGGGAGCGTGGTCGCCCCGTCCGCAATTCGGGCCTCTGCCAGATCGTTCGCTGTTCCAAGATCGTCGGCAACCGCCTCCACCTCGGCCTTGACTTCCAGGCTCTGGTCGAGTGCCGTGTCCAGCACGTGCAGCGTGCGAGAGGGTGATGTTGTCGAACGCATTTGCGTTTGAAGGGACGAACGCGGTTCTCACGCTACGGCGAGCGCCTTGAGGCCGACCCGTTGCGCCAATGCCTACCTCTTGCGGGTGTCCTTGACAACGGCCTTGATATCGCCGACGGCCTTCTGCACCTTGCCATTCACCTGACTCTGGATGCCCTTGCGTTGCTGTTCGGTGCTGCCGATCACCTTGCCGGCGGTTTCCTGCACCTTGCCAGCGGCGTCCTTGAGCGTGCCCTTGACTTGATCCTTGTTCATGATTTCACCTTGAGTTGATGTAAAGGTCTGCGTGCAGATGCTGTGCCGAAATGGCCTACTCGCCCGAATAGGTCGTACCGTAGAACTTGTGCACACCGCTGGCCCATGTCCTGTCCGACATCGAGGGCCAACGATCCTTGTCGAAACCCGGCGCGTCTTTCAGCGCATCCTTCATGACATTGAGCGTGAAGCGCTTGTTCGCCGTGTCCAATGTCAGTGCCGCCCAGGGCACTGCGAAGAGCTTGTCCCCCATGCCCAGCAAGCCGCCGAACGACAGGACCGCATACGCGAGCTTGCCGGAGGCCATGTCGATCATGAATTCCTTGATGTCACCCAGATCCTCACCGTCCTTGTTGTAGACGTCGTTGCCCAGCAGCGTGTCGGCGCCCATCAGCGCAGGGCCTGGCCCTGAAGCACTGTTGGCGTACATGCCGAAGTTGTCGCGAGCGACGTAGTTGGTTTTCATGGTAGTTTCATCCATTCGAGGCAGGCATAGGCCGAACCTCTGCGCGTCCGTCCGACAAGGCACGGGTGGCTTCGAGGCCCGGTGTGTTGGCTGGAGGCGGTTGAGCCCCAGCGCAAATGCACGATAGATGCCCAGGTGCCCGCCGTCTGTGCGCGAACGAACACAAGGGCCTCGCGCGCCCTTGCAAGCCTGCCGCGCTTCAGGTATTTGAGAAATGCCTGCTACACCGTGGCCGCTTGTGTGTGGTGGTCGCCCTGGCCATCGACCGGGCTGGCGCTGGACAGCGCAAGCCCGGTCTGCAAGCGCCCGGGCACGATGCGATACAGCACGCTGCGCTCGGGATGGCGCGGGTTGTAGCGTCAGGATTTGGCCGAGGCCGCGTGGGGACCCAGATTCGCGGACCGCTATCGTGCTGCCTGCAACCGGCGTCAGCCTTCGCTGATTCTGATCGATGCTTCGATTTCGGCCAACAACGCTTCCAGCTTTTCCGGTTCGAAGGCCTTGGGCAATGACCGCACGTTCGGCCCCATCGCTGCCAGGCCCTGGGGAAAGTCGTATCCGGAGCACAGCAATACCCATCGGTTCGCCTCCGGCTCAAGCCAGCGCCGTGCCAGATCCGTGCCCGACATCCCGGGTAAGCTCACATCGGTGACGAGAAGATCGAATCGCTGGCTGCGCATCGCGGCCAGCGCCTCCTCGGCGTTGGCCAGCGCCAGGACTTCACGCCCTTCGGCGTACATCAGCGAACTGATCGATTCTCGAAGGTCGGCGTTGTCTTCGACATAGAGAACACTGAATGGACGCATGGGTTTGCGCGCTCCTGAGGTGACGACACCAACGCACTGGAGCGCCGACGGTGCAGGTTGACTGCCGTGCAGTGTAGTCGGCCGCCCGGGCCACTGGCATCACGCCGCATCACCCGCAGGTCGCCGCTGTGGGCCCGACCAGCGGCAATAAGGGGTAAACCCCTACGGACGATCACCTCGGCAACCGCACCGTGGGGGGACAATCACAACGCTCCCCGTGCCACACCTTGGTCTCGTGGTGCAGCAAGCGCGAGGAGTGATCGCATCGAGCCAGCGTGCTCGTCGGTTCTCCCGCACAACATGTGCTGTCTTGCCGGGTGCCGGTGGCGGTGCCGGACGATGCAGTGACCTTCGTTGGGATCTGACGAGACACAGGCATGGCACACCAGCACTCTTCCACCGACTTCAACCGAACCGTTCGACCTGGACCGGCCTTGCCGCCCGCCACGCTGGCGGCATTCGCGGCCGTGATGGCCGCGGTGATCGTGATCGCAATGCTCACCTACCGCACGCTCGATGTCCGCTCCAATGCGGCCGATCGCGCCACGATCTCGCTGGAAACCGTCGAGGCCCTGCATGGCGTGATGTCGGCGCTGACGGACGCCGAAACTGGCCAGCGCGGTTATCTGCTCACCGGCGCCGAGACTTACCTGGAACCTTTCGTCAGCGCTCCGCGGGACCTGGCAGCCCACCTGGCCACGCTGCGCAGGACCAGCGTGCACAGTCCGCAATTTGCGGCTCGTCTGCCAACGCTCGAGCGCCTCAGCGCCGAAAAGTTGACAGACCTGGGCCAAACCATCGACCTCAGGCGCACCGGCAACCTCGAAAGTGCGAACGCACGGGTCCGCTCCGACAGCACCAAGGCGGCGTCGGACACGCTACGCGTCCTCGTGTCGCGAGCCGTCCGGGAAGAGCGCGCCGAAGCGGTCTCCCGGCAGGCGCTGGTTGCCGACGTGGCAGCCGGTTCGTACGTGGCACTCACGCTCGGCGCGTCCGTGCTGTTGGTGTTCATCTTCGCGGCGGGGGTATTGGCAGCGCGGGCCCACCGCGCCCGGCAGACACAACAGTGGCTGAGCGCAGGCCAGACGGCGCTGAGTGAACAGTTGCAAGGCGACGAGCGATTGGACGTGCTCGGTGGCAAGGCCTTGGCCATGCTGACCACCTGGCTGCAGGCGCCCGTCGGTGCGGCCTATGCGGCCGAAGCCGGCCACCTGCGCAGGTTTGCAGCGCATGCGCTGGTGTCCGGCGCCGACGTGCTGCAGCCCGGCGAAGGGCTGGTCGGCCAGGCGGCGGCCGACAACCGCACCTGCCATGTCCGCGACGTGCCACCCGGTCACATGCCCATCACGTCGGCCACAGGCACCAGCAACCCGAAGGAGCTGGTCATCGTGCCGGCCAGTGTCGATGGTGTCGTGCAGGCGGTGATCGAACTCGGCTTCCTGCACCCGGTGGGCGGCACTGAGCTGGAGCTGCTTGCGCGGGCCTCCCAGTCGCTGGCGATCGCGCTGCGCACGGCCAAAGACCGCACGCGGCTGGAAGAGCTGCTTTCGGTGACGCAGAAGCAAGGCGAAGCGCTGCAGGCCCAGCAGGAAGAATTGCGCGTCAGCAACGAAGAGCTCGAGGAACAGGGCCGCGCGCTGCGTGAGACACGCAGCCACCTGCAGGCCGAGCAGCTCAAACTTCAGGACATCAACACGGCACTCGAGCAGCAGGCCGAGGTGCTGCAAAAGCAGCAGGACGCGCTGACGCTGGCGCACACGGTGCTGACCCACAAGGCAACGGAGGTCGAGCACGCCAACCTGTACAAGAGCGAGTTCCTGGCGAACATGAGCCACGAACTACGCACCCCGCTCAACTCCTCGTTGATCCTGTCCAAGCTGCTGGCCGACAACGCGGGCGGCAACCTCAGCGCCGAGCAGGTCAAGTTCGCACAGACCATCCACTCGGCGGGCAACGACCTGCTCCTGTTGGTCAATGACATCCTGGACCTGTCGAAGATCGAAGCCGGCAAGACCGAACTGCTTGCCGAGCCGGTGGCGCTCGCGCGCACGTTGGAAGCCTTGAAGAAGACCTTCGCGCCGATGGCGCAGGGCAAGGGGCTGCGTTTCAGTGCGGCCATCGAGCCCGGCACGCCGGAGACAATCGAAACCGACGTTCGGCGGCTGGAGCAGATCCTGAAGAACCTGCTGTCGAATGCGCTGAAGTTCACCGAAAGCGGCGACGTTTCGCTGCACATTCTTTCAACCTCCCCCGACACGGTGTCGTTCGCGGTTCAAGACACGGGCATCGGCATCGCCAACGACCAGCAGGCACTGATCTTCGAGCCCTTCCGCCAGGCCGACGGCAGCACGCACCGAAGGTACGGCGGCACCGGCCTGGGCTTGTCGATCTCGCGCCAGCTGGCCGGGTTGCTCGGCGGCACCCTCGAAGTGCAAAGCATGCCGGGTGCCGGCAGCACGTTCACGCTGAGCTTGCCTCGTGCCTACCAACGACCGGACGAGCCGGCAGCCGCCGCCGCGACCTCTTTGCCGGCGGTTGTTGCAGCGGTTCGGCGCGTGCGCAGTCTCGCCACCGCCACCGGCAGCGGCGTGGTTGACACTGCCGGCAAACAGGCGGTGCCGGATGCCGTCGATGACGACCGAGGCAGGCTGCTGCCGAGCCTGCGGCGGGTGCTGGTGATCGAGGACGACATCGCCTTTGCCACCATCTTGCGCGACCTGGTGCGTGAATCGGGCTTTCAGTGCCTGGTGGCCCACCGGGCCGACGACGGCCTGGCCGCGGCGCTTGCCCACCTGCCGAGCGCGGTGCTGCTCGACATGAACCTTCCCGATCACTCCGGCATGGGCGTGCTCGATCAGCTCAAGCGCAACCCGCTGACGCGGCACATCCCCGTCCACGTGGTCTCGGTGGCCGACTA
>JAYUQC010000226.1:0-7585 GCA_043759735.1 Rhodoferax sp.
TTCGGCGAGGTTTTCTGGGGTCCGCCTCCTCTGAGACTCGACATCGACGCTGGTTCGGGTAAACCCTGAAGATCGACCTAAGCGAACAGTATTGAGACCTGACCCCGGAGACCCGCTTTTGACTGACGCGACAATATACGATAATCGTATAATTAAACAAGCCGATCACTGAATCGGCTCTAGCATGGGCGCATGTTGTTGATGGAGCCCGCCGATGAGTAATCGAAAGACCGCCGCGATGCAAAGCTTTGGTGAGCGCTTGGCGCAGTTGCGCAAGACCGCCGGATACACCCAGGTCGAGTTCGCCACCGAGGTGGGTGTCACCCAGCGCATGGTGGCCTACTACGAAGCACCGGACGCGCAGCCGCCGGCCCATTTGCTGCCGCAAATGGTGCAGGTGCTGGGGGTGAGCGTGGATGTGCTGTTGGGCTTGAATGAGCTGCGCAGCCCTAAGCGCATCGCCACCAACCGACTGGAGCGCCGTTTGCTGGAAATCGACAAGTTAGACCCCAAAGCCAAGCGCCAGATCACGCAACTGCTCGATTCGTTTATCGAAGCGGAGAAGTTGAAGCAGCAAATGAAATCGCGCACGAACCCGCGCACCCGGCGTGCAACCGCCCAGGAGGCCCAGGCATGACTACGCTTCAGATTGAATTGCCCGACAGCACCGCTCTGGCGGCACGTGCGGCCGGCTTGCTGACACCGCAGGCACTGGACCGGCTGCTGACGCAGGCGCTGCGCCGGCGCGAAGCGGCGAATTCCTTGCTGTCGATCGCCGACCGGGTGGCCGCGGCGGGGATCGCGCCCTTGTCGATGCAGGAGATCAATGCCGAGGTGAAGGCGGCGCGCTCCGAGCGCAGGAAGAACGGCTGAACACTGTGCAAGCGGTCTTCGACACCAATGTGCTGGTGTCCGCCTTGTTGTGGCATGGGCCGCCTCATGCGCTGCTGGAGCAGGTGCGCAATGGCTCCATCGCATTGATCACCAGCCCGGCACTGCTTGCGGAGTTGGCCGACGTGATCGGCCGCGCGAAGTTCGATGCGATCCTCACGCGCGCCAACACATCGCGCGAACGGGCGCTGGCGCAAGTGCGCCAGCTTGCCGAGGTGATCGATCCGCCGCCCTTGACGCGGCCGGTTTGCCGCGATCCCGATGACGATGCAGTGCTCGCCCTGGCACTGGCCGCAAAGGTCGATTGGATCGTTTCGGGCGATGACGATCTGCTCGTGCTTCAAGCCTTCGAAGGCATCGCGATCATCACACCGGCCCAGGCCTTGCTGGGTATCGGCACCGAGTGAGAGCTACGGCCCATGGCGCGGTAGCGGGGCAGGCAGGATGCGCCCCGGCGCTGCACACCGCGCGGTATGTGTCATTGCAAGACCTGACACCGGAGACCCGTCCTGGCTCTGGGTGACCCGGTTGCTCGTTGCCGAGATGGTGTTGGTGTAGGTGGTGGCACCCACCACCTTGGTCTTGCGGTTGCCGCTGGCGTCGAATGTGTACTGGGTGGTGCTGCCGCTCAGGTTGGCGCTCAAGAGCCGGTTCAGGTTGTCGTAGGTGAAGGTCTGGTTGAGCGCGGGCACACTGGTGCCGTTGTTGGTGTGGGTGTAGCCGGTGATGCGGGCAGCCGCATCCCGGGTCAGGGTGCGGGCGGCACCGGCGGCGGTAGTGGTGCCGGTGATGAAGCCCAGGTTGTAGCCGGTGAGGACGCCGTAGCTGTTGTAGCTGTAGACCTGGGTGCTGGTGTCGCTCCAGGTCCAGCCTTTGAGGTTGTTGTCGGCGTTGTAGGCAACCGCAGACAGCAGGCCCAAGGTGGTGCCGGTATTGACGCCCACACCGTTGGTGTTGACCGGGTTCACCGTGATGGCGCTCAGGTAGCCCTGGGCGTCGTAGCTGTAGTTGGCTCGGGAACCACTGGGGTAGGTGATGGCGGTGACCTTGTCCATGGCGCTGCCACTATTGCCCCAGGTGGTGGTGGTGAGAAATGTCTTGCCGTTGGTCACCACCGTCTTGGTGGTCAGACGCCCCAGGCTGTCGTAGCCGTAGCTGGTAACACCGGATTCGTCGGTCAGCTTGGTGAGTTCGCCTTTGGTGGCTGGCGTGGGGGATGTGCCGCCGTCGTATTCCAGCGCGGTGGCTGTCGGCAGGTCGCCACCGAATACATTGCCAACAACGGCTGCCAATGCCGGCGTTCCGCAGACCAAAATAATGGCCATATGCAAAAAGACGAGCGGCGACCGCAACGGCTTGCGCAAACGACAACCAGGATCAATGTTCAGACGCATACGACTGTGCATTGTGCTACCGCGCCCCGTCGCCCACCAACAATGAGGATGAACCTCGACAAGATGGACGTCATGAATGCAAAAACGGTCTTGGCGTTTCACTGAGCACAATCATGAGTGATGCCGTCCAACTGCTTCCGCTGGAGGCCATTACGCTACGCATCGTGACACTGCGCGGCCAGCGTGTGATCGTCGACGCCAATCTCGCTGAGCTGTACGACGTGCCCACCAAACGTTTCAACGAGGCCGTCAAGCGCAACCTGGCCAAGTTTCCGGCCGACTTCATGTTCACGCTCACCGACGAGGAGTTCGCCGCTTTGAGGTCGCAATTTGCGACCTCAAACACCGGGCGTGGCGGGCGGCGTTATGCGCCTTGTGTATTCACCGAGCACGGCGCATTGATGGCCGCCACCATCCTGAGCAGCCCGCGTGCCATCGAGATATCGATATACGTGGTGCGCGCCTTCGTGCGCTTGCGCGAACTCGCCGCCACGCATGGCGACCTGGCCAAGCGGCTCGACGAACTCGAACAGAAGACGGAGGCGCTGGCCATGCAGCACGATACCTTCAGCCGCAACACGCGCATTCAACTCAAGCAGGTGTTCAATGCGCTGCGCGAACTCATGACGCCGCCCGAGCCGGCCAAGCGGCCTATCGGGTTCGTGCCGCCAGAAGACAAAAACAAAAAGGCTCAGGCTCGACGCAAGGCCTGATACCGCGCCCTATGAGTTGGTGTCGCATTGCAAGACCTGACACCGGAGACACCGGAGATTTCCTTTTAGCAAGCCAGACACCTGCCGAAACGCCTGCTTCAGCCGCCTTGGCTGCTTGGACGGCTTGCGCCGCGCTTGCGGTAGACAAAATAGGCGTCCGCCGGCAGATCGACGGCGCCCACGTCGGCCAATGCGATCGGGTCCAGCGCCGCGTCGATCATGGGTTGATCGCCGATCAGGTAGCCGCCATCGGCCAAGGCCTGGACGAACAACGGTGTCAGCCAGCGCCCGAGCGCACGGCTTGCATCGATGTCACCATTGCCCACATCGGCATGCACCATCGCGACCGTGCCCGCGCTGCGCGCCGCCTCCGCCGGAACCGTTGCACGGAAATCTCCCAGCCGAACCATGTTGGCCGGCGGAATGCAATCCGGGTGCGGCGCGACCTGGCGATCGAATACGATGATGTCGCGCCCTTCGAAGCGATCACGCAGGTGGTCATAGGTGCGCCCATTGCCCAGCCCCACTTCCCACACCACACCCGGCAATTGCGCGGTGGCGCCTGCCGCAGCATCGATGCAATTGCGCTGCCCGACCACGCGTGCGATGAATCGTTCAAGACGTGTCTTGCCAGCCTTCTTCATGGGGGTTCCGGTAATAAAATGATCTTGGCCATTGTACGAAGCCGACCGAGAACGGCAGGCAGCCATTGGCGGCCTGCCAGTTGGCCTTGGCCGCACGGTACTTGGCCATGTCGGCCAGTGCACCACAGGGCTGCAGCACGGCCGGTCCGCGCCGCCCGGCGCGGTTGCTCAACGCGCCGGTTGCAGCAACTCCCACAACCGTGCGCTTGTCAACGGCATCTGCAGTTGCGCCGTCAGCGCGCCATGGCCGTTGCGCGCCAATGCGTCAGCGACCGCGTTGACGACGCAAGGTGTCGCGCCGATGGTGCCCAGCTCGCCGACGCCCTTGACCCCCAGCGGGTTGTTCTTGCACGGCGTGGACTGGTCCATCTCATTGCGAAACACCGGCGTGATGTCGGCGCGCGGGGCCGCGTAGTCCATCAGGCTGCCGGTCAGCAGTTGGCCCGATTCAGGGTCATAGACCACCGCCTCGATCAGTGCCTGGCCGATGCCCTGGATGGCGCCGCCGTCGAGTTGACCGACGACGATCATCGGGTTGACCACCCGCCCGACATCATTCACCGACGTGTAGGTGTCGACCCGGACTTCGCCGGTCTGCGGCGTCAGCTCGATCTCGCAGATATGACAGGCGTTGGGCCAGGACGGCCCGCTGACCGAACTGGTCGATTCCAGGTGGATGCGTTGCCCGTCCTGGGTGCCGGCGAGTTCGAACAGGCCGATGCCCAGGTCCGTGCCTTTGATCTGGAAGCGGCCGGTCCTGTATTCGATGTCCTGCACGTCGGCTTCGAGCCGGCCGGCGGCGATCCGGCGTGCATGGTCGACGGTGCGCTCGGCCCCCACCCGCACCGCCGAGCCGCCCGCGAAGATGGAACGCGACCCGGCGCTGCCGAACCCGTTGCCCCGGTCGGTATCGCCCAGCACCACACGGATGTGCTCCAGCGGCACGTCGAACACGTCCACGGCGAGCTGCGCCAGCGAGGTTGCGATGCCCTGGCCCATGCCATTGACCGCGGCAAACACCTCGATCACGCCTTCGGCCAGCACGGTCACCGTCACCCGTTCCTCGAACACATTGCCACCGGTCCACTCCAGGAAGGTCGCAATGCCCAGACCGCGCCATTTTCCGCTGGCGCGGGACGCCGCCTCACGCCCGGCGAAACCGTCCCAGCCGGCCAGCGCCAGGGCCTGGTCCATGACATGCTCGAACTTGCCGTCGTCGTAGACCTGCGCCATGGCGTTCTTGTACGGCATCTGCCCGGGACCGATGACATTGCGCCGGCGCAGCGCAATACGGTCCATGCCCAGTTGCCGTGCGGCCTCGTCCAGCAGGCGTTCGATGATGTAGATCGCCTCCGGGCGGCCCGCGCCGCGGTAGGCGCCGACCGGTGCGGTGTTGGTCAGCACCGCCTTGAAATGGAAGTCGATGGTCTGGATGTCGTAGACGCCGGTCTGTACCCAGGGGCCGATCAGCAGCGGTATCGCCACGCCGGTGCCGGTGGCATAGGCACCCACATTGGCATGCGCATGCACGCGCAGCGCCAGGATGCGGCCAGTGGCGTCGAGTGCCAGTTCCGCGTGGCTTTCGGTATCGCGCCCGGTCGCGCTGCTGAGGAATTCTTCACTGCGGTCCGCGATCCATTTGACCGGCCGCTTGAGCGTCCAGGCGCACCAGGCGGTGACCGCATCCTCGGGGTGGATGCCGCCCTTCATGCCGAAGCCGCCGCCAACGTCTCCCACCGTCACCCGAACCTGTTCGGGCCCGATGCCCAGTATGTCCTTGCCCAGCGAATTGCGCACGCCCGAAGGCATCTGGGAACTCATGCGCACGACCAGCCGACCGTCCTGCGGGTCCACCAGGGCCAGCACCGAGCGCGGCTCCAGTGTCAGCGCCGCCAGGCGCTGGTTGGTCAGATCGAGCCGCACGACATGGGCCGCGCCGGCAAAAGCGCTGGCCGTGGCGGTCGCATTGCCGTGGCGCATCTCGGCTGCGATGTTGTCGGGCGCGTCATCGCAAACCACCGGCGCGCCGGCGGCGAGCGCGCCCGCCAATGTCACAACCATCGGCAGTTCCTCGTAGTCGACAACGACCGCTTCCGCGGCATCGCGGGCCTGCTGCATCGTGCTGGCCAGCACCACGGCCACGGCCTCGCCGACGAAGCGCGCCCGCTCGAGCGCCAGGATGTGGCGCGCCGGCGTGGCACCGGGCGCGCCACCGGTACGTGGGAAACCGGATGACCCGGGGATGGGCTTGACTCCGGCGGCGACCAGGTCCGCGCCGCAGTAGGCTGCCACCACGCCGGGCATGGCCAGCGCCGCGGACAGGTCGACCGACACGATACGCGCGTGCGGATAGGGAGAGCGAACAAAACACGCTCTTGCATGGTCTGCGTAGGTGCTGTCCCCGGTGATGTCGTCGGTGTACTGGCCCAGGCCCCGGAGCAGCTTGTCGTCCTCGATGCGACGTACGGATCGGCCGCTGCCGAAGCGGGAATGGGTGGTGTCCATGCGGTTGTCTGCCTTTTCTAGCGCTAGGGTTGTTTGCGGGTAGTGACTATTTTTCAATCGCCAGCAGTTCGATGTCAAATGTCAGTTCAAGTCGACGCCGCACACCCGATCGCCGGCCTGGTTGGCTGACACGGCCGGCCCATCCTTGGCCTGGGCTACTTCCATCTCGCGCGGCAGCGTGACGCCGTTCTTGACCGCCAGGATTTCGGCCATGACGCTGACGGCGATCTCGGGCGGTGTCTTGCTGCCGATGTAGATGCCGATCGGGCCGCGCAGTCGGGCCAGCGAATCGTCAGTCTGCTCGAAATGTTCGATCATGCGTTGGCGGCGCGTCTCGTTGTTGCGCCGCGAGCCGATCGCGCCGACATAAAAGGCGTCGGTGCCGAGGGCCTCCAGCAGGGCCAGGTCGTCGAGCTTGGGGTCGTGGGTGAGCGCCACCACGCAACTGCGCCGGTCCGGCTTGAAGGCCAGCACGACGTCGTCGGGCATGTCGCTGACGACCGTGACTCCGGCCAGCGACCAGGAGCCACGGTACGCTTCGCGCGGATCGCACACCGTGACTGCGAACCCGTTGAACAGTGCCATCGTGGCCAGGTACTCGGCCAGCTGGCCGGCTCCGATCAGCAACATGCGGTACTCCGGCCCGAACACGTTGGTCAGTTCGGTGGCCGTCACCTGCAATGCCTGCGGCTTTGACGCCGCGTGCAGGTCGACCCGCCCGTCGGCCAGTTGGACCGAGCGCTGCATCAGGCGTCCGGCTTCGAGCGCCTGCACCAGCGACTGCAGCGAATCGAGCGGAGGGTCGTACTCCAGCAGCAACTCCAGCGTACCGCCGCAGGGCAGCCCGAAGCGGTGTGCTTCGTCAGCGCTGACGCCGTATTTGACGAAAGCCGGCGCTCCGGACGGAAAACGCGGCTGCGCACCCAGGCTTGCCTGCCGGGCATGGGCTTGGGTATGGCGGTAGATCAGGTCGTCTTCGATGCAGCCACCCGATACCGAACCGACGACGGCGCCGTCCTCGCACAACGCCATGATCGAGCCGACCGGGCGTGGTGATGAACCCCAGGTCCGGACCACCGTGGCCAGCAGGGCCTGTTTGCCCGCCAAGCGCCAGTCGCGCAATGCGCGCAGGACCATGACGTCGAGATTTTCCATCTTGCCTCCGCTAACGCAGCATCCACCATACGGCGATCAGCGTACCGGCGCCAGCGATCCAGACCCATACCGGTATGCCGCGTCCGGATACTGCCTCCGGCACCGGTGCCGCTGGCGGCGCCACGGCGGGCGGGTAGCGGCGCTGCATCTCGTCGTCAAAACGCTTGAAGAAGTCCTCCGCCATGCTCTTGGCTGCCCCGTCCACCAGGCGCTGGCCAAGCTGTGCCAGCTTGCCGCCGACCTGGGCATGCACGGTGTAGGCCAGTTCGCAGCCGGTGTTGTT
>JAYUQC010000227.1:0-56027 GCA_043759735.1 Rhodoferax sp.
CAGCAGCGGCTGCAAGTCCTGGGGGGCCGAGCCGAACCACACAGAGGCGCCACAACCGCGCGCGCTGCCCAGCACCGCAGCCACGTGACCGTGGGGCAAGCTGCGCTCGATGACAAAGACCTCCTCGGCGCTGGGCACGGCCACGCCACCGCGCAGCAACACCTTCAGGCCTTCGATCACCTCGGCGGACAGGCACGACAGGTTGACCAGCGTGCCTTTGCGCACCTTGCCCTTCTCGCGGTAGGACTCGCGCAGGAGGACTGCGGGGGGAGAGTCGCGGTTGGGGACGGATTCGATGTACATGACCGCGTTTATACAAACATTACATATTCAAATCAACAACAATTTAGTAGTTCACATGGCTACATACATAATCAAAAATTAGGCCGCAACCCGCATGGATGCTGGATTACGGCCCGGTCAGAGGGGAAAAGTTCGGACTAAGAAACGAACTACCTAATCTCGGTTTTCATGCTGCAGCGGCCAGTGGAGTGGCGACAAAGCCCAGGTCTTTGTCTCGGCGTTTGAATGCTGCCATGCTGAGTTGAAGCTGCTGCTCCCCTCTTCGTAGCGCTTTTGACCTCAATCGACGAAATCTTCGCCGCGAGTCATCAAAAAGTACTCCCAGCGTGCGAGCTTGTGTGCCACTGCCGTGTTGGCGCTGGGCTTGTCCATACGTGCGTACAGACGACGGTAAAATGCACCCGGTGCAGAGTCGCTGTGCTTGAGGCTCATGGCCGCCATTTTGAGAGCCTGGCGTACCCAGTTGCTCGAAGTTCTCCACGCGCGCGGGCACGTAGATGGCTTCGGTGGGCAACTCCTGGGAGAAGGGGTTCCATTTGAGCCCGTACAGGGCGAGCAGTTTGTGGTTCATGGGTTGATGTCCTGTTCAGGGGTGGGAGATGGGAAGGCACACAGCTGGCTCGGGGGTGATGGCGCAAGTGACGCCGATGGGTCAGAGAGATAGGCCGGTGGCGGCGTAGTCGGCCAGCAACTGGCGCAGCAGTGGCCCGATGCCCTCCGGCGTTGGGGCTGCGCTGGATCTGGCCGGGCGGCTCAGGGCGCGGCGTTGGCCGACTTGTCCAGCGGATGCACGGCGCACAGAACCGCACCAGTGCGCGCATCGACCAAGTCGACCCGGCTCAAGTCCCAGCGCGCGTAGCGCAACTGCACATTGGCCACCTGGCGGTACTGGGCGGGTAACTCGAAGCGCTGCCCGGTCAGACTGAGCGTTCCGTCTGAGCGGAGTTGGCGGCGCGTCACCTCGATGCGAAACGCCTGTGCCAAGGCGGCCGTGCCCGGGCACTGGCGCCTGACATTGGGGCCGGCGAGATAGCGCTCGAGCGGCGTGGTGCCGATCTCCGAATGGTGGGTACAGTGGTACTCCTGCTCCACCCATGCCTGGGTGGCCTGGTTGAGCATCTCCCGCGTCAAAGCCTTGTGGCCTTCGAGCATGGCCATCAGACGGCCTTCCACACGGCCCCAAAAGAATTCCTGCTTGGCGTTCTGGTACGGTGAGTAAGGCAACGTGGTCTGGTGCACGACGCCCAGGCCAGTGACAGTCTCATCGCAGAGCATCGCTGCCCCGTTGTCGGTCATCAGCGAGCGCGGCAAACCGCGCTTCATGAAGGCCTGGCACAGGCCGTGCACGAGGCTGTGCGCGCTCTCATCGAGGTACCACTGCAGGTGACAGACCAGGCGCGAGCGGTCATCGATCACACCCAGCAGGTACGGTTAGGCACACTCCCCTTGCGGTGTCAGGACACGGCGCGAGCCGTGGTGGAAATCGAGGTGCCACAGCGCGCTGACGTAATCGACCTCGAAGCTGCGCACCTCCAGATGTTGGAGCCGCTCGCGCGCGGCCAGCGCCCCCTCGGAGGCCCGTTGGGGGCGGGCCTGGCGGCGCATCCCCTGGGCCAGGAGGTAGCGCCGCATGGTGGGGTACGACGGCAGTGCGGTTTGGGTGGCGGCGAGCACGACGCGCAGGTTGTCCACATGCAGTTGCATCGTCCAGCCGGGGTGTTCGCGGTACTGCGCCGTGAGCTCTTCGATGATCGCCGGAGTCTGGCTGGGGAAGCGCCCCATGTCGTCTCGCAGCCGGTTCTTCAATGCCGCCACCGGGTCCGCCGCGCGCCGAGCGGCGTAGTACCAGCGCTCCAGCGTGGAGACGCCAAGGCGCACGTCCAGACCGGTCAATTGATGGCGCCAAAGCTTGGCGCACAGCGCCGTCAGCGCGCCTTGCAGCTCGCCAGGCCCGGGCGGCGCGGCCAGCAGCGGGCCGATGATGGAGCAGCGCAAGCGCGTCCACTGGTCGCGCTGCGACGGATCGTTCGTGACAGTCAAGAGGCTCTCCCAAAAAGGCGGCACCGACGGCACCTCGACTTGAGGGGGAGACTACAAAGCCGGATCAAATTTGACCATGCGCATCCTCTGAGGGTGATCGGCGGCCCTTTGTGAGCGTAAACAAGGACCCCGTCACAGGCGACAGGACGACCAACATGCGCAGCGGCGATTTGGACGCGGTACCAACGAAACGCGCAAGCAACGACGCCGGCATCTGGGCGCCAACGACCGGCGGCATGAAGCGCGCGCACGCACCTTGCCACAGCAAGGTCAGGGGAAATTGCTCCTGCCACCAACATCGCCAACGCGCCAACGTGCGAACAGGCACATCGAGCAGCCCCGCCGCGCGACTGGCCGCTGGTGTCTGCCCAGGAAACGAACGGACATCGATGTCGTGCGTTTGCGGCGCACGCTGCAGCAAAAGCTGAAGCGAGATTTAAAGCTGGATCTAACTTCAGGCAAACATCCGCGAGGCTTGCGGGGATAGTTGCCACGGTGCAGCACCCCACCACACGAACAGCCGCCGGCACGGCTCTGGCGGGCGAATTCCTGATCAACGCGCAAAAGCAAATGAAAGAATCTTGGGTCTAGAAGAAGAAAGTGGGACACTGGCGAGGCCTCGAGGTGTGGTAACCCAGAGGCTCCTCCAAAGGGCGCTTCCAATCAAGTTCCCCGAGGGGGATTACCACCGCTCCATCACGCTGCTTGATCAAAACGTGGCAGATTGCCATCGTTGAAGGTGACGCGAGGCCGCCGTAGCCGGCCAGGCTTTCAACGTATGACTCTTTCATTCACAACACTTTGCCGGTTGTGACTGGCGCACGGAGACAACCATTCTCGTCGGCCGGGCGCAAAGAAAGAAACTTGAATTGAGAGCCATCATTGGCCCATAACAATTCGTATTGCCGCATCCCCGGTTGATGGACTCGGGCAACGTCTGGACATTGGCGCACATCGGATAATCGCAGACCTATGGCACTGATTACTCTTATTGACGCGCAATTGGCCTTTGGCCATGTCGCACTGCTCGATCACACGGGCTTCTCACTCGAAAGCAATGAAAGGATTGGCCTGATCGGGCGCAACGGAACCGGCAAGTCGTCGCTGCTGAGGATACTGGCCGGTGTCGAAAAGCCAGATGACGGCTTGCTCCAATGGCAACAGGGTCTACGCCTCGCCCACGTCGCGCAGGAGCCGGCACTTGAGGGGGGGTCATCGGTCTACGAGGTCGTTTGCGTCGGATTGGCAGGGGTCAGGGCGCTCGTTGACGCCTACTGCCACGGAGTAGGTGACCTTAGCGCGCTGCAGGATGCGATCGAGTTGCAGGGCGGCTGGAATTGGGAACAACGGGTTGACGAGACCTTGCAGCGTCTTCACCTTGATCCAGAGGCTCGTGTGCACTCTCTGTCTGGTGGCACGCGTAAGCGGGTTGCCTTAGCTCAGGCATTAGTGGCAGAGCCGGCGGTCCTGCTGCTGGACGAGCCGACCAACCACCTTGACCTGGACTCCATCGAATGGCTGGAAAACCTGCTGATCGATTTCAAGGGCAGCATCGTCACGATCACCCATGATCGTAGCTTCCTGGACCGTGTCGCGACACGCATCGTCGAACTCGACCGGGGGACCTTGCGATCCTACCCGGGAAATTTCGCGGCGTACCTCGCCCAAAAGCAGGAACAACTCGCGCAAGAAGGCACTACCAGCGCTAAGGCAGACAAGATGCTGGCGCAGGAGGAAATCTGGATTCGAAAGGGCGTCGAGGCGCGGCGCACCAGAAGTCGGAGTCGCATCAATCGCCTGGAAACCATGCGTGCGCAACGAACAGCGCGACGGGATGTCCTGGGCAGCGTCAGGATGGACCTGGTAACCGGGGCCGCAGGAGGCAAAATCGTCGCTGAGCTTGCAGATGTATCGCTTTCCTTCGGGAACAAGTCGATCGTCAACCATTTCAGTTGCACCATATTGCGCGGCGACAAAGTCGGCCTGATCGGACCCAATGGCGCCGGAAAGACCAGCCTGCTCAAGCTGATACTGGGAACACTGCAACCGTCATCCGGAGTCGCACGCAGAGGTAGCAACCTGCAAGTGGCCTATTTTGACCAGATGCGCGATGCCCTGGATCTAGATGCAACGCTGGCTGACTTCATAAGCCCGGGCAGCGAATGGATCGAGATCGGCGACCAACGCAGCCATGTCAAAAGCTACTTGGGAGACTTCCTGTTTTCACCGGCCCGTGCCAATTCGCCGGTACGATCATTGTCGGGCGGCGAACGCAACCGTTTGTTACTGGCCCGGCTATTCGCGCGGCCCGCCAATGTGCTTGTCCTGGACGAGCCCACGAACGACCTGGATATCGACACACTTGAGTTGCTCGAGGACTTGTTGGGCAACTATGACGGCACCGTTTTTCTCGTCAGCCATGATCGCAGCTTCCTGGACAACATCGTGACCAGCACTATCGCTTTTGAAGGTGAAGGTATTTGGAGAGAGTACGAGGGCGGAGTAGGAGACTGGCTGCTGCAGTCAGCCCGAACCCGCGCGACAGTGTCAGGCGCGATAACGCCAAACAGACAGGAACAGCGACGGCCCGCCAACGTCGATCAAGACAACGGTGCGGCGCGTGGCTTGGAGGCACCCGCCCGCGGCAGGAATGGCCCGATGGCAAAACTAAGCTTCAAAGAGCAACGCGAACTCGATGGCTTGCTATCTTCCATCGATGCGCTTGAACAAGAACAGAGGAGCGTGCGCACTGAGCTCCAGGACGGCATGCTCTATCAGAGGGATACCGTTCGCGCAGCGACGCTGCAAACGCGCGACGTCGCAATAGAAGAGGCCCTCGTGCTGGCGCTTGAACGCTGGGATGAACTCGCCGCGCGCCAGCAACAATGAGCCTAGTGCAACCCGTGCTGACGCAACGCTTGCGTGGCCGCCGCAGATAGCGCGATGGTCACGCTGGTACCGACACCAGGGGACGAATCGATCGTGACCGAGCCGCCCAATGCGGCGACCTTGCGCTGGACGACGTCCATACCCACACCCCTGCCCGATACCTGGCTGATCGCTTCGGCGGTCAACAGGCCCGGAGTGAATACAAGCCGCCATACAGCCTGATCATCGAGTTCATCTTGTACCGGCCGACGGTCAAATGCTTGCGTACCGCCAAAACAGCGTCACGGACTACATCGAGGCCCAGATGATCTGGCTGCGTCCGGCGCTGCCGCCATGAATCCAGCACTGATTCGACCAAATGCATCAATTGGGAAATGTTTGCAAGTCCGAACGCGGCCGCCCCGCCCTTGATCGACTGTGCAGAACGAAACACCGCGTCGACTGACTCGGACTCACCGCCGCCATGGGCGATGGCCTGCAGTGCCTTGTCCATTGCGTCGAGGTTCTCGAGCGCCTCATCGACAAAAATGGCGTCCGGCTGCATCAGAAAAAATGAACGGGCCGTTCGCCGGCGCCCGCCCTTTCAAGAACTCGTGCTGCTGTGGACGGCGCGCAAAGGAAGGACTGCAGCTTTTTCGACCGCGACGGGCACACACCCGAGCGCCAGCATGGAAAAGCAGCGCGCAAGGCAGCAATAAATACCGGATGTGCGCAAGATCGCATGTCAATCGAAACGCGGCGCGATGCACGCCTCTTTGACGAAAGGCTTGGCACTAGAATTTGCACCTATCAAGGTTATCAGGAATCTGCTGTTTGGCTGTTAGGCTGTTGCGGCCCAGGGGCCGTCGATATGCCGGCCCCAGTGCTGACCACCTCAGCGCCCGCCTTGCAACCAGGACCCGAGCGCCCAGCATGCACGACGAGACCACAGACAGCGCCATCCGGATACTGCATCTGGAAGATTCAGCCGTTGACCACGCGCTGGTGCGTCGCGCGCTCCAGCGTTCGGGACTGGCTTTCACCATTGACCATGTCGAGACCCTGCAGGACTTCCAGGCATCCACCGACTCCACGGTCTACGACGCCATTGTTGCCGACTACCGATTGCGTGGGTTCACCGCCATTGACGCCTGGGCAGCGTTGAAGGCGCAGCCACACGCGCCCCCGTTCATACTGTTGTCGGGCGCGATCGGTGAGTCTGCCGCAGTGGCAGCCATCAAGCTGGGCATGAGCGATTACCTGCAGAAGGACGACCTCGGTAAGCTGGCGCCAGTTGTCCTACGGGCGATCGAGTTACAGCAAACCCGTCTGGCCAAGGATCGGGCAGACGCCGAACTGGCCGTCTCCGAGCGCCGGTTGGCGGAGTTTGCAGAACACCTGCAGGCAACGATCGAGCAGGAGCGGGCATCCATCGCGCGCGAAATCCATGACGACATCGGCGGCGCGCTGGCTGCGGCCAAACTGGATCTGGCGTGGATTGGACGCCATTTGTCGGATCCAGTCACGCTCAGCCATGTCTCGGCGGCCACGGAAATGCTGCAGCATGCGCTGGGTGCGAGCCAGCGCATCATGATGAACCTGCGGCCCGCCATCCTGGACCAGGGTCTTGCCGCGGCAGTCGACTGGCTCGCGACGGGCTTTGAGCGGCGCACCGGGATTCGCACGACCTTGCGCGCCAGCCAACCCGACCACGACCTGCCCAAGGCAGTCCAGCTGACCGCATATCGCACGGCCCAGGAGGCACTGACCAACATCGCCAAACACGCGCGCTGCGATCTGGTCACAATCGACTTGACCGACAGCGGAAATGTACTGACGCTGGAGATCAGCGACAACGGCCAGGGTTTTTCGCCGATCGAGCAGGGCAAGCCAAAAGCGTACGGCCTCAAGGGCCTTCAGGAGCGGGCCAAATCGGTTGGGGGATGGCTTGACGTGAGTACCTGCCGCGGTCAGGGTACCTCGATCATCCTGTCCGTTCCGTTGGGAGAAGTTGGCGAACCGGGCACCAAGGAAACTGCAGAATGATTCGCGTAATACTTTGTGATGACCATGCGGTGGTGCGCCGCGGCATACGCGACACGCTGGCCGACGCGGCCGACATCGAAGTGGTGGGCGAGGCCGGCAGCTATTCGGAGGTGCGCGATGCCTTGCGCAACACGCCATGCGACGTGTTGGTACTCGACCTCAGCCTGCCGGGACGGGGCGGCCTGGAGGTTCTCAGCAGCCTGAAGGACACTGACCTGCAGGTGCGGGTACTGATCGTCTCCATGTATCCGGAAGACCAGTATGCGATACGCTGTTTGCGGGCGGGCGCCCAGGGCTATGTGAACAAGGCCGGCGATCCCAGCGAATTGGTCAACGCGGTGCGCACCGTTGCGCAGGGCAAGAAATACGTCAGCGCGGCCGTCGCCCAGATGCTGGTCGACAATCTGCACGCACCGTCCAACGAGTTGCTGCACGCATCACTGTCGGAGCGCGAAATGCAGACCCTGCTCAAGATCGCGTCGGGCAAACGTCTGTCGGACATCGCCACGGAACTGATGCTCAGCCCCAAGACAGTCAGCGTCTACCGGTCGCGGGTACTGGAAAAACTCAAGCTGTCCAACAATGCGGAGTTGACGGTCTACGCCATCCGCAACAATATGGTTTGAGCCGTTTCATCAGCGGTTGAAAAGATCCATCATGCGCTGCAACAAGGCGGCGAAAGGCTGCTCCAGCATCGGCAATGCGACCGCCACGCCGATCAGTCCGATCGACAGGGTGATCGGGAAACCGATAGCGTAGATATTCATCTGCGGCGCCACGCGAGAGACGATGCCCAGTGCCAGGTTGGCAAACATCAGCATCGCCACGACCGGCAGCGAAATCCAGAACGCACTGGCGAAGAGGTCGGCACCCAACCGGTACATGCCCAACTCCTTGAGCGCCTGCAGGAAGTTCTGATCGACCGGAAAAGCCGTAAAACTGTGCATAACGGCCATCAGCACCATCAGATGCCCATTCATGACGATGAACAGCAACACTGCCATGTTGTTGTAAAAACGCCCCATTGCACTGGATTGGGCGCTGGTGGACGGATCAAAAAATGCCGCGAACCCCAGGCCCATCTGAAAGCCGACGACCTGCCCGGCGAGTTCGAACGCGCCAAAGATAAGGCGTGCCGCGAATCCGATCGCCAGTCCAATGCCAACCTGCTGGACCGCCGCACCCAGAGCCTCGGGACCATTGATGTCGATGAGCGGTTGATCGGGCATGCTGGCCTGTGCCGCGTAGGCCACCAGGAACGCCAGCCCGACCTTGGCGCGCATCGGGAATGCGCGTGACGAGAACACCGGGGCAGCGGTAAAAACGGCCAGCACCCGCAGAAACGGCCACACGATGGGCGATAGCCAACCCATGATCTGCGCTTCTGATATCGAGATCACCGGTGATGGCCAGCGTCAGATCAGCGATCCAGGGATGGTCTCGATCGTGCGCCGAATAAAGTCCACCAGCATACTGAGCATCCAGGGGCCTGCAACCGCCAGCGCCAGCATGGCCGCAATCAGCTTGGGAATGAAGGTCAGGGTGGCCTCGTTGATCTGTGTGATGGCCTGGAACAGGCTGATCACCAATCCCACCAGCAGCACGATGCCCAGGATCGGGGCGGCGACCATCAACAGGGTCAAAAGCGCGTCCTGCCCCATCGTCAACACCATTTGCGCGTTCAACCGGTGCCCCTTGCCATTTACGGCGCGAAACTGGCGGCCAGAGAACCCACCAGCAGATTCCAGCCGTCGGCCAGCACGAACAGCATCAACTTGAACGGCAACGCGACCAGCACCGGAGACAGCATCATCATGCCCAACGACATCAATACACTGGCTACGACGATGTCGATCACCAGAAACGGTATGAAGATCATGAAGCCGATCTGGAATGCCGACTTGAGCTCACTGGTGACAAACGCCGGCACCAGCACCCGGATCGGAACGCTTTGCGCCGTAGCCCCTGGTTCGAGCTTGGCCAACCGCACGAACAATGCCAGATCGGACTGGCGGGTTTGCTTGGCCATGAACTGGCGCATCGGTACCTCGGCCTTTTCGAGCGCCTGCTCGAACGGCATGCTGTTCTTGCTATAGGGCAGATAGGCCTCGTTGTAGACCTGGTCCAGAGTCGGGCCCATGACAAAAACGGTCAGGAACAGCGACAAGCCGACAATCACCTGATTGGGCGGCGAGGACTGGGTGCCGAGCGCCTGGCGCAACAGCGACAGCACGATGACGATACGGGTGAATCCCGTCATCATGAGCAACACCGCGGGCAGGAAAGACAGCGCCGTGAAGAACAACAAGGTTTGGATCGGAACCGAAAAACTGGTACCGCCGGGGCCGCTGCCGACCAGCAACGGCAATTGGCCCGCCTGCTGCGCTGCCGCTCCGGCATGCATCAGACATCCCACGACGATCAGCGCCACGCTGCGGGCCCTAGCCGGAACGCGCAGCAAGTTAGTGGCCATGGGCAACGACACGCTGGGGATCCTTCAAGAAAGTGAGACCACAGGCCGGGCGGTGCCGGGACGCGCCGCATCTGCCTGGGCAGGGATGGTGTGCAGGCATACGACCGATTGGGTAGTCACGCCCAGCACCAGGCACACCCTGGCATCGGCCGGACCGACCTCGACCGTCACCACCCGTTGCTGCGGCCCGACCGCAACCGCAGAAAGGACCCGGCTGGCCCCGCCAACCGCCGGTCCGACGCGGACCGAGCGCGCCTGCAGCCACTTGATCCCCATCGGCACCATGGCCAGCAACAGCACGAAGGCCGCGACCGTGAGCAGCGTATGGGTCATGACCGCAATCAACCCTTGTTGATGCGACGCAGACGCTCGGACGGCGTCACAACGTCGGTCAGCCGGATACCGAACTTGTCGTTCACCACGACCACCTCGCCCTGGGCGATCAGGTAGCCGTTGACCAGCACGTCCATGGGTTCGCCAGCGAGTGCATCGAGTTCCACGACCGAGCCCTGCCCAAGCTGGAGAATGTGTTTGATGGATACGCGGGTGCGCCCGAGTTCAACCGAGAGCTGGACCGGAATGTCCAGCACCATGTTGATGTCATTGACCGGCGAGTCCGCGCCACCATGCCCGTGCATGGGTCTGGACGCGTCCCCCGACAGCACGCCGCCGGCGCTATTGTGTGACGCGCGGTTCGCGTCGCTGGGATCTACCAGCGCTTCGGCCCAGTCCCCCGCGCCATCTCCGGCTGCACTGTCGTCGGCCGATGTCGCGGGCCCTTGCGGATCTTCAGTTGCCATGCTTTTCTCCCATCCAGTCCAGCTCGAAACCTCTCAGACTCTTGTCGATCCGGATCGCATATTTGGTGTTATGGGTTCCGTACTGGCATTCAAACATCGGTACGCCGTCGATCGTGGCCTGAATCCGTGGCGCACGATCGAGTTCAATAAAATCACCCGGTTTCATCGCCAGCAATTGTTCAACGGTTGTACGGGTTCGCGCCAACTCGGCGACCATGGTGACCTCCACCGCCTGGATCTCCTGCGTCAACACGTTGACCCAGCGCCGGTCGACCTCCATCGAATCGCCCTGGGTCGACGAATACAGCACGTCGCGGATCGGCTCCAGCGTCGCGTATGGCATGCAAAAATGCACAGCGCCGGCTACGTCCCCGATCTCGAGCTGAAACGAGGTACAGATGACGACCTCGCTCGGGGTGGCCACATTCGCGAACTGCGGCTGCATCTCGGAGCGCTGGTATTCCAGGTCGATTGGATAGATGCCTTTCCACGCCTTCTTGTATTCCTCGGCCACCACCTTGACCAGTCGCGCGATGACCCGATGCTCGGTGGCCGAGAAATCTCGCCCCTCGATGCGTGTCTGGTACTTGCCGTTGCCGCCGTACAAGGTATCGATGATGCCAAATATCAGCGACGGCTCGCAGACGATCAGGCAGTTGCCACGCAACGGGCGAACGGCCATGATGTTGAAATTGGTCGGCACCGAGAGCTCGCGCAGGAATGCACCAAAGCGCTGCACCGCGATCGAGCCGATCGACACCTCAGGCGTGCGGCGAATCAGATTGAACAGCCCCAGTCGCAGGTTGCGAGCGAACCGCTCATTGACGATCTCCATGGTCGGCATGCGACCGCGCACGATGCGTTCCTGGCTGGAGATGTCGTAGGGGCGCACCTCGCCTTTTTGCGCGACCTGTTCGACCTCTTTCTGGCTCTCGCCGGTGACGCCCTCCAGCAGGGCATCGACCTCTTCCTGGGACAGGAACGATTCGCTCATGGTCGCTCCCGTACGCCGTACTACTGGACGATGAAGCTGGAGAACAACACCCGCTGGATCGGCTGATCCACCGGCACCTTACGTTTCTTGCGGGCGGGTTTGGTCTTGCCTCCCTTGGCCGGTGGTTCGGCCTCGTCTTCTTCGTCTTCTTCGATGCCACCAAACGGTGCCGACGCTTCGCGCAGGATGTCCTTGGCCAGTTTTTGCTTGCCCTCGATCTGCAACAACTCCTCGGACTTGCGCTGCGACACCAGCAACAGGACGGCGCTGCGGATCGTGGGCAGATATTGTTTGACCTTGTCGACGGCCGCGGCGTTCTGCAGCTCGAGCGTGACGCCAATCTGCGCCACCCGTTCCCCGCCCGGATCGGCAAGATTGACCACCATGTTGTCGAGCGGAAGGTAGGTTGGCGGACCGGCCTCCACCTTTTTCTCCACGGGTTGCTCCGCGTCTCCCATCTCGGCCGCGGCACGTTGCTTGTTCACGTAGATCACCGCGCCCACGCCCGCGAGCACAATGACAAGCACCGCCACGATAACAATCAGCAGCAGCTTCTTGCTCTTGGGTGGCGGCGCAGCGGCCGCTTCAGCTGGTTTGGTAGACACGATTCATCCTCGAAGGCACTGTGCAAGGGAGATTATTCTGCACCGCTCGGATGTCGATGGCCTGATAAAGGCTGCGATTCCATGGCAATCCCGTAGTCCTGCCGGTCCACCGCGCTTAGACAAAGAGATCTACTGCGGCCCCCGGAACCGTGCGAACGGGCGGGGCAACCGGAATCGTTGCGACCGCAACCAAGGCAACGGCTGGTCGTGCGAGCGGTGAACGACCCGACTGATCGCGCGCCCCGGTTTGCTGTTGCGCCGAGCCGCCGACAAAGCCGCCGGACAGCATCAAGCCTTCGCCTGCCAGCAACTCTTTGAGCTGCGGCATGGCGTCCTGCAGCAGCTTGCGCGCTGCGGGCTGGTCGGATCGAAATTCGACAAAAGCCTCATCACCCTTGACGGCAATGCGCACATCGACCGATCCGCCTCCAAACGCCTCTAATTGCAGTTCGGCACTTTGCACACCGCGCGATACCCAATAATGCATCTTCTGGGCCACGGCCGCCGCGGGAGCGGGCGTTGCAGCGCCCGGGGCGTACACCGGGCTGGCGCCATGGCTGGTGCCGGTCGGCATAGCGTCATGCCAGGAGACAAAGCCCGTCCCCGCCAACGGCCCATTCTGGCGCGCCGATAGGCGCTCCGCGTTGCGTCCGCCCGGGCCAGTGCGGACCCCGGTGGCGCCGGCTTCAAATAACGAGGCCATCGGGGCGACCGCCAGACCCGCCCGGGTCGCCGCAACCATGCGTTGCGATGGCGCGTCAAGGTCCGCGAGCGCGGTGAACGGGTCCGCGAGCACGCCTGCTTCATCGGTGGCGTCCGACGCAGCGGCTGCGGCATCCGCCTGTGAAGCAAACCTCAATCCCGCACCAAACGCCGAAGCATCTGGTTTCGTCGCGACAGGCGCGCCGGGGGCAGGCGCCAACGGCTCGGCAGACGGGTTCGCAGGCTCGGTGTCCGGCGCTGCGTCGGCCGCCGTTTGCCGGGCTGCGTTGGCGGCGGAGCGCGGCAACATGCCCGCGTGCAGCGGCACCGCTTGGGCGTTCGGATGCAAGGGCGCCATTTGCAACGGCACCGCATCGTGAGTTGGCTGGACGTTGGCCGGGTCAACGGACAGCGCCGCCCTGCCACCCAGGTCCTGGGTCTTACCTTCGACGCCCTGCAACATGTCCTTGGCCGCATCCACGAACGGTCGGGCATCGACAGACGTCTGACCCGCCGTCAACAGGCCCTCCGTCTCCAGCGCATTCGCACGGGACATTTCGCTGGGTGGCACGGATATCGCCGGCTCCAACGTCGGCTCCGAAACTGAGGCCCCCAATGCACTGAGCATCGACAGAAACGATGCACCGCCGTCTGCGTTGTGCGCCCCATCCGTCGTCGCACGCGTACGGGCTGTGGACGCGGTCGCCTTTGACACGGGCAAGGGCGCGCTGGAGGAGTTGCTGACATCTACATTCATCGGTTTTCCTGCATGGCATGTCGGGCTGCGGCCACGCGGTGCTGCCGCGCAGCAAATTCGTCCGACTGTTTTTGCTCCCGCTTCGCGCCGATCCGATCGATCTCCACGCGCCGCTTTTCAAGCAATCGGGCCAAGCCGGCTACGCGGATCTCGGCATCCAGCAGAAATCGCCGGGCCAGCTGGCATTGGCGCTCCACATCGGCCATCACGCCCTGCTGCAACACGACGGTTTGCTCCAGGCGCGCCATGAACTGGTAGTAGTGGCCAACGATCTGCGGCGTGGCGCTGGTCTGGGCCGCCACCGACCAACGCGCCTGGGTGTCGGCCGCATAACTCTGCAATTGGTCGATCTGCAGTTGCGCGTGGTCGCGCTTGCGCAGCATATGAGCCAGTGCCTGTCCGGCTTCGTCGCGCTTGCGCGTCGCCAGTTCGACGGCCACGACCAGGCCGCTATGGACAGTCATGGGCAGAGTCCCGCCAACATGCTGCGACTGTTCATCGTGGTGCGTCCGGCTTGAACACCGACAGCATCGACTCCACGCTATCAGTCAGCGAGGCCGACTCATGCATGTGTTGCTGCAAGAACAAGTCCATTGGCCCGTGCAAGCTGATGGCCTGGTCCAGGCCCGGATCGGAGCCACCGACATAGGCACCGATCTGCACCAGGTCGCGACCCTTGTCAAAGCGGGCATGGATAGCGCGGAACCGTCGCGCCAGCTCGAAGTGCTCCTGCGACACCACGTTGTGCATCACACGGGATGCCGACTGCAGGATGTCGATAGCCGGATAGTGCCCCGATTCCGCCAGCGCACGCGACAACACGATATGGCCGTCCAGGATGGCCCGGGCCGCATCCGCGATCGGATCCTGCTGGTCATCGCCCTCCGCCAGAACGGTATAAAAGGCCGTGATCGAGCCCACACCATGCAAGCCATTGCCACTGCGCTCGACCAGTTGCGGCAACTTGGCGAAACATGATGGCGGATAGCCTTTGGTCGCCGGTGGCTCGCCAATGGCCAGTGCGATCTCCCGTTGCGCCATCGCATACCGGGTCAGGGAATCCATCAACAACAGCACGTGCTTGCCCTGGTCGCGAAAACTCTCTGCGATAGCGGTCGCATAGGCAGCGCCCTGCATGCGCAGCATGGGTGGCGCATCGGCCGGCGCGGCCACCACCACGGACCGGGCGCGACCCTGTTCACCCAGAATATCCTCGATGAACTCCTTCACCTCACGACCGCGCTCGCCAATCAGACCGACCACGATCACGTCGGCACTGGTATAGCGGGCCATCATGCCGAGCAACACGCTCTTGCCGACTCCGGAGCCCGAAAACAGCCCGATACGCTGGCCTCGGCCGATCGTCAACAAGGCGTTGATGGCGCGCACGCCGGTGTCCAGCATATCGCGGATCGGAGCCCGATCCATTGCATTGACCGGTTGGCGATCGAGGGCCCGCGACACCACGCCCGTGATCGGGCCCATGCGGTCCATGGGCGCCCCGTGGGCGTCCACCACCCGGCCCAGCAGTCCGTCACCCAACGGCAGGCGCAGGCGCCCCGCATCCAGCTCCGACGGCTGATGAGCGGCCTGGCCCAGGCGCGGCGCCGGCACAAAGGCTTGCGCCGGCACCACACTGGCGCCGCTGGACAGGCCATGCACATCGCCGGCGGGCATCAAAAATGCCCGGTCCTGCGAGAACCCGACCACCTCGGCCAGCACCGGCTCCATCGCGGGGGTCTTGATCAGGCATTGGCTGCCGACCGGAATGCGCAGGCCGCTGGCCTCCAGCACCAGGCCGGTCAGGCGTGTCAATGTGCCGCGCTGTTCGAGGCTGGTGCCGGGCCGCACGCGCGCGCAGGCGTTCTCCAGCAGCTGCCGCCAGACGGCGCCCGGCTCGGCGATTGCGGCCTCAGTCATCCCACTGCACCTGCAGCCCGAGCTTGGCGATGGCGCGCCTCCAACGAGTCTCCAGGTTGGCATCGATTACCGCACCGGCCGAGCTGATCAGGCAACCACCGGCAGCGATGCTGGCATCGGGAGTCAAGGTCAGCGCCAGTGCCGCAAACTCGGCCTCCAGGGTGTCCTGCAAAACCTCCAGGTCGATCGGGTTGAGCCGTATCACTGCGGCCTTGCTGTCATCGCCCAACATCTGCAGGCCCTCGCGGATAACCGGCTGCAACGCGTTCGGATTGACTGACAGTTCGTGGCGCAGCACCTGCCGGGCCAGCACACAGGCCAGCTCCAGCACGCCCTGGGCCATCACCTGCTGTGATTGCGCGAGTTGTTCCTGCAACTGCTCCAACTGCTGGCCGAACCGCAGCGCCGCCTGGCGACCTTCGTTGTCGACATAAGCCTGGTGTTGTTGCTCCGCGCGCAGCACCGCCGTGGCCTGGCCTTGCGCGAATCCCTCGGCATAGGACTGTTGGTGCAGGGTCAGGTCGCGCTCCTCGTCGCGTTGCGTCTGGCGTGCCTGCGCCTGGGCCTCGGCGATCGACGCCAGCTGCAGACGGTCCTGATCGACATCGCCAAAATCCCAGCGCGCAACCGCGTCGATCTCCTCGCCCGGAATAAATCGTGAAAGATTGCGCATGCGTCACCCGCCTCGTCAGACCATGGCGTCGTCGGCGCCGCCACCACCGACGACGATCTGGCCCTCGTCGGCCAGGCGACGCACCGTCTTGAGAATTTCCTTCTGCTGCGCCTCGACCTCGGACAAGCGCATCGGACCGCGCGACTCCAGATCCTCGCGCAGGGTCTCCGCCGCGCGCGAGGACATGTTCGACAGGATTTTTTCCTTGAGCTCCGGCTGAGCGCCCTTGAGGGCGGAGATCAGCACATCCGACGCAACCTCCTTGAGGACGGTCTGGATCGCCTTGGCATCGAGGTTGACGAGGTCGTCAAACACGAACATCTTGTCCATGATCTTCTGCGCCAGGTCCGGATCGTGGCTGCGAATCGACTCGATCACCGTGCCTTCGACGTTCGCCCCCATCAGGTTGATCATCTCGGCGGCAGCCTTGACGCCACCGAGCGAGGACTTGCGCACCCGATCGGTTCCGGACAATACCTGAAACAACACCTCGTTGAGGTCTTTCAGCGCGGTTGGCTGGATGCCTTCCATCGTCGCGACGCGCAGCATCACTTCATTGCGCTGGCGCTCGGTGAAGAGCTTGAGGATCTCGGAGGCCTGATCCACATCCAGGTGCACCATGATGGCCGCGACGATCTGCGGATGCTCGCTGCGCAGCAGTTCGGCCACCGAGATGGCGTCCATCCACTTGAGGCTCTCGATGCCGGAGACATCGCCACCTTGCAAAATACGGTCGATCAGCAGCGCGGCCTTGTCGTCACCCAATGCCCGCTTGAGGACGTTGCGCACATAGTCGCTCGAATCCGCCACCAGCAGACTCTGCGAGGCCGCCACCTCGGTGAACTTTTCGATGATGTTGTCGACCCGTTCGCGCGAGATCGCCTTTGTCTTGGCTATCGCTTCGCCCAGCTTTTGCACTTCCTTCGGAGAAAAATGCTTGAACACCTCCGCCGCCTCGACCTCGCCGAGCGACATCAGAAATA
Source organism: Rhodoferax sp. (assembly GCA_043759735.1). Lineage (GTDB taxonomy): Bacteria > Pseudomonadota > Gammaproteobacteria > Burkholderiales > Burkholderiaceae_C > CAISIP01. The sequence goes on from JAYUQC010000227.1 coordinate 17,165, forward strand.
TCGCCGCATCCTGCAAACCATCTTCGGACATGAGAGTGTTTTACCAGACCAGCGTCAGGCCGGAGCCTCGACGCCAATCCAGCCCTTGACGATGCCGGCTACTGCCACAGGATTGTCGCGCGCCAGCTTGCGCGCCTTGTCGAGCCGGATCGATTCGGGGGTTGGCCCCGGCTCGGACTCGGGCGGCTCAATTTTCAACAAAGCAGGGCGCTCCGGCTCATCGGCCACCAAGGCATCGACTTGCGTCAGTTCCTGCGTCGCGACCGGTTCCGGCCGCTTCGCCATGGCCTTGAGCCCCGGGCGCACCAGGCCCAGCAAAACCAGTGCCGCCAACAATACGGTGCCGATCGGCCAGGCGAAGCTGCGCGCAAGGTCCTGCATGTCCGGTTGACGCCACAGCGGCAAGTCCGACGTGACTATTTTTTCCATGGCGAACGGCGCGTTCATCAGATTGACCGAGTCGCCGCGCTCCTTGTTGAAGCCGATTGTCTCGCGCACCAGAGCGGTCATCTTTTCGATCTGCTCGGCAGTCAGCGCGACACTTGTGGTCTTGCCCTTGTCATCCGTCACCGACTGGTGGTTGACCACCACCGCTGCGCTGAGTCGCTTCACCAGCCCGGTGCTGCCGCGAACCACGCGAACGGTCTTGTCCACTTCGTAATTGATGGTCGATTCGCGCTTGCCCGTCGCGCCCACGCCCTGGGCACCCGCTGCCGAGCCCGCCGCTGCCAGTGTCTGCGCAGGGCCGTTGATCGGCGCCGTGGCAGCGCCTGGCGGTTGGTTGCTCACCGCACCCGGCACACCGGCCGGCGGCGTCAGGCCCGCGGCCCCTGGCCCTGACTCGACCAATTGTTGGCTGCGAATGGCTCCTGTGTCCGGCGTCTGGTTCGGCCGATGCGATTCCGACGTGGATTCGGTCTGGGAAAAGTCGAGGTCGGCTGTTACCTGGGCGCGTACGTTGCCCGCCCCGACGATCGGCTCCAGTATGTCGAGAATGCGCCGTGCGAACGATTGCTCCAGTTGCTGTGCATACTGAAGTTGCTCCGCGTCGACCCCGCGCGTACCGGCGCTGCCATCGGCGGGCGTCGACAGCAGTTTTCCGGTGTCGTCGAGTACGCTGACGGCCGCCGGCGTCAGCTCGGGAACGCTGGACGCCACCAAATGCACGATGCCGGCCAACTGGGCCCGATCCAGCGTCCGCGCCGGATGCAGACTAACCAGCACCGAGGCCGACGGTTTCTGCTGCTCGCGGAAAAACCCATTCTGGTTGGGCAACGCCAGGTGCACTCGGGCGCTTTGCACCGACGACAGCGCCTGGATGGAACGCGTCAGTTCGCCCTCCAGCCCACGCTGAAACGTCAGCCGTTCCTGAAACTGGGTCATGCCGAAGCGGTTGGACTCCATCATTTCGAAACCGACCACCGAACCCTTGGGCAGACCCTGGGACGCCAAGCGCAGCCGCGTATCGTGCACCCGATCGACCGGGACCAGAATGGCCGCGCCACCATCGGCGTGCTTGTACGGAATATTCATCTGAGACAGCTGTGCCACGATGGCGCCACCGTCCTTGTCCGCCAGATTGGCGTACAGCACCCGCCATTCGGTCTGCTTGCCCAGCATCACCCCCGCGATCACGATCGCCACCAGCAGCACAGCGCCCATTGCCAGGCGCATGCGCTGGCCCGACTCCAGGGCGGCGAGTCGCTCCGGCAAGGACGGGTTGGTGGTAATCGTGGCAACGGCGGTCATCAATCGGCCCGAAACAGCGTGGAGCGAGGTCGCACCCACTACGGAATAGATTATTGAAGCCACAGTGCGGAAACATTAGGCCGATAAGGGCCACGTTCACCGGCCATTTCGACTATTTCCCGGCTTGGGCGATGGCTAGCATAGGAGCATCACTTAGACCGTCCACGGAGGACACGATGGAGCTACGCCTTCCCCCCGCCAGCATGCCGCTGGGAATTCGTCCGACAGCTCTCGCGCGTCCCGGCGCGGACAAGGGCATTGCCGGCGCGCAGGGAGGCTTCTCTGGCGCGATGAAAAGCGCCTTGAACGAAGTCAGCGCCGCACAAAGCCATGCGCAGAAAATGCAGCGCGAGGTGCAGATGGAAAACCCGTCAGTCAGCCTGGAAGACACCATGGTCGCGATCCAGAAAGCCCAGATCGGCTTTCAGGCTACGCTGCATGTGCGCAACCGCATGGTCCAGGCCTACACCGACATCATGAACATGCAGGTCTAGCCCGCCGGGCCGCCCCAAGGGCGAGGTCCGCAGTGCGCCGCACGCAGGACGTCCGTCCAGCCCGCCGGGCCGCCCCAAGGGCGAGGTCCGCAGTGCGCCGCACGCAGGACTTCCGTCTAGCCCGCCAGCCGACTTGTTCAATGCAGCATATGCTGCAGGCCCTCGAACTTCTTCTCGAAATGGCTCATCCACGGCTCCGCAAGATAGCGGATCTGCGCGTCGTTGGCCAGAATGCGGCGCATGATGCCAGACTTCTCGGCGCGCTGCTCGGCCGGCAGTTCCTGCGTAGTGGATACAAAACGCAGTTGCTCGATCAGCACCGCGCAGGTGCCCTCCAGGCGGACCACGCCATCCCAGTCGTCAGCCTTGGCCGACTCCAGCATGCTGAGACTGGCGGCTTCGAGCGCGCGGTAGTAATCGATCAGGGTATTGTGCATCGTGACTCCGGACACTCAGGCAGCTTGCAGGCGCAATGTTGACGAGGCGCCCGGCGCTTCGCCCATTTGCTTCCAGCCACTGGCAACCGGCTCGATCAACCGCATGACTTCCTCCAGGGCTGCCTCGTCGTTGCGGGCATTGGCCTGCGTCAGCCGAAGCACGCAGTAGCCGTACAGCTCCTTCAAATTGATGGCGAGCTGACCGCCCTGCTCCATATTGAGCGCGCCCTTGAGGCCTTCTTCGAGAATGCGAACCGCGGTGACAATGTGCCCGCACTTGCTCTTGATATCGCCGCTGCGCAACGCGGCCCGCGCGGAACCCACCGCAACCAGCAGGCCGTCGAACAACATGTCGACCAGATCGTGTGCGCTGGCATGGCTGATACTGGTTTCCACGCCAATCTTCTTATAGGCGGATGCCGACCGGGTACCCATCGGGGAAAACATGCGTGCGTTCCTTGAAGTTATGACTTCTTTATCGGCACCGGCGGCGCCAAATCAAGTACCCGCGTTGGAGAAAAGCACCCGAATGATCGGCCACTTTCGCGCCGCGGGTCAATTGTTGGTCGACCGGTTCCACAGAGTCACCTGTTGGGTCACGTAAGCGTTGAGCGCGTTGAGGCTGTTGAGCTGAACGTCCAACGCGCTGTAGCGCCGGTTGAGCTGGGCCTCGATCCTGGCGACCTTGTCGCTCAGCCGGGTCTGGTCCTTGCTGTTGAGTTCGAGTGAGCGCTTGAGCGATGCATCCTTGCTGCTGAACAGGCCATCGGTGGCCAGCAAGCCCTTGGAGAAGGCGGCGAACTTGGAGGCCACGCCATTGGTCAACGCGTTGCCGTTGTCGATGCGCAGCAGGTTCTTGAGTTCGTCGCCGTTGTCGACCGCCGCATCGAACTTGGCGCTGTCGATGGCCAGGTCGCCGCCCAGCTGCTGGGTGACCCCGATATCGGCCAGCCGCTGGTAGGCCGAGCCATTGGTGGTCGACTGCAGGATGCCGCGCAATGCGTTCTGCAACCCGACGGCCGTCGAATCGCCCTGCAGCAGGCCGCCCACCTTGGTTGCGGGATCGAATTTGGTCTGCTCGTTGACGGCCTGGTTCACGGCGTTGTAGGCGGCGACGAAGTCGTTCATCGCGCTCTTCTGCATCGACTTGTCGGGGGACACCGTGATCTCGACCGGATCGGTACTGACCTCGTTGGCCGTCAGGGTGATGCCCGAGACCACATTCTCGAACTTGTTGGTCGAAGACGAGACCGAAATGGTGTTGATCAGTATCCGGGCGTCGTCGGGCGGCTGGATCGAGGCTCCCACCACCAGCCGGGACAGACCCGCTGCATCGGCCGGCCGTCCATCGGCATCGCTGACCACGCTGAGCTCGAATCCAAAGGCCAGACCCGTCGCGTTCGAACGCAGCAAAAGGCGTTCTCCGGAGGCGTCATTGAGCACCGTGGCCGTGACACCTGACTTGGCGCCATTGATCTTGCTGGCCACATCACTCACGGTATCGGTGGCGCTGATCTCAATGTCGAACTGGCCACCGCTGACCTGCGGCGTGAACGAGCTTGGTACAACGGTCCACTGGCCCAATTGCAGCCGCAGCGTACCCGCGCCGAGCGCACCGCCCACTGGCAGCAATGCCGCCGACGCCGTGGCCTGGGCCTTGGCAAGGTTCTCGACCTTGACCGAAAAACTGTTGGCCACCGTTCCGCCGATAGCAGTGGCCGACACCGTCTTGCTGTTGGACGAGGTGGTCTTGACCCCATTGAAGGTAGTCAGGCTGCCCAACCGGCTGGCGGCATCGGACAAGGTCGAGACCAGGGACTTGATCTGGCTAAACACCGAAATACGGGTCTGCACTGTCGCTGCCTGCACCTGCAGTTTGGTCAGCGGCTGCCTTTCGATGGCCACCAACTGCGCGACGATCGACTTCACGTCCAGGCCGCTGCCGATTCCGGGCGATGAAATGGTTGCCATGGTCTTCCCCTATGCCCCAATGCGGGCCTACCTGGACATTATCCGGTTCTGCATAGCATCCAATCGGTAGAAATGCACATGTAACACCGCCCGACATCCACAATCCACAAGGCGAATTGGCGGCGGATCGAAGATCCGCCGCCTGGTTCACGGGAACTACTGCCGTATCTCAAGAAAACGCCGGGCCGCTCCCAAGTTTTCTAACACCCCCTCGGGGGGCCTGGCGAAGCCAGGGCTGGGGGCGCTCAATGCCAGCCCATCGCTACGACGGACTCGTTGAATTACCGCAGCAGGGCCAGGACACCCTGCGGCAGTTGGTTGGCCTGCGCGACCATCGCGGTACCTGCCTGTTGCAGGATCTGGGCGCGCGACAGATTGGCGGTTTCCTGGGCGAAGTCGGCGTCCAGAATGCGCGAGCGGGACGACGACAGATTCTCGGAGGTTACCTGCAGATTGTTGATCGCCGTCTCGAAGCGCGACTGCAAGGCACCCAGACTGGCGCGCGCCCCGGAGATGAACGCGATCGCGGAATCCACGGTCTTGAGCGCGTCACTCGCCTTGGAGAATGACGTGATGTCCAGGTCGGACACTTTCTTGAGCACCGAGGAAGCAGTTCCGATCGCGGTCGATGCAGATGTGACCGAGAACGATTTGGACGAATCCAGCGTCACGTAGCCTGACGCCGTCGCGTTGTCGGCCGTGGTGTCCGCAGCCAGGGTCACGGTCCCGGTCACCGCTGCCAGCGCCGAATCAAGCTTGGTCACTGCCACGGTGCCGGCGTTGGCCACCGCCGTGTCCGACACGGTGACGTCATTGCCGTTGGCATTGCTCAGTATCACCGCAGAGCCGGTGCTGTTGAGCGAGGCGATCACACCGGTCTTGGACGACTGGTCGTTGATCGCCGAGACGGCGGCCGATAGTCCTTCGGCGGTGCCGGTGGCCGACAGCGAGAACGAGATCGACTGGGCGGTCGTGTTGTCCGAACGCAGGGCCAGGGTGTAAGCGCCCGTCGCACCGAACACCAGGCTCACATCGGTGCGCGCGGTCGCCGTCACGCCGGTGTTCACCGTCTGCGCATTGATCAGGCTGGCGCTGGCCTGGGCCGTGCTGTTGGCGGCGATCGTGACGGAGGCGCTGCCGATCGAACCGTTGATGGTCACGGCGCCAGTACTGACGCCATTCGTGCCGAACGCGGCGGCGGTTGCCGCCACGCCGGCATTGAGTGCCTGGTTGTTGCCATAGACATTGGTACGCAGATTGGCGGTCGCTGCGATGATGGTCTGGTTGGCATTGGCACCGACCTGGAACTGCTGGGTGCCGAACGAACCGTCGAGCAGCTTGGAGCCGTTGAACTCGGTCGTCTGCGAAATGCGGTCCAGTTCCGATACGAGCTGGCCCACCTCGGCCTGCAGCGCCTGGCGATCGCTGGCGCTGTTGGTCGCGTTGGCCGACTGCACGGACAGTTCACGCACTCGCTGCAGGATGTCGCCGGAGGCCTTCAATGCCCCCTCGGCCGTTTGCGCCAGCGAGATGCCGTCGTTGGCATTGCGCACCGCCTGGTTCAGGCCCCTGATCTGGGACGTGAAGCGTTCGGAGATCGCCAGGCCGGCGGCATCGTCCTTGGCGCTGTTGATGCGCAACCCGGACGACAGACGCTGGATCGAGGTTGACAGCGATGAGGCGCTCATCCCCAGGTTACGCTGCGCGGTAAGCGAGTTGATATTAGTGTTGATGGTTGAAGCCATAGTGTTTCTCCACAAAAAGCTGACTGAATCCGGCATTGCTGCCAGCGTTAACGCCAGAACAATGCTGGCCGCCAAGTCCGGGACGCCTGTTGCCAGTGGCCTCCGAACGACGAGCCCTTCATGCAACCCGTTGCTAAGGTTTTCGGGCACTGGCGGAAAAACTTGAGGGGCAAACCGCAAAAGTGACTGGTTTTTGGCCGGTTTATCGGCCCCACGCCCCAATTTCAAGTGAACACAATGCTTTCCAGGGTCCCAATTTGTCAGCTATTGCGTTCGACAGCGAAAGTAAGGCAGGCTGACCCCACCAGGAGTTCTCCATGGCATCGACGATCAATACCAATATCAATTCGCTCACCACGCAGCGCAATCTGAGCATGAGCGCCTCATCGCTGTCAACCTCGATCCAGCGCCTGTCGTCGGGTCTGCGCATCAACAGCGCCAAGGACGATGCCGCCGGCCTGGCGATCTCCGAACGCTTCACATCCCAGATCAGGGGCCTGAACCAGGCCGCGCGAAATGCCAACGACGGCATTTCGCTGGCGCAAACGGCCGAGGGGGCATTGAGCGGCGCCGGCAATATCCTGCAACGGGTACGCGAGCTGGCGGTGCAATCGGCCAACGCATCCAACAGTGCCAGCGACCGACAGGCGCTGCAGCAGGAGGTTACCCAGCTGGTGACCGAACTGGACCGGATTTCCCAGACCACCGAGTTCAACGGCCAGCGGCTGCTCGACGGAACCTTCGGCACCCAGCAGTTCCAGGTCGGTGCCAATGCCAATCAGTCGATCACGGCGGCCACAGCCAACCTGCGCACCAATGTGTATGGCAACAACCAGTTGCAGGCCGCAGGCGGCGCCGCCGTGCTGGCCGGCTCGGGGCTCAACGCCACCACGGCCGGATCGATCGTGATCAACGGCACATTGGGCAGCGCGCCGGTCACGGTCGACGTCAACAGTTCTGCCAAGGCCAATACCGACAAGATCAACCTCGCGTCCTCGGTGACCGGCGTGGTCGCTACCGCGCGCACCGAATTGAGCCTGACTTTCGCAGCTGCCGGTGCCTTCAACCTGTCGTTGCAATCGGACAACACGACGCCGCAGGCAGTCTCGTTCACCATAGCGTCGGCCTCGACGACCGACGGCCTGTCATCGGCGGTGGCCGCGATCAACGACCAGACATCCAAGACCGGCATCACCGCGTCACTCAACGCCAGCGGTACCGCGGTGGTTTTGACCAATGCCACCGGCAACGACATCTCGGTGGCCGATACCACGGTCACCAACTCGGCCGCAGTGGCCGTACAAAAGCTCGGCAGTGACGGCGCGGCCTCCGGTGCGGCGGTCACTCTTGCCGCCGATGCGACAGCCAACACGGCAACTGTCGTCGGTTATGTCACGCTCGATTCCGACAAGTCGTTCGCGGTGGACGTGACGACGACCAACCTGGGGCTTGACGCCGGCTCCACGCTCAACAAGGTGTCCGATCTGGACGTGACCTCATTTGCCAAGGCGACCCAGGCCTTGAAGACCGTAGACTCCGCGCTCAGCTTCATCAGCGGGGAACGGGCCCGGCTCGGCGCATTGCAGTCGCGCTTCGAGACCTCGATTGCGAACCTGCAAGTAACGTCGGAAAATCTCTCCGCATCCCGTTCGCGCATCCTGGACGCCGACTTCGCGCAGGAAACCGCCAATCTGTCGCGGGCCCAGATCCTGCAACAGGCGGGTACCGCGATGGTGGCGCAGGCCAACCAGCTTCCGCAGCAGGTACTGGCACTGCTGCAACGCTGATCGGGCAGCGGCGCGGCTGAAACGCCGCGGTCGCTGTTACTGTTCAGCCGATCCGGCGCAACCATGCGCCTGGCCAGTGCGTGATGTTGGCCTGCAAATCACTTTCATTGAATGGCCATGCCGGCTGCTCGATCACGAACTGCGGATGCTGCGCCGCGAAGTCCCGCGCCGCCCGGCTCGGGTTGTCATGGCTCCATTCCGCTTGACCGCGCGGCACGTCGGCCAGGTCGTGCATGATGCCGTCGGTCGCGACAATGTAGGACCCCGGTGACACCATGTCGGCATAGGCCAGCAGCTCGGCAAGCACATGCCCGTAGCTGTGATTCGAATCCAGGATCACCAGCGTGGTCTGCCCGGCTTGCACCAGCGCGCGCACCTGCGCCACGATGCTTGCGTCGGTCGATGAACCTTCCACCAGCGTGATCAGTTGCGATAGCGGGTGGGCCTCGATCGCGCTGCGGTTGTGCGGCCGGATCTCGATGTCCACCCCCACCACCCGGCCCTTGTCCATCGCCTTGCACAGGCTGGCGTAGAACACCAGCGAGCCGCCATGGGCCACGCCGGTCTCGATGATCAGGTCCGGCTGCAGGCGATGGATCACCTCCTGCATGCGGATCATGTCTTCCGGCAGTTGGATCACCGGTCGGCCCATCCAGGAAAAGGTGTACTGGTATTTCTGGCTCCAACCCAGCCGCACCCACTGGCGCGACAGGGCTTCGAAGGCCTCGCGCGAATACAGCGGGTGCTCCAGCCGGTTGCCACCGTCGATCAGGCTCAGGGTCTGGTTGTCGGTATCGAGGATCAATTGCATGCAGGATTCCAGTCGATCAGTTGTGCGCTACTGCCCATCGCGTCCAGCGCATGCCGGACTTCCTGGCGGTAAATGGGGTTCATGAGGACCACGGTTGCGACGCCGCGCTGCACCAGGGCTGGCGGTGCGATGATCCCATGGCCACTTCCGGCCACGAAACCGCCCTGCTTGGCGGGGTTGATGTCCACCACGCCTTCAATATGGGTGGCCTGCGGATCGAGCAGGTTGGCAAAGGTCACACCTTTGGCGCCGGCGCCCCACAATGCGATCGGACCGTCGGCTTGCCAGCGCTGCAGCTGCCCTTCCCAATGCTGGAGCTGCCGTTGTTCGTCCGCGCCGTAGGCGAGCGCCAGCGCGACGACGTCCGGCGGCGGGCCCACCGTCGAATCCGATGGTGCGTGCGCAGGGCGCGCTTCCAGCCACAGGTATTGGTCACCAAACACATGGCTCACCTGCAGCACGCAAAATCCGGCGCGTTCAAAGGCCAGGCGCAAGGATCCAGCCGAAAACAGCGAGCAATGCTCGTAGAAAAAGTCCCACACCACCCGGTTGCGCAAGATCCAGTCGACGCAGGGGGTTTCAAAGAACACCCGGGCATCGGGGCGCTGGCGCAACGCCGCACGCACGTCGCGCAGCAGCGCCAGCGGGTCGGCCACATGCTCGATGACATGGCGGCACACCACCACGTCGGCGGGGGTATCGGCGCATTGCGCATCATAGAAGCGGCGCTCGAACCGCAGCCGGCCGTCCAGGTCCGACAACGGCCCCGCATAGCTGGGGTCGAAACCCATGCCCCGGTTCCCAGCTTGCGGCAGAGCCACCAGCTTGCGCAGGAAATGGCCCTTGCCGCAGCCGATCTCGACGATCCGGGCATTGCGCACGCCCTGGCGCAGCACCAGGTCCTCGACATGCTGGTCCAGGTAAGCGTCGAAATAGTCCGAGTGGGACTGGGTGTTGTCGTAGTCCTGCGCATACTGCAAACGGCTCGGATCGAAGGCGCGGTTGAAAACAAAGCCACAACCCTGGCACACATGCATGCGCAGATCGCCCCGCGTCGCCGCGCAGGCTGCATCCCGCGTCGGGAAGACCCGGTTCTGGTGGACCGGCACCTGCGCGCGTGCGAGGAACGCAGACAAGCCGGTGCAGCCGCAGATCGGGCAGGCAGCCATATCGATGGCGAACACGGGCATGTCAAGGGCCATCGGCGGCAAGCTCCGGCGGGCTTGCGGGTGTAGTACCAACTCCGTGGACCATCTGCGCCAGGCCGTCGATCAGCGGGGTCGGTCCAGACCAGCCGATTGCACACAAGCTGCGGTTGCTGCCCGCAACCAGCGCCGGTGGCTGCAACTCCCTGGCCGCCATATCCAGCAAGGGTGCCGGGTCGGCATCGAGCAGTTGCGCCAACATGCGGACCAGATCTCCCACGGCAACCGGATCGGCGGAGCTGATATTGAAGCAACCCCCGGCGCACGACTGCAACAGGGTGCACAGCGCCCCAGCCACGTCCGGCGCAGCCACGAAGTCACGCCGGTGCAGCGCCTGGACCGCGAACACATCCCGTTCGCCCCGCAGTGCCGCCACCAGCGACGGAATCAGCCGCTGCGGCGACTGGCCGGCGCCGAACGGGAAAAAAATACGTCCCCAGGCGAGTCGAACACCGCTGGCCGCGCAATGGGCCTGCAGCCAGCGCCGTGTCGCGTCCTTGGCGGCGCCATAGGCCGTGGCCGGTGTCAAGGCCGTTGTTTCTTCGTCGCACCAGCCACCCGACCAATCGTATTCGGCGCAGCTACCCGCAACCACCATATGGCGACCGCCCGCGTCGCAAAACGCCTGCGCCAGCCGTTGCGTAGCCTGCATCCAGTGCGCATTGCGCGGCGACACCTGGTAGTTGGCATAGTCGGTCACCCAGGCCAGGTGCAGCAGATGGCTGGGCGCCAGCTGCCGCAACGCAACGGCCAGGTCCGCGCCGGACAGCAGGTCGCACGCGAGGTGTGCCGCCACGGGCAGGCTGGGCGGGCAACTGCGGCCCAGGGACCAGGTCTGCACGCCGCGTTGCTGCAACAGTGCCAGCACATGGCGACCGAGAAAGCCGCTGGCACCAGTCAGCAACACCCTCACGGTCTGCCCTCGGTGGCGTCGTACGGCGTCCCGGCGCCGGCCATGGCATGCACCTGCAGCCGGGGCACTGCCGTGACAAACCGGCCGCCCCATTGCGCAATGTACGCCAGCTGCTGCATGATCTCGTCACACAGATTCCAGGGCAGGATCAGCACCCGCTGGGGCTGCTGGCGGCGCAACATGTCCTCGTCGACCACCGGTATCCGGCTGCCCGGCAGGAATTTGCCCCGCTTGGCCGGATTGCGGTCCACCACGTAGGGCAGCAGGTCGGGCCGCACACCGGCAAAATTGAGCAGCGTGTTGCCCTTGGCCGCGGCGCCGTACGCCGCCACTGACAATCCCTCGTGCCGGCACTGCAGCAGCCAGGCAAGCAAGTCGTGCTTGATGCGCACGGTCTGCTGCTGGAACTGCCGGTAGAAGTCCGCCGACGTCACCCCGCATGCGGCCTCGCGGCCAAGCATGGCGGCCACTGCCGGACCGACTATATGAACGGCGGTATCGGCGCGCTGCGCGAATACCCGCAGGCTGCCGCCATGGGTAGGCCACTCCTGCACATCGAACACCATGAGGCCGTAGGCCGCCAGAATCCGTCGTACGGCTGTCAGCGACAGATAGCTGTAGTGCTCGTGGTACGCCGTGTCGAACTGGCGACCCTGCACCATCTGCAGCAGATGCGGGAACTCGAAGGTGACGACCCCATGCGGCTTGAGCAGCAGCGTGAACCCGACTACGAAATCATTGATGTCCGGCACATGGGCCAGCACATTGTTGGCCACCACCAGGTCCGCCGCGCGGCCCTGCGCAAGCAGCTGCTGCGCCAACCGTGCGCCAAAGAACTCCGGCACGATCTCCAGCCCCCGGTTGCGCGCGACCGCCGCGGTACCGACCGTCGGCTCGATGCCGTAACACGGCACGCCTGCCTGTTGCACATACTGCAGCAGGTAGCCATCGTTGGCGGCGACCTCGGCCACCAGACTGGCCGGACCCAGCCCAAAGCGCGACACCATGGCCTGCACATAGTCCTGTGCGTGCGCCAGCCAGGAACTGGAATAGGCACTGAAATACACATAATCGTCACCAAACAGCGCGTTGCCCGCGCCATGGTCCTGGGTCTGCGCCAGCCAGCAGACCTCGCACACCAGCACCCGCAACGGATACCAGGTCTCCGGGGCGCGCAGCTGGCCGTTGTCAAGAAACGCGTTGGACGGCGGTGCATGCCCCAGGTCGAGCATCTGCAGGTCCAGTTGCGCACCACAATGGCGGCATTTCATGGCTCGACTCCCGCAAAGTCGGTACCCAGCGCCGGCCAGCTGGCATCGCTATCGGACAACCGTTGCACCGGCAGTGGCCAGTCGATGGCCAACCGCGGTTCACAGGGATGGATACCACCCTGCGTCTGCGGCGAGTAGGGCGCCGAATGGCAATAGACGATCTCCGCGTCGTCGCTCAGGGCCTGGAATCCGTGCGCGCAGCCCTCCGGTATCAGCAAGGCGACGCCCATCGCCGGCGACAACTCCTGCGCATGCCACTGCAGGAAGGTCGGCGAGCCGCGCCGCAGGTCGACCGCTACATCCCAGACCCGGCCACGCACGCAGCTGACCAGCTTTTGCTCCGCCAATGGCCGCAGCTGATAGTGCAGGCCCCGCACCGTGCCGCGGGCGGTATTGACGCTGTGGTTGATCTGCGCCACCGGCCCGGTCCAACCGGCCTGCCGTAGCGCGTCGGCACAAAACAGCCGTGCGAACGAACCGCGCGCATCGGCGTGCGTGCCGCGATCCACCCGCATCACGCCGGACAGGGGCGTCGGCCAGTACTGCAACTCGCTCATGGCATGCCTCTCAGACCGACGCACCAGCCATCGCGTCGAACGCCGCGATGTCATCGGCGCACAACCGGTCGGCGGAAACGCCGCCTTGTTGCGCCCGGTACCAGGCGACCGCCCGAAACACGGCCTGGGGCAGACTCCAGCCATTCGACGCGCCGATCACCGACTGCATCCGGGCGCTATCGAGCATCAGGACACCAGCCTCGTGCACGCCTGCGGGCTCGGTGGCGAACTGAATCGCACCTTTGCCGTAGGCTGCCTGAGCCAGCTGCAGCAGCGCACGCACCGAACAGCATTGGTGGCTCTGCGGCCCGCTGTTGTAGGCGCTTGCCAGCGCGGGCTGGCGCCACAGGCACTCGACCAGTCGCAGGTAGGCATGCAGCGGCTGCAGCACATGCTGCCAGGGACGTACCGCATCAGGGCGGCGCACCTGCAGCGGCGTATCGGCACTCCATGCCCGCACCGCGTCGGGTAGCAATCGGTCGGCCGACCAGTCGCCGCCGCCAATCACATTGCCCGCACGCACACTCGCCACCGCCGTGCCTGCGCCCGACAAAAACGCGTCACGGTAGGAGGCCAGCACAATCTCGCTGGCAGCCTTGCTGGCGCTATAGGGGTCATGCCCTCCGAGTTCATCGGTCTCGACGAACGGCCGGCCACACTCCCGGTTGCGGTACACCTTGTCCGTGGTGGCCACCAGCACCACGCGCACGCGGGCCAGCGGGCGCAGCGCCTCGAGCAGGTGCACCGTTCCCATCACATTGGTCGCAAAGGTCTGTGCCGGCGCGTCGTACGAAACCCGCACCAGCGCCTGCGCCGCCAGGTGCAGCACCACCTCGGGCTGAGCCTTGCGCACGACCGCCGCCAGCGCAGCGGCATCCCGGATATCCACCACACGGTGGTCGAGCAAGCGCTCGACGCCAGCAAGCAGGAACAGGCTGGGCCGGGTTGCCGGCGCCAGCGATACCCCGGTGACCCGCGCGCCCAGGCGGTGCAGCCACAATGCCAGCCAGGCACCCTTGAATCCGGTATGACCGGTCAGCAGGACACGCCGGCCGCGCCAGAAATCCGCGTCCAGTGCCGTCACCATGTCTTCCAGGGCGCCTGGCCACTGGTCCACAGGGATTCGAGCAGGTTTTTCTCGCGCAAGGTGTCCATGGGCTGCCAGAAGCCCCCATGCTCGAACGCCATCAACTGGCCGTCGGCCGCCAGTTGCGCCATGGGCTCGCGCTCCCAGGCGGTCGCGTCGCCGTCGATCCGGTCCAGGCAGCGTGGCGATAGCACAAAAAAACCGCCATTGATCATGCCGCCATCGCCCCGCGGTTTTTCGGAAAAACCGGTCACCGTGGCGCCGAAGCACTGCAGCGCGCCATAGCGCCCGGGCGGCTGCACCGCGGTCACGGTGGCCAGCTTGCCGTGGCCATGGTGGAACCGGATCGTCGCCGCTATGTCCACGTCGGACACGCCGTCGCCATAGGTGAAGCAGAAGGCACTTTCATCGTGCACATAGTCGCGCACGCGCCGCAAACGGCCACCGGTCATGGTGTCGTCGCCAGTATCGACCAACGTCACGCGCCAGGGTTCTGCATGCTTGTGGTGCACCTCCATGCGGTTGTTGGCCATGCAGAAGGTGACGTCCGACATGTGCAGGAAATAGTTGGCGAAATATTCCTTGATGATGTAGCCCTTGTAGCCGCAGCAGATCACGAACTCGTTCACGTCGTGTGACGAATACATCTTCATGATGTGCCACAGCACCGGCTTGCCCCCGATCTCGACCATCGGCTTGGGCCGCAGATGGGTCTCCTCCGAGATCCGGGTACCCAGGCCACCGGCCAGGATCACGGCCTTCATCGGCCCGCTCCTTCTTGCGCCAACACGTCGATCGGCGCCGGGTCCTGTCCGGCGCAAAACCGGGCCCACATGGTTCGGTAGGCGGCTTCCACGCCGCGCGCGAAACCGGCCCCGTCCATCAGCACCGAGCCGAGCATGCGCGCGCGCATGCCGGCGCGCAGCGCGGTCAGCGCCGGCGTGTCGCATGCAAAGGCGCAGGCCTTCTCGACATACTGCGTCTCGTCATGCGCCACCCAGTCGGGTAGCCCGATGTTGCACAAGAATGTGGTTCCGATCCGACCCAGCGGTGGCCTGCCGGCCAACGTCAGTGCCGGGACACCCATCCACAAGGCGTCCATCAGCATGGTGCCACCACTGTGCGGGAAGCAGTCCAGCAGAATGTCGAAGTCGTGCAGGCCCTCGAATATGTTGGCGCTGTTGCGCAGCGAAACCCGGCTGATGTCCATGCCGTGCCGGGCCATCAGCGCCACGAAATGGTCGCGATTGCCGGCCAGCCCGAAATGGCGGTAGTCCAGCACCAGGCGCGCCGTCGGCAGCCGCCGCAGGATCTCGCCCCAGACACGGAACGTACGGTGGTTCAGCCGTTCGCTGCGGCCCGAATACGCAAATGTCACATAGCCATTGCGCAGGCACGGCGGCGGTTGTGGATCGGGTGTCTGCGACAGTGACTGGAATGGAACAAAACACCCGGGCAAACGGACGATCTGCTCGCGCGCCAGCGTTTCCGGTGGCGCCAGATAGCGGTCGAACAGCACATAGTCCACCATCGGCAAGCCGGTGGTCCAGGCTGCGCCGAGCCAGGTGACCTGTATCGGTGCCGGCTTGCGTGCAAAAACCCCCAGTCGCTCGTCACGCATGTGGTTGCAGCCGTCCACCAGAATGTCGATGCCATCGGCGCGGATCATCGCCGCGGCCGCTGCGTCGTCCAGACCGCGGATATCGTGCCAGTGCTCGAAGCAGTCGCGAAAGCGTGCCGTGAACGCGTCCTCTATTTTCACGTTCGAATAGGCATGCAATTCGATCACCGCCCGGTCGTGGTTCGCGAACAAGGGCAGGAAATAGAAACGCGAGGTGTGGCGACGAAAGTCCGGGGAAACGAACCCGACCTTGATGCGACGCCCGGGTGTGCGGTCGTGGGCGGAAAAATCACTGGCAGGGATCGGGTACCGGTCACCCCAGCGCACGAACTGCGCGAATATGTCCGCCACGTCCATGTCCGGGTGGTAGGACAGGTAATAAAGGCGCATCTCCCACAGGGTTTTGTCGTCGGGACACAGGGCATGCGCCTGGTCGGCCTGCTCCAGCACCTGGTCGAAGTCCGACAGCTTGGCCGACGTACTGCTGACACCCTGGTGTGCATACGCAAGGGTCTGCCGATGATGGGGCGCGGCGCCAGGTCGTTGGTGCGCGCCGTTCAGCGCCAATGTCTTTCGGTAGCCGGCCAGGGCTTGCACCAGGCGTCCGGTCTCTTCGTCGGCTTGCGCCAGGTGGTTGTACGCTGGCGCATAGCCGGGCTCGATCTCCAGGGCCCGGCGCAGGCACACGGCCGCATCGTCAAAGCGGCTTACCCGAATCAGAGCCGCACCGAGGTTGACATGCGCCGCTGCAAAGTCCGGCCGGTATTTCAATGCCAGGCGCAGGCTGACCTCGGCTTCCACCGGATGCCCCTGGAGCTGCAACGCAAAGCCCAGGTTGCTCAGTGCACTGGTGTCCTGCGGCGCAAGCTTCACTGCACGCCGCAGCGGCTCGAGGGCCTGGTCACTGCAGCCCAGGTTGATCAGCGCAGCACCCAGGGCTTTCCAGCCGAACGCGTCCAGCGGGAAACGTCGCGTCAGCGCCTTGGCGCGCGTGGCGACCTGCTGCAAACGCTCGGCCTGGAACAAGCGATTGATGGCATCGATCTGGCCAGCACCCGGCTGCGGATAGCCGCCCTTGCTACCCGGAGCAGGATGGGCCTGCGCCGCGTAGCGACGCGCCACGATCCGTTCTACAAGCTCCGGGACGGCGGCGTCGGTCATGCCGAAACTTCGCCTGCGCTCGAGTTCGTCTGTGGCAGCGGCGACGTCACCTGACTGCAACAGCGCATCGAACAGGCTGAGCCAGTAGGTCTGGTTGCCAGGCTGGCCCGCCAGTGCCTTGCGAAACAGCACGACGCTGGTCGCCGCCTGGCCCGACTGCAGCGCGACGACGGCCAGGTTGTGGTTCGCATCCGTATGGTCGGGCACCAATTCCAGAATCGCGCGGTAGGCGTCTTCGGCCTGCGGCAACTGACCGGCGCGATGGCAGCTTAGCGCCAGTTCCATTGCCTGGTGGACGGCGCGCGCGATCATCCGCTGCATCGACTCCGCACCAGCGCCGATTTCGCCGGGCGCGGGAGCGGGTGCTTGCGCAACGCAAGGAACCCGGTCAGCAACCGTCTGCGCGTGGTGTCCTTCAGTCGGGGTTTCGATGTCGTGCATGTGCCTACAGAAATCAGCTTCAACGCCGCTCGCCACGCCAGACGTGGACCATGAAACGGGTCACATCACGCTGCGCAGATGTGGTCGGACGTTGCTCCGCCCCGAAGAGCCCCAAGCTTATGCGGCACGCGACCCGGCAATCGCCGGATAAGACCGCAAATTTCCAATCAATTCCATCCAACGGTCGTATCGGACAGCGACTTAGCCCTACAGGCGCTGCATCAAAACCTGACACGACACACATCCGTTTGCCGATTCAAGTTTCTGGCTCGCGCTGCAGAATCGCCCCATGCGCTGCACGATGGCGTCGACCCACCCAGGAGTCCTGCATGACCAATGACCAGATACTTTCCGAAATTCGTGAAGCCAACCTCACGTACCTCATGTTGGCGCAGAACCTGATCCGCTCCGACCGCGTCGAGGCCCTGTTCCGGCTGGGCATGTCGGAAGAATCCGCCGACCTGATCTCCAACCTCTCGCCGGCACAGATCCTCAAAATAGCCTCGGGCAACATGCTGCTGTGCCGTTTCCGTGTCGACGACGATATCGTCTGGAACCTGCTGACCAACCACACCACCAGCAAGGTAAACAATGACGCAACCAGCCGGCTGCATGCCAGCATCCTGATGGCCGGCCGCTTCGCCGAGACCATGTAGGGCTTCCCTGACATACCCTCCCCAATTTACAGGCAGGAAAACCCATGGCAAGCAAAAGCGTACTGAACGAATCGCGCGAGATCAGCCGCGCAGTGGCACTGATCCATCTGGGCGCGCGCTTGCAGGTGCTTGAGAGCGAGACCAGCCTGTCCTATGAGCGCCTGCTGCGCCTGTACAAGGAAGTCGCCGGGCGTTCACCGTCCAAGGGACAGTTGCCGTTCTCCACCGACTGGTTTCTGACTTGGCAGCCCAATATCCATGCCTCGCTGTTCCTCAATACCTATGAATACCTGTGCAAGGTCAGCGCCCTGGATGACATCGACGCGGTGATGAAGGCCTACACGCTGTATTCCGAGCAGATCGCCTGTTGCGACGTGGAGCCGCTGCTGTCGATCACCCGTGCCTGGCGTCTGGTCAAGTTCGTCAACAACCAGATGCTGACCATGACCCGCTGCTCACGCTGCGGCGGCCATTTCGTGACCGAGCCCTATGAAAACGCCCGCCATTTCGTGTGCGGCCTGTGCGATCCACCGGCACGCGCCGGCAAGAGCACGGCGGCTGGCGGTATCCTGCTGCACTGACCGGACCGGGCTGTCGTCCGGTAGCAACTGCGCAGTGAAACCAACATTAAGGGCCCCAATGCGGGCCCTTATCAACTCATTGGCCGTTCCCAGTTTCATAGAATGGCTCCATTCAACACCGTGCCGATGGTGACCCGTCGGTGATGCCCCCCGTACCTGCCCCGAACACATGCTAGTAATCATCGGCTATGTCGTCGCCATGGGGTGCATCTTTGGCGTCTATATCTTCCACGGCGGCAATATCGGCGTCATCCTGACCGCCCTGCCGTTCGAGTTGATCACGATCCTGGGCGCGGCAATGGGCGCGTTCGTGGTCAACAACCAGCCCAAGGTGCTCAAGGCCACGATCGCCCTGATCCCACAGGCGCTGAAAGGCTCCAAATACACCAAGGCGCGATATATGGAGCTGATGGCGCTGCTCTATGACATATTGCAAAAGGCGCGCAAGGAAGGGCTGATGGCGATCGAGAAGGATGTGGAGACGCCGCACGAATCGGAAATCTTCAATAAATACCCGACGGTTGGCAGTGACCACCATGTGGTCGAGTTCATGACCGACTATTTGCGCATGATGGTCTCGGGCAATCTGAACGCGCACGAGATCGAGTCTCTGATGGACAGCGAGATCGACACCCACCACCAGGAGGCCCACGCTCCGATCGCGGCCATTGCACGCCTGGCCGGTGCGTTGCCAGCGTTCGGGATCGTGGCCGCGGTGCTGGGCGTGGTCAACACCATGGGCTCGGTCGGCCAGCCACCGGCCGTGCTGGGCGGCATGATCGCCTCGGCGCTGGTGGGAACTTTCCTGGGCATCTTGCTGGCCTACGGCGTGGTCGAGCCCCTGGGCGGCCTGCTGGAGCAAAAGTCGGAAGACGCCGCCAAGGAACTGCAATGCATCAAGACCACACTGCTGGCCAGCATGCAGGGCTACAACCCGTCGACGGCAATCGAATTCGGGCGCAAGGTGCTGTTTTCGACCGAACGCCCCAGTTTCGTCGAACTCGAAGCCCACGTGCGTGGCAAGAAGTAAGCGCAAGGGCATTGCCGCACTGATATGGCCACCGACGCCAAGAAACTGCAACCGATCATCGTCAAGCGCGTCAAGAAGGGCGGGCACGCGGTGCATGGCGGCGCCTGGAAGATCGCCTATGCCGACTTCGTGACCGCGATGATGGCCTTCTTCCTGCTGATGTGGCTGCTGGGCTCCACGTCGGAAGGTGACAAGAAGGGGTTGTCCGATTATTTCGCGTCGCCATTGAAGGTCGCGATGATGGGTGGCAGCGGTGCCGGCGCCAGCAACAGCGTGATCCAGGGCGGCGGCGCGGACCTGACCAAGTCCAGCGGCCAGAACCGCACCGGCGACCCAAATGATCCGATCGCCAAGAAAGCGGCGGCCGATGCGATGAAGGCCGAGTTGGCCAAGCAGGAGTCGCGCAAGCTCGCGGCGCTGAGCGACAAGATCAGTTCGGTGATCTCCAACAACCCCAAGCTGACCGAGTACATGGCCCAGATCCGGCTCGAAATCACGCCCGATGGACTGCAGATCCAGATCGTCGACGACCAGAACCGTCCCATGTTCGACGTTGGCAGCGCACTGGTCAAGGTCTACATGCGTGACATCCTGCGTGAGATCGGCTCTGCACTCAACGGAGTGGAAAACAAGATCAGCCTGGATGGTCACACCGATCGCAGCCCGTACGGCAGTGGCGAACGCGGCTACAGCAACTGGGAACTGTCGTCTGACCGAGCCAATGCGTCGCGGCGCGAACTGGTGTCGTCCGGAATGCCAGACGACAAGCTGGCGCGGGTCACCGGCATGGCGTCGAGCAACCTGCTGGAACCGGAACAACCGTTTGCGCCGGTCAACCGGCGTATCAGCATTCTGGTGATGACCAAGGACGCGGAGCAGCGCCTTCTGGGCGGCAACCGCACCCCGGTCGACCTCGATGCCGCGAAGGTGCGCCAGAACGGCGCATCCGCCCCTCGTGGTTGACCGGGCCTTGGCCGACCGGTATGGCGATAATCCGGTCCGTGAAACCCCATAACCCGCACCATGGCTTCTGAACTGCGTTTCCTGGTGGTCGACGATTTCTCGACCATGCGGCGCATTGTGTGCAACCTGCTGAAAGACAGCGGCTTCACCGCGCTGGAAGAGGCCGAGGACGGCAACGCAGCGCTGATAAAGCTGCGCAACGGCAAGTTCGATTTCGTCGTGTGCGACATCAACATGCCCAACGTCAACGGCCTGCAGATGCTGGCCGAGGTCAAGAAGGATCCGAACCTCAAGCACATCCCGGTGCTGATGGTGACCGCCGAGGCGCGCAAGGAGGACATCCTGCTGGCGGCTCAACTGGGCGCCGCCGGATACGTGGTCAAGCCGTTCACCAAGGCCATCCTCGAGGACAAGGTGATCTTCATCCTCAAAAAAATGGGCCTGCAACCCGGTTGACCGACGCCAGTGCGCGGGCCGGCAACGCTGCCGTCCCGCACCTGTTGCCGGCCAGCAAGCAGACCGGCGCGACCGCGCGTGAAGTGACCGGTCATACGCCACCTTTTCGGGCTTTAGTTTGCGCGGGCGTTGATGACAATGGTGGGAACACCACTTCCCACCCACCATGGAATCGAACAGCCAGGATCGCAACCTGCCGGCCTCCGAGCGCAAGCTGCGCAAGGCGATCGACGATGGCCAGGTCACCCGCTCCCAATACCTGAATCACCTCGCGGTGCTGGGCGTCGGTGCGGTCGCGTTGTTGGCATTGGCACCGCTGATGCTGGACCGGCTCAAGCTGCATATGGTGCGCCAGCTGTCGTTCGACGCGGCAGCCGTGCAAGAGCCACAGGACATGATCGACCGGCTGCAGGATATGTCGGTTTCAAGCCTGATGGGCTGCGCCGTGTTCGCGGTGATCGTCATGGTCGCGGTGGTGCTGAGCAACATCTCGGTCGGCGGCTGGGTCAATTCCACCAAGCCGATCGTGCCCGACTTCAGTCGCATCAATCCGCTGTCGGGCCTGGGCCGCATGTTCACCAAGGACAAGCTGGCCGAGGTCGGCAAGATGCTGGCGATCGTGATCGTGCTGGCGACCATCGGCACCCTCTATCTGGCCTCCACCATCCAGCAGGTAGCCGCGCTGGTGATGCAACCCTCGCGCGCAGCGTTGCAGTACATGGGGGACTGGCTGACCACCGGCATGGGCATGATGTTGCTGCTGATGCTGGTGGTGGCCGCGATCGATGTGCCGCTGCAGAAGTTCCTGCACAAGTCGCGGCTCAAGATGTCGCACCAGGAGTTCAAACAGGAACACAAGGAGTCCGACGGCAACCCGCACGTCAAGGGCCGACTGCGCCAGCGCCAGCGCGAGTTGTCGCAAAGCGGCAGCGTCGCCGCCGTGCCCAAGGCCGACTTCGTGGTCATGAATCCGACCCATTTCGCCGTTGCGATCCGCTACGACGAAAACACCATGCACGCGCCGCAGGTGATCTCCAAGGGCGCCGATCTGCTGGCCATGCGCATCCGCGACCTGGCCCGGTCGCACAGCATTCCGGTGCTGCAGTCGCCGATGCTGGCGCGGGCCCTTTATGCGAACGCGGAGATTGGCGAAGACATCCCTTCGGCACTGTACACCGCGGTCGCGCAGGTTCTGGCCTATGTGTACCGGCTCAAGGCCGCTTTGCGTGGCGAAGCGCCGATGCCGGGCGACCCGCCAACGCCCGAGGTGCCGGCCGAGCTCGATCCGCAGTGCGCAGCACGGACGGTAGTCCAGTGAGCCGCCGGGCCGCCAAGGCCATGATGCGCAGCCCGATCGCACCTGAATGAACCCGATGATCAACAATCTGCAGCGCTGGCTGGGCCCATACACATCGTTTGCCAAGGGCGCCGCGGCGCCCTTGCTGGTGATTGCGGTGCTGGCGATGATGGTGCTGCCACTGCCGCCCGCGTTGCTGGATGTGTTCTTCACCATCAATATCGCGGTCGCTCTGATGGTGATGATGGTGGCAGCCTACATGCTGCGCCCACTCGACTTCGCGGCGTTCCCGGCCGTGCTGCTGCTCACCACCCTGATGCGCCTGTCGCTCAACGTGGCATCGACCCGCGTGGTGCTGATGGAAGGTCACACCGGCCCGGGCGCGGCCGGTGCGGTGATCGAGGCATTTGGCCACTTCCTGATCGGCGGCAATTTCGCGGTCGGCCTGATCGTGTTCCTGATCCTGGTGGTGATCAACTTCGTCGTGATCACCAAAGGCGCGGAGCGCATCGCCGAGGTGTCGGCGCGTTTCGCACTGGACGCGATGCCGGGCAAGCAGATGGCGGTCGACGCCGACCTCAACGCCGGCACCATCGACGAGAAGGAAGCCAAGCGCCGGCGCGCCGAGGTGTCGGAGGAGGCCGACTTCTACGGCTCGATGGATGGCGCGTCCAAGTTCGTGCGTGGCGACGCGGTGGCAGGCATCCTGATCCTGCTGATCAACCTGATCGGCGGTTTCGCGATCGGCGTGCTGCAGCACAATCTCAGCGCCGGACAGGCGGCCGACACCTATATTCTGCTGGCAGTAGGCGACGCACTGGTGGCGCAGATTCCGGGCCTGCTGATCTCGGTGGCCGCGGCCATGGTGGTCTCCCGCGTCGGCAAGGACCACGATCTGGGTCGCCAGATCGTGTCTCAGATGTTCGTCTCGCCCAAAGTGCTGGGTATTGCCGCGCTGATCCTGATCGTGCTGGGCCTGATCCCTGGCATGCCGCATCTGGTGTTCCTGTCGATCGGCTCCATCCTGGGTTACGGCGCCTGGGCGCTGGCGCACAAGCCGGCGCCGCTCGACTCGTCGTCCACCGCCGATGTGTCCCCCGCCAGCGATGGTGAAGCCAGTTGGGACGACCTGCAGCCGGTCGATCAGCTCGGCCTGGAGCTGGGCTACCGGCTGATCGCCATGGTCGACAAGACACGCCAGGGCGATCTGCTCAACCGCATCAAGGGCGTGCGCCGCAAGTTTGCCCAGGAAGTTGGTTTCCTGCCGCCAGCGGTGCATGTGCGCGACAACCTGGAGCTCAAGCCCAGCGGCTACCGCATCACGCTGCGCGGTGTGGTTGTCGGCGAAGGCGAGGCCTTCCCCGGCATGCACCTGGCGATCAACCCGGGTGGCATCACCACGCCGCTGATCGGCACCGCCACCACCGACCCCGCGTTCGGCCTGCCGGCACACTGGATCGACGACCGGCAGAAGGAAGCGGCGCAAATGGCCGGGTTTACCGTGGTTGATTCCGAGACCGTCATGGCCACCCATTTGTCACACTTGATGCAGGTGCAGGCCTCGCGTTTGCTCAGCCGCACCGAGACCCAGCAATTGGTGGACCATGTGGCCAAGCTGGCGCCCAAACTGATCGAGGAAGTGGTTCCGAAAATGGTCTCCATAGCCGTGTTCCAGAAAGTACTGCAGTTGCTGCTCGACGAGTCGGTGCATATCCGCGACATCCGCACCATCGTCGAGTCACTGGCCGAACATGCGCCCACAACTACCGACCCGGCCGAACTGGCCAAGCGCATCCGCGTGGCCCTGGCTCCGGCCATCGTGCAACAGATCTACGGCCCGACACGCGAGCTCAACGTGATCGCCATCGACCCGGCGCTCGAGCGCCTGCTGGTGCAGGCGCTGGGCAACGCCGCCGGCCCGGCGCTGGACCCCGGCGTGGCCGACATGTTCACCCGCACCGCCGCCGAGGTGGCGCTCAGGCAGGAGGAAACCGGCGTGCCGGCCTGCCTGTTGGTGCCTGACCCGATTCGCAGCGCGATCGCACGCCTGGTGCGCCGCGTCGCGCCGCGCCTGCAGGTGCTGGCGCACAGCGAGATTCCTGAAACCCACACGATTCGAATCGGACCCATCCTGCGAGGTGCAGCATCATGAACATCCAACGATTTACCGGCGCCACCTCCCGCGAGGCTCTGGCCAAGGCCCGGATGGCCTTTGGCGAGGGCACGCTGATCCTGTCGAACCGCCAGACCGCCATGGGCGTCGAGGTCATGGCCACCACCGAGGACAGCGTGGGCGCGCTGGAGACGGGTGCAAGCCCCAGTGCGCCTGCACAGGAACCGGCCAAGGCCGCGCCCGCCAAAGCGCTGCCCGGGCGGCCCCTGCCCTCCACGCACCAGCAGGTCCAGCAGGACACCGCCCAGTTGGCCATGAGCACGCTGTCGTTCCAGGACTATGTGCGGGAACGGATGCTGCGCCGGCGCCAATCAGAGACTCCGGTTGCGAGCGAAGAGCTCGGGTTGCGCACCGCGGCCGCGTCGCCGGTCCCGCGGGCCCGGTTGAACATCAGCGTACCGACCCCCGTACCGAAGCCGGCGCCCGCGTCCCGGGGCACGACCGTGGGCGCGCGCAGCATTGCCGACGAATTGCAGTCCATGCGCGACCTGATCGAGGAGCGTTTCAACACCTTCGCCTGGCTGGGACAGGCACGCCAGAACCCGATCCAGGCCAACCTGATGCTCAAGCTGGTACGGGCCGGCTACTCTCCCACCCTGGCCCGCGCCATTTTGGAGCGCATGCCCGAGTCCCTGTTGGCGCCCGAGGCCATGCATTGGATGATGGAGGCGATCCGGCGCAATATCCACACTGGACAGCACGACATCCCGCTGTACCAGGAAGGCGGCATCTACGCGCTGGTGGGCGCCACCGGCGTGGGCAAGACCACCACGGCAGCCAAGCTGGCGGGCCTGTGCGCCGAAGTGCATGGCGCGGCCAGCGTCGGCCTGATCACCCTCGACACGCAGCGCGTCGGCGCCCATGCCCAACTGCGCGAACATGCACGCAGCCTGGGATTGGTGGCCCATCTGGCGCATGACCGCGCCGCATTGCAGGACCTGCTGGGCCTGTTTGCGGCCAAGAAGATGGTCTTGATCGACACCACCGGCCTGGCGCCGCGCGACCCGCGCAAAAATGATGCACTCGACGTGCTGGACTTGCCCGATGTGCGCCGTCTGCTGGTGCTCAATGCCGGCGCACACGGCGATACCCTGGACGAGGTGGTTGCTGCCTTCAAGTCGGTGGAGTCGCAACCGACCGTACTGTCAAAGATCGACGAGGCGGTCAAGCTCGGTCCGGCGCTGGACGTGGCGATCCGCCACCAGTTGGTGCTGCGCGGCGTGACAAACGGTCAGAAAGTGCCGCAGGACTGGGACTCCGCCGACGCGGCCGAACTGGTACGCGCATCGATGCGGGTCAACAACAAATCGGCTTTCGATCCCAAGGCTACCGACCTGGGTTTCCTGTTCATGTCGCCTGAGTCCGGTGCTGCCGGATCGATGCGGCCCCAGGCCTAGGATGAAACGGCCCCCACGCTCACTGCGTTCGCTGCCCCCCGAGGGGGCCGTCAGTACCTTCGGAACGGCCGGGCGGTACTGACCATGCATCCCGCTTTCTCGATCCTGTTTTTCACCACCCTGGCCGGCTCGGCGCAAGGCCTGGTCGTCGCGCTGGCGCTGGCCAGATTGCTCGGCGTGGCCATGGCGCCCGGCTTTGTGCTGGCGGCACTGGCCTTCGCCGTAGTCCTGCTGCTGGCCGGCCTGGCGGCATCTTTCCTGCACCTGGGTCGCAAGATGCGGGCCTGGCGTGCGGTGCTGATGTGGCGCACCTCCTGGATGTCGCGCGAGGTGATCATCCTGCCAGGCTTCATCGCACTGGTGGCGCTGTGGTGGCTTGCCGAGCGCATGGGCTTGGCTGCGCGCTGGGGCGCCCTGTTCCCGCTGCTGGCCATCGTTGGCGCTGTCGCGCTCTGGTACTGCACCGCGATGATCTACGCCTGCCTGCGCTTCATCGAGGAATGGGCGCATCCGTTGACCATCATCAATTTCACGCTGATCGGCCTCGCTTCGGGTTTGCTGCTGACCTGTGCGCTGGCAGCGCTGGCAGGGCAAGCCGAGCTGATTGCCGCCACCGGCAGCTCGGCCCTGGCCGTCACTCTGATCGCCTGGATTGCGCGCGCACTGTCACTACGCCGCAATGCCGGCATCCGCCACAAATCGACCCTGCAATCGGCAACCGGCATTCAATCGCCGAACCTGGTGCAGAAATCGATGGGCATGTCGGCTGGTGCTTTCAACACGCGCGAGTTCTTTCATGGTGCCAAACAAGCCACGATGCACAACGCCCGCATCGGCTTTCAACTGCTGGCTTTCACCGTTCCGGCGCTGCTGATGGTCTGGGGCATCACCAACCACAGCGCCTGGCCCTGGATGCTGGCATTGCTGGTGCAGGCGCCGGGGTTGATCGCCGAACGATGGGTGTTTTTTGCGCAGGCAAGACATCCGCAGAACCTGTATTACCAGGTCGTTTCCTGACTGGCGCGGCAGCGGACCCGCGCCACCAGCCCTCGGCTTCCCGACGCCCGCAAGTTACCTGTCGCTCACAAGAAGACGCTGGGCCGCTCCCAAGTCTTCTTGCACCCCCTCGGGGGGCCTGGCGCAGCCAGGGCTGGGGGCGCTCACAAGAAGACGCTGGGCCGCTCCCAAGTCTTCTTGCACCCCCTCGGGGGGCCTGGCGCAGCCAGGGCTGGGGGCGCTCACCGGCCCAGGAACTCGCCGACCGCCTTGAAGTCGTCGAACCGGTCGCAGACAGCCTTGATGACCATCAGGATCGGTACCCCCAGCAACAGGCCCCAGGCACCCCACAACCAGCCCCAGGCCAGCACACCGACGAAAACCGCCACCGGATTCATCTTGCTCGCGCGGCTGGTCAGCCAGGGCGTCACCAGGAAACCCTCGATGCTGTTGATGAGCAGGGAGATGCCGGCGATCAGCCCGGCCATTTCCAGCGTGCCGAACTGCAGGAACCCGACCATCGCCGAACCGGTGGTGACGACCACATTGCCGAGGTAGGGCACCAGGTTGAGCACCGCAGCGGCCACGCCCCATACCGCCGCGTTGTCCAGGCCAACCGCGACGAAACTCAGCCAGGTGGCGACACCGACCAGGCCGCTGGTGAAGATCTGCACCGCCATGTAGCGCTGGATCTGGTCATGGATCTCGTTGATCGCCTCCAGCGTGATCCGTCGGCGGCCCAGCGTGGGCCCGGCCAGCCGGACGAGTTTGCGCCGGAACGTGTCGCCGGACGCCATCAAAAAGAAGGTGATCAGCGTAACGACCACGATTTGCCCCAGCATCGACAACAGACCCATGGTGCCGGTCCACACATAGTCGCTGACGTTGAACCGGGGCTTTTCGATCTGGACCCGCTGTACGCCGCGCTCCACGGGAAGGGCGCGGTTCGACTCGGCCGCGGCCTGCTCCAGTTGGGTCGCGGCCTTCTGCACCGCTGCCAGCGGATTCGCCGGTTTGCTCGGCCGCGTGCGCAAGGTGTCGCGCAGTTTTTGTGCCGCCACCGGCAGGGACTCGATCAGACGGCCGGCGTCGTCGCTCAGCGAATAGGCCCCCGCACCGGCGCCAGACACGATCGCCAGCACCACGACAGCGGCGCTCGCAGCGCGCGGGACGCCGCGCCGGGCCGACCAGTCCACCAGCGGCGAGAGTCCATAACTGAAGAGCACTCCCACCATCAGCGGAATGATGACCGCGCTGGCCCAATGCAGGGTGTACAGGCAGGCCAGGGCGGCAAGGACAACCAGCGAAAGACTGCGCACGTCTACCGGCCGCGTTGCAGCAGGAACTGCCAGCTCATCGGGGCGGGCAGGGTCGGCGACGGGGCGGTCGGCGGTGCTCACCTGGAAGGAGCGTCCGGCATCCAGTCCATCTTCATCATCTTCATCATCTTCATCATCGTCTGCATCATCTCCGTGCGTTTGGCCATCATCGCATGGTGGGCAGGGTGGCAAACAGGATCAGCAGCAAAATTTTCATGTAGTCTCTCCAAAAATGGTGTTGACGAACGGGTCGGCCGGATCAGGCCGGCATGGGGAAGGACGGAGCGGAAATCCGGGTGTCCTGCGACGCCGGCCGGTCGCGCACGCGTCCGTGTCGCGGCGCGTCAGGAGGCAAGGCGGAAAATCGATTCACCCAGGCAGCATGCGCCCGCCTTGCGGCGGGCCTCTGTGCGCTGGCAGACACAGGAGTCGAAATTGCGGCGCGGGGCCGGGCCGGTCAGGTGCCATCATGATCATGGCACCAGTCGTATTCTTCACCTTCTTCATCCAGAATTACCCGGTAACCGGGCTCGGCGGCGGCGCTGCCCGAGGCTGACCGTAAAAGCCGGCATCCAAAAGGAGCGCAACGTGAAAAAAATCGCATTCATCGGTCTGGGCGCAATGGGCAAGTCGATTGCCGAGCGCCTGCTGGAAAGCGGCTTTGACCTGACCGCATTTGACGTAAATCGGGATGCAACGACCTCGCTGGTCGCGGCTGGCGCAGTCTAGGCGGCGTCGCCCCGGGCGGCGGCAAAACAAGCCGAAGCGGTGTTCACGATGGTGCCCGATGCCCCCGACGCGCAAGAAGTTGCGCTGGGTGCAAGCGGTGTCTTGCACGGAGTAAAAGCTGGTACCTACTACATCGATATGAGCAGCATCGATCCGATCACGACTCGGCGTATCGGATCTTCGTCTCGCCATCGGGCTCGCACACAGCTACGATTGCCAGGTCCCGGTCGGCCAGGCGACCATGGACGTCATGGCGCAAGCGGTCGCAGCAGGCCTGGGGCGCAAGGATTGCTCGAGCCTGCCGCTGCTGCATGAGAAAGCGGCAGGCACGACGGTGCGGCTGAAAATGGCCGGCGCCTGAACGCGGCGGTGAAGTCGATCTGGTGTATCTTGGTCTCATCCCTGGCCTTCGATCAGGCGTTCCTCGCCGTCCGCTCGCGCTGACTGAACCAGCGCGGCGAGGGTTTCGACCGCGCGTGCGCCAACCTCTCCACTGCTCTCGTTCACGCCCGAGCCGAGTGCGAGATCGACCAGCGCATTGGCCGGCCCCTCGCAACTGTATTTCCACGAACCGGGAGCGACGTGGACGATCTCGGATGCGCCACCCGGTAGCTTGAGGATCAGTCTCTCGGTTTCGATATCAAGGAGCAAGGAACCATGCTCGCCGTACCAACGCAGCTGGAGCTCGAAACCGTGGCCCGGCGGAACGCCGCAACTGCCCGAAAGGACGCCGGTCGCACCGTTTGTGAAGCGGGTCAGTGCGGCGTCGTGCAGGTCGATACCGTTCAATGCAGTACCAGCGATGGAGCGCACGCTCGCGGCACGAAGATCGCTGATCCAGAACAGGATGCCCAGCGCGTGGCTCAATTGTCCAAACGCGAAGCCGCCGCCATTGCTGGCGCTTTGCCATGTTTCGGCTTGCGGTTGAATCCTCGTCTGCTTCCAGTGCGGCACGCTGCCGTCGCCCGTGAAAACCGATCGTGTAAAGGACGCCATGTGACACAGCACATGTTCGATGGTGCCGATACGCGCGAGTAGGCCACGAGCCTCGGCGAGCCTCGGCTTGTAATGCCAACCATAGGACACTACAAGCTCGCGGCCCACGCGCATCGCAGTATCGACCAAGGTCCAGGCCTCGCGCGGATCGAGGCACATGGGTTTTTCTACCAGCACATGGCGCCCTTCTCCAGAAAAGCCTGCGCCTGCTCGAAGTGCAGATGATGCGGCGTCGCAATGATGGCGATGTCGATGTCGCGATCGAGAATCTCGCGCCAGTTTTCGGTCGCGAAAGCAAAGTCGAACTCGCTTCGGATCATCTCCAGTTCGGCAGCTCCATGACGGCATACACTGTCGAGGATGACTTCGGACCTCGCCGCCAAAACGGGAATATGAACCCGGTAGGCGAAATGCCCCGCGCCGATGACGGCCGCCTTGATCACCGCGACTCCCACCCGCCTGCCGCAGTCGCTCTGATCATGCGCTCTGCCGCACAGTCGGCAAACAGCGAACGCGCGAGGATGGGCACCACAACGCCGATCATGTCCAATCTGTTCGACACCAGCGAGAGTCCCGCCACTATGGGAACATCCTTCAATGTCATCTTGCGGCCGGTGCCGTATACGACCTGTCGGGTTTAAGAATTTTTTCGCACCAAAATTTTTTGCGCCACTCACGTTTGATGATAATCAAGTGTCATTCAGCGACCGGCGGCGGCGGCCGGCAGCAGGTAAGTGACATCGGGTCCGCGGTGTCGTCGCTCGACGTGCCGCCGTCGATGGCTTCAATGTGAACGCGAAACGAGAGGTATGCGATGGGGTCGGTCCTCCTCACGGGCCAGCAATCGCGTGGCGCAGCAGCAGGAATGCCAGCACCCCCATGGTCACGCCGATCAACAGGTCCAGCACCTGCCAGGCTTTGGGACGTGCAAACCAGGGGGCCAGCCATCGCGCGCCATAACCCAACAGCCCGAACCACAACAGGCTGCCAGTGCTCGCGCCAGCCACGAACCAGCCGCGCAAGGCCGCAGGCTCCTGGGCGCCGATGCTGCCCACCAGCAGCACCGTGTCGAGGTACACATGGGGATTGAGCAGGGTGAATGCCGCTGCCTGGGCCAGAGCACCCAGTCGACCCAGCCCGGCCCCCCCCTCTACGGCTTGCAAGCGCCGGGATTGGCGGGCGCGGCGTAGCGCCTGCCAGCCGTACAGCGCCAGAAAGGCGGCACCGGCCAGCGCCAGGGCCCGCACCAGGGCGGGGTGATTACCCAGGGCCTGCGCCAGGCCCAGGACGCCCGCCCCGATCAGCACGGCATCGCTGATCCCGCAGAACAACACGACGCTACCCACATGCTCGCGCCGCAACCCTTGCCGCAGCACGAACGCATTTTGCGCGCCGATGGCCACGATGAGCCCCAAACTGAGCAACAAGCTCTTGGCAAAGACAGGAAAAGCGAGAGAAGTGGTGTCGATCGGAAATGGCATGCCCCGAGCTTGCCTTCGCCATCATGTGAAGGCAAACTATCTTTTCTTTTGCAGATTAAGAATCTCTAATCCCATGCTGGACTATGCGTCACTTTGCGCCCTGGCCGCCGTCGTGCGCGAGGGAAGCTTCGAGCGCGCTGCACGCACACTGCATGTGACGCCATCGGCCATATCGCAGCGCATCCGCCTGTTGGAGGAGCGTGCCGGTTGTGCGCTGGTGGTGCGCGGGCAGCCCTGCCGCGCTACGCAAGCCGGGCGGCGCCTGTGCCAGCATGTGGACCGCGTGCACCTTCTGGAGCAGGATTTGCAGCAGAACCTGCCAGGCTTCTCGCCAGAGGCCGTGGCCCTGGTCACGCTGCCCATTGCGGTGAATGCCGACAGCCTGGCCACCTGGTTCGCCCCTGCCATTGCAACCTTCGCCGCGACCGCACCGGTACTGATGGACGTGGCGGTCGACGATCAGGACCACACCACCGAGTGGTTGCACTCGGGTGCCGTGCTGGCGGCGGTGACGGGTACGGCGCGCCCCGCCACCGGCGCCAACAGCAGCCCCTTGGGTGCCTTGCGTTACCTGGCGGCCGCGAGCCCCGCGTTTGTGCAGCGCCATTTTGCCGACGGTGTCGGCGCCGGCAGCCTGGCAAAAGCGCCCAGCCTGGTGTTCAATGCCAAAGATGAACTGCAGGCCCGCTGGGTGAGCCGCTTGTGCCATCGGCATATGGAATTGCCCAAACATCGGCTGCCCTCGCCGCAGGCCTTTGTCACCGCGGCGCTGGCGGGTATGGGTTGGGGAATGCAGCCGCTGGCCTTGATCGCGGCCGAGTTGCAAAGCGGCGCACTGGTGGAGTTGGTGCCGGACACCCCGCTTGATGTGCCGCTGTACTGGCAGCAGGCGCGTGCGGCATCGACCGTGTTGGATGGATTGACGCGGGCGGTGCTGGCGGCTGCAAATGGGGCGCTGGTTCAGCACTGAGTGGGCGGCGCAGTATCTGTCCGCTGTTCGCTTTGCCAGGCCGCTGCGTCAACACATGGAGTCAAACCATGCATGCATGCTGCCGGAACGCAAGGACGCTGCTTGCGTTGGGTGTCGCTTTGTATTTGATCAAATTCGCTAAAATTGTTTTGACATGCTGGTTTTGGTGGCATATATTTGATCAACAATTGGCAGAAAATGACAAACAACAAGCTCGACATCGGGTTGCGGATTCGCGACGACATCATTGGTGGCGCTCTGCGATTCGGTGACCGCATCACCATCGATGCGCTGGCCACGCGCTATGGTGTGAGTCACATGCCGGTGCGCGAAGCCCTGCGTGAGTTGCAGGGCGAGGGCCTGGTGGTCATCGAGCCCAACCGCGGCGCGCGCGTGCGCACCATTGACGCCAACTTCGTGGAGAACCTTTTCGAGATCCGCACCGCGCTTGAAGTCATGATGGTGCGCCGCGCAGCGGCACGCTGCACGCCGCGCGACATCGCCGAGATACGCGCGATTGAAGAAGCCTTGGAGCTACACATCGCCAGCGGCGACCATGCCGGCGTGGTCGCCGAGAACCATCTTTTTCACCAGGCCATCAACCGCTGCGCCAATAACGACGATGCCTTGCCCATCATCGACAAGCACTGGATGCTGCTGGCTGCGCTCTGGCGCATCTACGGTTATGGCGCGGCGCGATTCGCGGGCGTGGCCAACGACCACGGGCATTTGATCAACGCGCTGGAAGCGCACGACCAGGAAGCCGCCGCGATGTTGATGGGTGCACACACCACCAAGGCCAAGCGCGAACTGCTGGCACGCATCGAGGCGCAGGCTGCCGGTGATGTCGTCAGCAGGCGAAAGCGCGCCTGATGAGCGCCGCCGGGCCGTTCCCAAGGGCACATTGCGCAATGCGCAGCATGGAGCATTCCTGATGAGCGCCGCCGGGCCGTTCCCAAGGGCGAATTGCGCAATGCGCAGCATGGAGCATTCCTGATGAGCGTGAAACCCCACGCCCGCGAACTACAAGGCCAGACATCGACATGAACACCCACTTGACTGAAACCAATTCCGCGCGGGTCGCCGCACGTTTTTCCATGGCTGGCCGGCGCGCGCTGGTTACCGGCGGTAGTCTGTCGATTGGGCGCGCCATCGTGCTGGCCTTTGCGGACGCCGGTGCCGACGTGGCGGTGCAATACGCCGCCAGTGCCGATACGTCCCTGGAGAACGCGGACGCCGCCGACACGTTGGCTGCGGCATTCCGGGAGCGCGGCACGCGGCACGCCTTCATCGAGTCCGACTTCATGCAGCCGGGCGCCGGCACGCGCACCGTGCAAGAAGCCGAACGCAGGTTGGGTGGTGTCGACGTGCTTGTGGTGTGTGCATCGGTGCAAAAGCGCGAGGCGTTCACCGAGATCAGCGACTACGAGCTGGAGCGCCAGCGCCGCATCAACTTCGACGCCAGCGTTGAACTGCTCAAGGCCGTGGTGCCGGGAATGGGGGCAGCGGTTGGGGCCGCATCCTCACCATCGGCAGCATCAACCAGACCCACCCCGCGCCGGACCTCGCCATCTATGCCGCACTGAAAAGCGCGCAGCACAACCTCGCTATCAACCTCGCGCGCCAGCTCGCCCCGCATGGCGTCACGGTCAACAACCTGTCCCCGGGCTCGTCGCTACCGCGCGCAACGCCTGGCGACGCGTGGACGCGAACGCATGGACAAGGATCCAGGCCGAGTCCGGTCCCATGGGGCGGGCCGGAACGCCGGGCGAGATCGCGGGCGCGGCACTGCTGCTGTGCTCGGATGCGGGCAGTTTCATCACCGGCGTGGATCTGCAGGCTACTGGCGGAGCGCATTTGGACGGTGTTTCAACGCCATCGTGAACGCATCCGACTTGAACCCGGACGAAATTGAGATTGGCGGTGCGGTCATCCTGCGGGCAGATCGAACACCCCATGCATCACTGGCTCGCGGCTTCGAGCCTTTCTGCCAGCGTGGCAGATGACAACTCGCCGATGCGTGTGCTGACCAGTTGCCCCTTGGCGTCGAAGAACAACGTCATGGGGAGAGCGCTTTGTGCGAATGCAGCACCGGCTGTCCTGGTTTCATCCAGCAGGACATTGCGCATGGTCATCGCGCGTGCCTGCAGCCAGGTGTCCACCTTGTCGGCCGACTCGCCCTGGTTCAGAAACACAAAGTTGACACCCGGTTGATCGACTTGCGCCTGTTGCAGCACAGGCATCTCGCGCACACACGGCGGGCACCAGGTGGCCCAGAGATTCACGACGGTCGGCTTGCCTTTGAACCCGGCGAGGTGAACCGTCTGGCCCTGCAGCGACAGAAAACTCAGTGCAGGCATTTCCCGCCCGGCATCGGGTCGCAGCGACAGCGCAATCGTCCCGACAAGCCAGATGACCGAGCCCGTGATCAGGGCCGATTGCATCGGCTTGCGCAACCTGGGACTGCGCCCATACAGGCTCAGCCCGAACAGCCAGGCGCCAATGAATCCGGCCGTGGCATTCCAACCGCCATCACGGATATCGAGCATGCTCAGCGGCGACGCCCTATAGGCCAGGTGAAACTCCCACACAAAGGCAAAGCGGGCCACGATCAGGCCGACCAGCAACGTCTTCCACAGGACCGCCTCGACCTCGACCTCGGCGCCGGCCTTGCGGCCGCTGCGTTCTGCGACAAAAAAGCCTGCAGCCACGACTGCAAACAAGAGCAGCATGGCGTAGGGGAGGACGAGTGGTCCAAGAATGAGAGCGTTGTTCAAGCGCCTGCGCTTCGCGGATGGGTGAGGAACATGGTAGATCGCTGCGATCGGCAAAGGTTCACATAGCCTTGGCTTGGACATTTGCCTCGACAGGAGTGCATGGCTCAAAATGACTGAGCAGGCAACCACCACTGACCAACCGCAGAACCCATCCATCGTGGAGGTGCCTCTCGGCGCCGACGCCGAATTGACCCAGGCTGCCGATTTCCGCTGACCCATCTTGAACGGGTCCCCGAAAAATGACCACCTGCCTGCGGGCCTCGAACGCCTGAACCACACCCCGATTGAGCCGACATTGGACTGCACCAACCTGCGATAACCAAACTGCCCAGGCCCGAAGCTGCGCCATCACCAGCACCGGGTACCGCTCGCTCACTTTGCATGCTGGCCGCGTCGGTCCTCAAAGGTGCCATCCCAATCCGGCCTTGGCGGCTTGTCGCGATAGGTCTGACAACGCGTCTGCAACAGTAGCGAAGGCCGGTCATCCGGAAATATCAGCAGGCATTGCCTGAACCGCTCCAGCGCCTCATCCCAGCCCCGCTGGCGATAAGCGACCAAGCCTGCTTCGTACAGGGTCAACAGTTGCTGGTGTTCGTCAGCCAGTGGCATGTCCGCCTCACCGATGAGCTCGTAGATGCGCAGCGCCTGCGCTCGACCCTTGACGCGCACCAGATCCAGTTCGCGCAGCCGGAATGCGCCAGCGACCAGCTCGGCGGTAGTGCCGCTGATGATGATCTGGGTACCGTAGATCTTGTTCAAGCCCTCCAGCCGGGAAGCGAGATTGACGGCATCGCCCATCGCGCCATAGTGGAAGCGGTACTTCGAACCGATGTTCCCGACCAGCATGTTGCCGGAGTTGATTCCGGTCCTGGCCTTGATGCGAGGGCGGCCGACTTTCTCCCACTCGTCGCTGAGCAACTCGCGGCGCGCGCGCATCGCAAGGGCACTCATGCACGCCCGCGTCGCGTGGTCGGCCTGGGTCATGGGAGCCCCGAAAAGCGCAAACATCTCGTCGCCCACGTATTCGACCAGCGTGCCTTGGACGGCAAACACTTCTTCGGTCATCCGTGCGTAATATTCGCTCAACACGGCGATCACCTCATTGGGCGTGTGGTTCTCGGAGAAGTTCGTAAAACCCTCCATGTCGCTGAGCAGGGCCGTCAGGATTTTTTCTTCTCCCCCCAGGCGCACGCCCGCAGGGTCCTTGAGCATGATGTCGACCACGTCGGGCGCCACGTAGTACTGGAACGCCCCCTTGATACGCCTGCGCTCGCGTTCCTCGATCAGGAAGCGATACAGGGTCAGCACAGTGTAAGTAGCCCCCATCACAAACACCGGGTAGACCATGTTTACGCCGATGTGCTGCGTCACAAACAACCCGTGGGCGCCGAGCACAAAAGCGACAAACAAGGCGCCAGTGAACACCAATCCGAACAGCGCGCTCGTGCGCGGCAGCACCAGACCCATGAGCAGGCCCAGTGCGACGATCACCAGCAGGTCGAACACCCTGGACCAGCGCGGCCGCTCGATGAAGTCGCCCGCAAGCAGGTTGTCGATCGCGTTCGCATGGACCTCGGGGCCCGGGAACACGGGTCCGAACGGCGTGGTGCGAATGTCGCCGATTCCGATCGCTGTTGCGCCCACCACCACGATCTTGTCCTTGAAGCTTCCCACCGGCAGCTTGCCCGCCAGAATGTCGCTGATCGAAAAGGTGGGAAAGGTCTGTCCCTCGCCACGGTAGTTGATGAACAAGCGGCCAGCCTCGTCGGTCGGAATGAGCCGCTCGCCGATCTGCACGCCCTCGATGCCGTACGGCCCGGCGCGCACGGCAAGCTGCGGCTTGCCAAGGTAATGCCAGACGCTCAGCAGTGCCAGTGGCGGAAAGAAGTCTTCGCCGCCCTGGATGACCAGGGGCATCCAGCGCACCACACCGTCGCGGTCGCTTGCCACGCTGAAGTAGCCCGACGACGCGGCTTTGTCCGTGAAGATCGGGAGATTGGCCTGGGGCGCGTAAGCCTTGATGAACGGGGACGATTTCGCCTGCGGGTGCTGGTAGACCAGCGGGTACTTGGATCCCGCGATCGCGTCGAGTCGGCGCTCGATGTCGGGCGCGTCGATCCGGAACCCGACACCCTGCTCGCTCATGTGAAAGAAGTATCCCAGCACCACCGGCGCCACGGAGCGCTCCAGCGCATCGGCCAGCAACTGGTCCTGGTCGGCCGTCGCGCGGCCTTTGCGAAGGATGCCCCGCAGCCGGGCGCCGGCGATCTTGTCCGTGTCCAGCGCACGCTCGAGTTCGCCGATCAGCGCGAGCCGGCCGTCGTCCTCACTCTCGGAGAACAGCACGTCGAAGCCGATCACCTTGGCGCCGTCGCGCGACAGCGTGTCCACCAGTGCGGCGATCCTGGAGCGTGGCCACGGCCAGCGCCCTTCGGCGGCCAGGCTCTTCTCGTCGATCGCCGCCACCACCACTGCCGGCCCCGGCGCAAGCGGGCCGCGCGCCTGAAAACGCAGATCGAGCCAGTTCAGCTCGATTTCCTCCAGCGGCGCAGGTGCGAGCGCAAACAACGCCACGGATGCGCCGACGGTCACCGCGGTCAGAGTCGCGGTGTTGAAGAAAAGGGACTTGAGCGCGGCAAGCTTGGGAACAAAGCGCATGGCCGGGAATTTCATGTCGCGCGGCTACGTCCCCCCAGCCTGCCCCGAACATCGCTCAGGCTGCTCACAAGAAAACGCCGGGCCGCTCCCAAGTTTTCTTGCACCCCCTCGGGGGGCCTGGCGCAGCCAGTGCTGGGGGCGCTCAGTACTGCTCCGCCGGGATCGCCACGCAGTCGAAGCCCACCGGTGGCGCCGCCGCCCATCCGTTGACCGGCGGATTGCTGAGGCTATAAGCCGCACCTGGAATTGCCGCCAGGGGTTCGTTGTTCAAAGGGAACTGGCAAGAGCCATGCAGGACGTCGTAGGCTCCCGAAGCAGAGTTGATCAGGGTCGCTTTGAACTTGAATACGGTTGGCAGGTACATGAACGTCCAATCGGGCAGGGAAGCAGAGGCGACCGCAGCACCGCTGGACGGGCCGGTAACATAAGTGAGTGTGCCGTTGATTTTCACTGCGAGATCCCGGTAGCAAACCGGGTCCACAAGCTGGCCAGCCGGCAAGCCTTTGGAGCAGTTCCTGTCCTGCCAATAAAGCGGCTGCCACGAACCATTGCCGGACGAGGTCTTGCAGACATCCGGCGGATTCAATCGTTGTTCCTCAGGCACCAGATTGATCACCGAAGCGGTCGTCGTGTAGACGTTCCCGGTCACTTTGTTACCCGCCCGCGTCAGGTCATCGGCATCCACATTGGGCGAACTCCCGTAAGCGGTCCCCAGCGGTCCCTGACCGGGGTCGACGAAATGCCCCTGCGGATTGGCGCATCGGACGTTCGAGTCAAGTATCTTGACTTCGGCGCCGACATAAGTGCCGGTTTTCAGATCCTTCCCGGTTATCTTCGCAAGCAAGGCCTCGAAGTTAAGGGAGAAGTAATACCATTTGCCGCCGATGAAATAGGCCGCCGCTTGTGCGGGCGCCGTCGCCATCATGAGTACGCTGGCACAGCAAGCCGCGATTGCAATCTTCTTGAACATCATATGCACCTCCAGTAGTTAAGTTTCCATGCGTCGTGAGTCGGTTGGAGCAGCCCGCAACTCCCAAGAAAACGCCGGGCCGCTCCCAAGTTTTCTGGCACCCCCTCGGGGGGCCTGGCGAAGCCAGGGCTGGGGGCGATCTTGAGAAAACGCCGGGCCGCTCC
>JAYUQC010000228.1:0-7551 GCA_043759735.1 Rhodoferax sp.
CACTTGCTGGTGTCGGGCAGGCCGTCGGCGGCGAACTCGTCTGACCAGACGAGCCCGTAGCCGGCAGGCACGGCGCGAGTCGGTGCAGCGGCGACGGGCAGCGTCGGCGCGCAGGCCGCCAGCGACAGCGCGCTGGCCGCGAACGCGGTGTAGCAGCCGAAGGCGAACAGGCGTGGGGTGCGCAGGGATCGCATCGTCGACTCTAGCTCAGGCGACTCGTTGGCCGGCTGCGCCGAAGCGCAGCGCCCAGGCGGCATCGGGCAGCAGCGCCACGGCCTGGCCGGCAGAAAGTGCGTCGTGACCCGGGCCGGCCTTGGCGTGCAGCAGCTCCGTCAGACCCTCGACGCGCAGGTGCAGGATCGAGGTGTCGCCCAGGTGCTCGGCCAGCTCGAGCGTCGCGGGAATGCCCGCGCCCGGTGCAAGCACCTGCAGGTGCTCGGCGCGCAGGCCCACGCGGTGCACCTCGGCGCCGGCCGAAGGCGTGAGGCGGTCCCACAGCGCACGGTGCGCTGCCGAGGCAGCGGCGCACGGCCTGTCGATCAGGTTGATGCGCGGCGCGCCGAGGAAACCGGCGACGAACTCGTTGGCCGGCACGTTGTACAGGTCGAGCGGTGCGCCGAGCTGCTCGATGCGGCCCTGGTCGAACACGGCGATGCGCTCACCCAACGTCATCGCCTCGACCTGGTCGTGCGTGACATAGATCATCGTCGTGCCCAGTTCGCGGTGCAGCCGCGAGAGTTCGATGCGCATGTTCACGCGCAGCGCGGCGTCGAGGTTCGACAGCGGCTCGTCGAACAGGAACACCTTGGGCTTGCGCACGATCGCTCGGCCGATCGCCACGCGCTGCCGCTGCCCGCCCGAAAGCTGCTTCGGCAAGCGACCCAGCAGGTCGCCGATGCGCAACACTTCGGCCGCTCGCCCCACCTGCTCGTCGCGCGCGGCACGCGGCACGCCGGCCATGCGCAGCGCAAAGCCCATGTTTTCGGCCACGGTCATGTGCGGGTACAGGGCGTAGCTCTGGAACACCATCGCGATGTCGCGGTCTTTGGGTGACACCGTGTTGACTAGTCTGCCGCCCATCCAGATCTCGCCGCTGCTCACGTCCTCCAGCCCGGCCAGACAGTTGAGCAGGGTCGACTTGCCACATCCCGACGGGCCGACAAGGATCAGAAACTCCCCGGCATCGATCTCGATGTTGATGTCCTTGAGGATGTGGGTGGTACCAAAACTCTTCGCAACATTGCGTATCTTGAGTGCTTGCATGGGGCTCTCCCTGGTGCGTGTTCGGTGGGGTTTCAGGGGTCAATGGCCCGGCGCACACTGCCATCGAATGTGGCAAGGCGCGTGTGTGCAGCATCCACACCAATGTTTCGCTTGAGTGCCACGATGGCTACCTTGATCTGGAATCCGCAGGCATCCAGCGTCTTGCGTACCCGTTCCTCGTTGACGCCGGTGGCACGCATGGTCAAGTTGACTGAGCGCTGAACCAGCTTGGCATTGGTCGGCCGCAGGTCCACCATCAAGTTGCCATACACCTTGTTGAGTCCCACCATCACCGCGCTGGAAAACGTGTTGAGTGCAATCTTCTGCGCCGTGCCGGCTTTCAAACGGGTGCTGCCGGAGATGACTTCCGGGCCGGTGTCCAGCGTGATACCGATGTCCGCATTGCCAGCTACCGGGCTGTCGGGATTGTTGGCAATGCCGATGGTCAAAGCGCCCGCAGCGCGCGCACTGCCGATAGCACCCAACACGTACGGTGTGCGCCCGGATGCCGCGAGCGCCAGCACTACATCGCGCACGCTGGGTAGCGTTGCCACCATATCGGCGGCCCCCTGCTCGTAGTTGTCCTCCGCTCCCTCTACCGCCTCGGTGACTGCTTTGGTGCCGCCCGCCAGCAGTGCAATCGCACGCTCGGCCGGCCACGAGAACGTGGGGTACAACTCGACCGAGTCCTGCAGGGCCAGCCGGCCCGAGGTACCGGCACCCACATAAATCAGGCGTCCACCGGCCGCCAGTCGGGGCACCGCAGAACTTACGGCGCGCGCCAGGTCCAGGCGGGCCGCACGCACCGCGTTCACGGCATTGATCTGATCGTCCACGAATGCATCCACCAGTTGCTCGACCGGATACAGGTCGAGATCGGCATGCAGGGGATTGGGCGATTCTGTTTTGCTGGTCATGGTGGTCATGGTGGTTCAGTGCGCCCTCAGCCTTTGACGGCACCAGCGGTAAGCCCCTTGATAAACTGCTCGGACAACACCAGGTACAGCGCAATCAGCGGCAAGGCTGAAATCGTGAGGCCCGCAAACAGCGCGCCCATATTGACGGCGTGTTCGCCGAAAAACACCGACAGGCCCTGCGGCATCGTCTTCAGGTTCGGACTGGAGATAAAAACAATCGGCAGCAGGAAGTCATTCCAGATCGGTATCGCGGTGTAGATCGCCACGATCGCCAGCTGGGGCCGCACCAGCGGCAACATGATGCGATGAAATATCGTCCACTCGCTCGCCCCGTCGATTCTTGCTGCGGCCTCAAGGGCATTTGGCAACGTCCGGAAGAAACCGGTCATGATGAACACACCGGCTGGAATGCCCCCTGCGGCGTAGACCAGGATCAGCCCCCACAAACTGTCCAGCAAGTCCATCTGCTTGAGCTGCAGAAACAGCGGCACCAGCAACAGTTTGGCAGGAATCATCAGGCCCATCAGGATCAGGGTGTACAGCGCACCGTTCAGCCGGAACCGGTAGCGCCCCAGCGCATAACCCGCCATGGCAGACAAGGTGAGGATGATTACCTCCGAGCCCAGCGTGACGATCATCGAGTTGCGGAAGTAGATGACGAAGTTGCCCTCCCCCAGCACCTTGCTGAAGTTGCCAAAACTCAGGCTCTCCGGCAACCCAAAGGGCGCATTCATGATCTCCGCAGTGGTCTTGAAAGACGAGACCAGCGCAACCAGCAAGGGCACCACCACACCAATGGTGTTGAAAATCAACAGTCCCATCAACAGAACCGTCAACGGGGTGTGCTTCCTCAGTACTCCGTTTTTTCCGGCGGCGCTCATTGGTGCCCCCTACGCCGCTTCGCGCCGGTCCCCCCGAGGGGGCTGAGTGCCGCGGCTCCGAGCCTGCCTGCGCAGGCTTGGACGGCACGAAGAACTGCCGCGTCCAGCGGCAGTGCGGCCTGCAAGGCCGAGCGCCTTTGGAACGGCCCGGCGGCGCTCATTGCGTCACCTCGCGCTTGCGCAGAAAGTCGGCGCCAAACTTGGAGCCGATCAGCACGATGACAAACAGCACCACACTGACTGCCGCACCCAGGCCCAGGTCGGTCACGGGCGATGCACCATCGCCAAACGACAGGCGGTAGAACATCAGCGCCATGGTGTCCAGCGAATTGGCCGGGTTGCCGGTGGCGCCACCCATCACAAACGGCAACTCGAACCATTCGAACGCGCCGATAAACGA
The DNA here is from genome assembly GCA_043759735.1 of Rhodoferax sp. Taxonomy (GTDB): domain Bacteria; phylum Pseudomonadota; class Gammaproteobacteria; order Burkholderiales; family Burkholderiaceae_C; genus CAISIP01. The sequence continues at coordinate 3,462 of JAYUQC010000228.1, forward strand.
GAGGATCACCACAATCGTGAACGACGGCCCGAGGTTGGGCAGCGTGATGCGCAGGAAGGTCTGCCAGTCGCTGGCACCATCGAGCTCTGCCGCCTTGTAAATTTCATCCGAAATGGCGTTCATGCCGGCCAGGAAAACCAGGGTCGGAAACCCCACGTTGCGCCAGATCGATATCACGATGGCGGTCGCCAGCGCCAGGCGACTATCGCCCAGCGGGGCAAACTCTTCCAGGTTGAAGGTGGTCATGGCGATCTTGGTCAGCGGCCCGAACAGCGGGTGCAGGAACAGCTGCCACAGGTAACCCGTAATCACCAGAGACAAAATGACCGGCAGGAACACCGTGCCGCGAAAGAACGCAAAGCCGCGCGGCTTGCGGTACAGCCCGAACGCCAGCAGCAGCGCCAGGCCGTTTTGTACCGTCAGCACGGCGATGAAGGTGATGGTGTTGTGGCTCAGTGCCGCCAGAAACTCGCCCCGGTATGGCGGCTCGGTCAGCCGCACGAAGTGTTTCAACCCGACAAAATCACCTCTGGTGAAGGCGTTCCAGTCGTACAGGCTGTAGCCCAGCGCCGACAGGGCGGGCCACAACATGAACACGGCCATCATCAGCATGGCGGGGGCCGTGAACAACATGATCCAGAGCGTCTTGCGGTCCAACACAGCGATCCCCGTTTGCCTGCTACTTCTGCAATGGCTTGTGCCAGGTGGCCAAGCCGGTCTGGATATCGGCTGCCAGCGAAGTAGGTGTCCCCTGGCCCTGCATCACTTTCTGGATGCCGTCGCGCAGCAGGATGGAGCCATTCGGGTTCTGGTAGCGGAAACCCACCAGCATCAGGAACGGAGTGCCCGACTTGGCAGCTTGTTCGCCAAATGACGCCAGCAGCGGGTCGGTTGCCTTGACGCCCGGTACCGCCGACATCTGCCGCAACTCGTGGGTGAACTTCTGGCCGAACTCCTTGCTGGCGAGGAAGTTGACGAACTTCAAAGCCGCTTCGCGTTTGGTCGTCTTGGCGTTTACCGCATAGTTTCCATCTGCAAACGTGGCCACATAGGTCGGGCCACCAGCAACCAGCGGTGGCGCCGGCATGATGTCGAAATCGGCCTTCGGGTTCAGCTCCTTGATGGTGTCGATGTTCCAGGTGCCGGTGATGTAGTATGCGGCCAGCCCCGACGCGAACAGGGTACGGCTTTCGTTCTCGCCCACACCCATCTGGTTCTGCGGCATGTAGTCCTTGAGCGCCACCACTTCTTCGATGGCCTTGATGAAACCGGGGTCGTTGAAGTTCTTGCTGCCGTTCATCAATCCATTGAAATAGGCGGTGCCACCGTAGAAGTTGGGGCCAATGACGCCAAACATCTGCTCCAGCACCGGTGCTTCCTTGGACCCGTTGGCGATACACGCGATCCTCTTCTCCTTCAGGGACTTGCAGATGCTCTTGAACTCGTCCCAGGTCTTGGGCAGTGTGGTGATGCCAGCCTTGGCGAGTACTTCCTTGTTGTAGAAAATTCCCAGTGACTGGGTCGCGAACGGCACGCCGTAGGTGCTCTTGTCATGCGGTGGTTTGCGCCCTATGGCACCCAGCATCACGCCGTCGGCAAAAGGCGCCAGATTCGGTACGTTGGCCTTGGTCACCGGCAGCAAGTAGTCTGCATCAGCCAGGGCCGCCAGGCCGCCGTAGGCGCGGGTGTGGATGATGTCCGGCCCACCGCCGGCCGCCAGCGCGGCCGACAGAACAGCCGGGTACTCGGTGTTCTTGTAGGCACTGAACTTGACGTCGTCGCCGCTGATCGCCTTGTATTCCTTGGCAATCATGTCGTAGAAGGCCTTGTCCTCGACACGCCAGCTCCAAAAGGTCAGATCGACGGCATGACTCAGGGTACTGGCGCAGCCAACAATGGCCAGGCTCAGGGTGCGAAGGGTGGATTTCATTTTGCGCTCCTTGGTTGGTAAATGGGATGGGGGGAACTTGTCTGGTAGTGGGTCGGGAGGGTTCTCATGGGCTGGGCTCTCAAAAGTTGTGGGTCTGCGGCGTTCTGGCCAACCGGCCGGGTCTGCCAGTTGACCATGGTTTCAGGGGTCCCCGGTGGCTGGCGATAGGGGTGGAAGCTCGCTATCCGTGAGGCTGTCCAATAGCGGGTCGTCGCGTGCGGCCAGCCGGGCGGCGGTCTCATGCGCCCGCAGTGAGACTACGCGCAAGTCGGCTGCCGCACCGAGCGCTTCGCGCATGTGCTGCTCGATGGCCGGGTGCAACTGCGCGGCGCGCCCCGCCAGCGCAACCGGCCGCACCCCGAAGCGCCGGGTCAACGCACGCGCCAGGCGCGCAAGCTCGATGCCCGCCTGGCGCAGAATCTCGCGCGCCACCCGGTCGCCGCGGTTGGCGGCGGCTGCTACGGCCAGCGCCAACTCGCCCACCTGGCCACGGGTGCCCTGGTAAAAAAAGTCGCGCGAACGCGACCACTCGCTGCCGCCCACGCGCTCGAAAACGGCGATTGCCAAGCCCGACGCGCGCCAGCTGCCGGGCTGTTCGTCTTCGGTACGCCAGATATGGCGCATCGCCTCGCGCGCGATCCAGTAGCCGGAGCCACCATCGTCGAGCAGTCCACCCCGCCCGCCGGCCCGGTACATTTGCCCATGCTGGTCGATAGTCGCCGCTACCGAGCCCGTGCCGGCATACACCAGATGGCCGGCACCTGGCGCGAAACAATCGAGATACGCCAATGCCACATCGCCTACCACGCGCACTTTTTGCTGCGGCAACTCGAAAATACGGGCGATCATGCGCTCCAGAGCAGCGCGCAAAGGCGCGTTGTCGGAGTAGGCAGTGAACCCGGCAAGTATGCGCAATCGCGCCTGGGCTGAGCGTAGGAGGCCGGCGTCTCTTGCATCGTGCGCCAGTTGCACCAGCGACGCCTCGGTCTGCACGCGCCCGCTCTCGCTGCCCATCATCAACGCCGTGAGCCCAGCCACGCCGCCCTGCGCCAACACCCGCCCGGTTGGGTCTGCCAGTGCCCAGCGCGTGCTGGTGCCGCCTGCATCCAGACCCAGACCCACCGTGCCTGTGCCCGCAGCCAGGTCGATGCCGTCGGTCATAACACCAGTTCCTGCAACGGCCGCACCCAATCACCACCCTGCAACACCGCCAGTGGCCGCAAGCCTTGGTCTAACACCACCGCATCCGCCCGCGCACCCGCTTGCAGCGTGCCATACTCACTCGCCAACCCCAGCAGCTCGGCCGGCACGCGGGACGCACTGGCCAGCGCCTGCTCCAGCGCGATGCCATAGTGTTCAACGCCGATACGTACCGCATCGGCCAGCGTGATCGCCGCGCCGGCCAACCTGCCGTCGTCATCGACACAGCGTCCCTCAAGCACCCGCATGCGCTGGCCCTGCAACATGAATTCGGTATCGGTAGTGCCAGCCGGTGGCATTGCGTCCGATACCAAAACCACACGCTGCATGCCACGCGCTGCACGTAGCACCGCAACGCTGCCAGCGGCGACGTGGTGGCCGTCGAGAATCAGGCTGGCATAAGCTTGCGCCGCGAGCAGCGCGGCACCGACCGCGCCTGGCGCACGCGAACCCAACTGCGACATGGCATTGAACAAGTGCGTAAAACCATCCAGGCCTTCGTCCAGCGCCATCTGCATCTGCTCGTAACTGGCATCGGTGTGCCCGGCAAATACCACTGCTCCGCGCTCGCGCAAGGCGCCTACGGTACCTTGGGGCACACACTCCGGTGCCAGAGTGACCAGGGTGCGGCCCGCCTCGCCCAGCGACGTGAGCAATTGCAGATCTGACGCAACACCACTGCTGCCCGCGTCAAATGTGGCGATCCGGTCCAGCCGGTGGATGCCCCGGCGTTCCACCCGCAGGAACGGCCCCTCCAGGTGGATGCCCAACACGCCCGGCACCGACTGGCAGGCATCGCGTGCAGCTCCAATCGCCTGCCGCATCTGCTCGCGCGTGTCGGTGATCAGCGTTGGCAACAGCGCGGTAGTTCCTTGCAGTCGGTGGGCCTGTGCGATCACCGACAGCGTCTGCACGCTGGGCTGATCGTTGAAGAGTGCCCCTCCTCCGCCGTTGACCTGG
>JAYUQC010000229.1:0-55965 GCA_043759735.1 Rhodoferax sp.
TGCATGAACTCGGGGAACTGTTCAAGGAACTTGCCATCGATTCGTTTGGGGTTTGTGGAAAGCGTTTTCTGCCCACGTTCTGTGATTCTGAAAACACCCCGCTTTGGAGCTTCAACAAGTTCAGCTTTCTTGAGGTAAGTGCGCGCCCAAGCGATGCGGTTTCTGAAAACCCCTTGTTGGCCGGATGGAAGCAGTTTGGCTCGTTCAATTGGCGTCAGATTAAAGTGTCCGGCCAGACTTTCCTCAGCATCACTTAAGGTGTGCTCACTCCCGTCTGCCAGAAATCGCAGAAACGGAAGCATGCATGTTTGGTAGTCAGGAATGGTCATGGTCAAAGGATAGCGGATAACCAAACGCACCTGTCACTCCCGATGGTCGCGCTTGGAGGTCTACACCGTCCTTCCGCCTCCAGCCACGCACCCCGCCGTCCCGACGATTTGTGGCGCCAGTGATCGCGAAAGCGATCGCGCCTGCGACTTATGAGGAGCGGCGGCGGGGTGCTTGGCAGGGGGCCAGCGGCGATCAAGGAATCAAACGTACCTAAATTGGGTACGATTCAAACCAAAAACCCGCATCCGGGCCTATTTCAAAGACAAATCGGCCGCTAAGTCACGTGAAATGGACATTTATTGCTATTAATATAGTAGGAATCAAAAAGTCAGGCTACTGAAACGCCACCTCAGCAAACGAGCGCAATTTCCGCGAATGAAGTTTGTGCACGCCTTGCGCGCGCAGCAGCTCCATCGCCCGCATGCCGATGCGCAAATGCTGGTCCACACGCTCGCGGTAGAAGTGGTTGGCCATGCCGGGCAGCTTGATCTCACCGTGCAGGGGCTTGTCGCTCACACACAGCAAGGTGCCGTAGGGCACGCGAAAGCGGAAACCGTTGGCGGCAATCGTCGCGCTTTCCATATCCAGCGCCACCGCGCGGCTCTGGCTGAAACGGCGCTGCGGGCCGTTGTCGGGCAGCAGCTCCCAGTTGCGGTTGTCGGTGCTGGCCACGGTACCGGTGCGCATGATGCGCTTGAGCTCGGGCCCATTGACCTGGGTCACGTCGGCCACCGCGCGCTGGATCGCGACCTGTATCTCGGCCAGCGCCGGTATCGGCACCCACAGGGGCAGCTCCTCGTCCAGCACATGATCCTCGCGCACATAACCGTGCGCCAGCACATAGTCGCCCAGCTGCTGGGTGGTGCGCAGGCCCGCGCAATGGCCCAGCATGATCCAGGCATACGGCCGCAGCACCGCGACATGGTCGGTGATGTTCTTGGCATTGGCCGGGCCGACGCCGATATTGATCATCGTGATACCGCAACCATCGCGGCGCAGCAGGTGGTAGCCGGGCATCTGCGGCAGGCGCAGCGGCTCGGCACCGAACTCGTCGCCCTCCTCGGACGCCAGACCGACACGGCGGGTGACCATGTTGCCCGGCTCTACGAACGCGCTGTATTCGCTGCCCGTGTCCTGCATCGCCGCGCGTCCCATGCGCACGAACTCGTCGATGTAGAACTGGTAATTGGTGAACAGCACGAAGTTCTGGAAGTACTGTGGTGCGGTGCCCGTGTAGTGGCGCAGCCGATGCAGCGAATAGTCCACCCGGGGTGCAGTGAACAGCGCCAGCGGATGCGGTTCGCCCGGGCGCGGCTCATGGGTTCCATTGGGAATGCAATCGTCCATCGCGCCCAGGTCGGGCAGGTCGAACGCGTCGCGCATCAACTGGCGCCTTTGCGCACTCAGGCTGCCTTCGATATGGTCGTTCTCGACAAATGAAAAATGGATCGGAATCGGCTGGCTGCTGGTGCCCACCTCGAGTTCGACCTCGTGGCTGCGCAGCAACAGCTCGAACTGGTCCAGATAGTAGTCGCCAAACAGGTCCGGCCGCGTCAGCGTGGTTTCGTAACGTCCCGGCCCGGAGACAAACCCGTAGCTCAGTCGCGCGCTGTCATCGGTCACCAGCCGCGCCACCGTATGGGTTTGCACGCGCACAAACGGATAACAGGCGCGCGCCCTGCCCGGCAGATCCTCGCCCGCCACATAGCGTTGCATCGCTTTGCGCAGGTGCGCCAGCGAACTGTCGTAAATCCTGCGAACCTGGGCCAGCGCACTGGCGGCGTCGGTATGGCGCGTGGTCGCCGTGGGTGGGGGGAGATAGGTCATGGCGCTATTGTCCACAATGGCGAGAGATATGGCCCCCTGGGCCGCCGCGATGCGCCGTCCGTCCCCCCAGGGGGGAGTCAGAAAACTTGGGGCGGCCCGGCGTTTTCTTGGGCGCCCCCTGGGCCGCCGCGATGCGCCGTCCGTCCCCTCGAGGGGGAGTCAGAAAACTTGGGGCGGCCCGGCGTTTTCTTGGGCGCTTGCCCGTTCGGGTAGAGTTCTGCGCTTCACCGTCCGACAAAAATCGCCATGGCTCGACCTCTTTTTCGACGCGCGCTGCGCATCTCCGGTCTTGCCGTGTTGGCACTGGTGGTGTTGGTCATCGGCGCCCTGCTGGTGCTGGACATTCCCCGCAATGCGGCTGGGATGGCCGCCAAGGGAGTGTGTTCTGCGGCCTTTGTTGCGCATCGGCCGCTGGCCGGCCTGCTGCAGGCCGAGGTCTTGCCGGCCAGCCCGGTGCTGGGCCTGATCAGCGTGTCGGTGCAGGAAGCCGACCAGAAAGTGCAGGCGCGGTTTGCCGGTTTGTTCGAACGCCAGGCGCAATGGCTGCCGCGGCGCGGCTGCGTGCTGGACTCGACGCAAGACCCGACCCGGCCCGCGCCGCGGCCGCCCGCAGACACCGCCACGGCCTGGCCTCAGGGTGAGGCAGCGGTGGCGCCGGACCAGTGGGGCGCGGGAGTCGACCGGTCCGGCCTGCAGCGGGTGGTGCGCCAGGCTTTCGTCGGAGCCGGCGATCCGCAGGCGGCCAACACGCGGGGCGTCGCCATCATTCACAAGGGCCGCGCGCTGGTGCTGCAGACGGCCCCCGGATTCGGGCCGGATACCGCACTGCATGGCTGGTCGATGACCAAGACCGTACTGGGCATGCTGAGCTACAAACTCGCGCACGAGAAAAACTTTGCTTTCTCGACACCGGTGGTCGATGCGTTCAAGGGGGCCACGGCACCGGCTTGGGTCGCCGACTGGCGCCGGGATTCGCGCCAAGCCATCACGGTGGCCGACCTGATGTACATGCGCGATGGACTGGCCAGCTTGGAGGAGTATGTGCCGTGGGGGTCGGTGCCACGCATGTTGTGGGGCCAGCGCGACGTCGCCGCATTCGCAGCCGCCGTCAAGCCCGAAGCGCCAGCCGGACAGCGTTGGCGCTATCTGAGCCAGACGGCCAATTTGTTGGCCGCCGTCGACCGGGTGCACCTGCCGACCGATGCCGATTACTGGGCCTATCCGAAGAAGGCGCTGTTTGATCCTATCGGCGCCCGCACCGCGGTGCTGGAAACCGATGCGGCCGGCACCTGGGTCGGCTCGTCGTACTTGTGGGCCAGTGTCGGCGACTGGGCCCGGCTCGGCCAATTGATGCTGCAGGACGGTCAATGGGATGGCAAGGCGGTGTTGCCACCCGGATGGTGGGCTTTCGCCTCCAAGCCGGCCACGACCCAGGGCGACGGGCCAGGTTATGGCGCGCAGACCTGGCGCATCGCCGACCCGCAGGCGGGACGGTGCAAGGCCCATGGCCTGCCGCCCGACACGCTGGGCATGAGCGGTCATTGGGGCCAGGTGGTGGCCATGGTGCCCTCGCGCGATACTGTTATCGTGCGGCTGGGATGGACCTTTCGCGGCGGGCAGTTCGACAGTTGCGCCTTCGTGGCGGATGTGCTGAAGAACCTGCCCTCCTGAGCGGATGCAACCGCGACCGGCGATGCGACGGATGTGCGGCGGCGCAAGGACCGCATGATGAATCGACTGCGGGCAGCTGGCCCGACCAACAAGGAGTAGTTGATGGATCTCGGAATCAAGGGTAAATGGGCGCTGGTGTGCGGTGCCAGCAAAGGGCTGGGCCTGGGCTGCGCGCAGGCGCTGGCGGCCGACGGTGCCAACCTGGTGATCGTCGCGCGGGGTGCGCAGGTACTGGAGGCCGCCGCCAATTTACTGCGCGCGCTGCCCGGCGCCGGCAAGGTGATCGCGGTGGCGACCGACATCACGACCGAGTCCGGCCGCACCGCGGTGTTTGCGCTCGACGGTGGCCCCGGCACGGACTATGACATCGTCGTCACCAATGCCGGCGGTCCACCGCCGGGCGACTTTCGCGACTGGGAGCGCGAGGCCTGGATCAAGGCGCTGGACGCCAATATGCTGACCCCGATCGCGCTGATCAAGGCCACCGTCGACGGCATGGCGGCACGCGGCTTCGGGCGCATCGTCAACATCACCTCGGGCGCAGTCAAGGCGCCGATCGACATCCTGGGTCTGTCCAATGGAGCGCGCAGCGGCCTGACCGGGTTTGTCGCCGGCGTTGCGCGCAGCAGCATCGCCGGCTCCGGCGTGACCATCAACAATCTATTGCCCGGTGCGTTTGATACCGATCGCCTGCGCACGACGATGCAGGGCGCCGCCAAAAAGACCGGACAACCGATCGAAACCCTGCTCGACGCGCGCGCCAAGGCGATCCCCGCCAAGCGGTTCGGCAGCGCTGCCGAGTTCGGCGCCATCTGTGCCTTTCTGTGCAGCCAGCACGCGGGCTACATCACCGGCCAGAACATCCTGGCCGACGGCGGTGCCTACCCGGGAACGATGTAACGGGACCGACGCAGCGCTGACAATGCTGCGCGTCCATTGACTGGGCTTCGTTCCGCGGCGCGCAAGTTCCGCAAACGATGCAAATGATCCACATGCTGCAACCGGCCAGCTTCATGCCAGCGCCGGCTCTGCCAGCCGCGCCACCACGCCTTCTATGAACCGCTCGCACTGCGCCAACTGCGCCAGCGGCACATATTCGTCGGCCTTGTGCGCCTGTTCGATGCTGCCCGGCCCGCACACGATGCTGGGAATCCCCGCAAGCTGGAAAAAACCGGCCTCGGTCCCGTAAGCCACCTTGGTCACCGGCTGAGGTCGCAACAAAGACTGCGCCAGCTGCGCGATCGCCTCCTGCTCCTGACCATTGAGCGCCGGTACGTCGCCGGTGCGCTCGAATTCGATGCCGGCATGCGGGTGATGGCGCTGCATGCGCGGCTCCACCTGTTCGGCGACATAGGCGCGGATGGCGTCGATGAAGTCGTCGGGCGCGACGCCCGGCACATAGCGGTAGTCGAAGAAAAACTCGCACCACGCCGGGATGATGTTCTTGCCGCTGCCGCCACTGATCATGTTGGTGGAGATGGTCGAGAACGGCACATCCAGGCCATCGACGCGCAGGCCCTGCGCCTCTTCGCGCCAGGACAGGTCCTGGATGAAACTGATCACCCGCGCCGCATATTCGATCGCGTTGACACCCGACGGTGTCAGCGACGAATGGGCAGCATGCCCGCGCACACAGCAGCGATAGACCCGCCCGCCCTTGTGCGCCGTCACCATGCGCATGCTGGTGGGCTCGCCCACGATGCAGCCATCGGGACGGATACCGGCCTCGGCCAGGTCGCTCAGCAACGGCGTGATGCCCAGGCAACCGACCTCTTCGTCGTAACTCAGCGCAACATGCACCGGTGAGCGCAGCGGCGCGCGGGAAAAGTTTGGCGCCTGTGCCAGCACGACGCCGATGAAACCCTTCATGTCGCAGGCGCCGCGGCCATACAGCCGACCGTCGCGGATATCGGCCTGGAACGGATCGGTCGTCCAGTCCTGCCCGTCCACCGGCACCACGTCGCTGTGGCCCGACAGCACGACCCCGCCCGGACCCTCGCCAAAGGTGGCGAACAGGTTGGCCTTGGTCCGCTCCCGGTTGTAGCTTCTGCGCACCGAGGCCCCGTGCCGCGCCAGATGGGCCTCGGCCCAGTCGATCAGGGCCAGGTTGGAATTGCGGCTGGTGGTGTCGAACCCGATCAGCTGGCGCAGACAGTCGAGCGTGGCGGGGCTGGGAGTCGTATCGGTCATGCACACATGGTAACGGCGATTGCGCCCATTGCATCCATCCGCTGCGCGACTGGCGTTGCTAGACAGCGGCCACCTTCACCGGTTCGCGCATGGTGACGAATTCCTCCGCCGCTGTCGGATGAATGCCGATCGTGCTGTCGAACACGGCCTTGGTCGCGCCGGCCTTCATGGCCACCGCAAAACCCTGCACGATCTCGCCGGCATCGGGGCCGACCATGTGCAGGCCGACCACCCGGTCGGTGGCATCCTCGACGACCAGTTTCATCAAGGTGCGTTCGCTGCTGCCGCTCAGGGTGTGCTTGAGGGCCCTGAAGTCGCTACGGTAGACCGTTACCTTGCCGAAGTGCTTGGGCGCGTCCTGCTCGGAAAAGCCGACGGTTCCGATGTTGGGATGGGTGAACACCGCGGTCGGGATGAAGTCGTAACTCATGCTGCGGCCCAGCTTGCCCGCCGGTGGGCCGAACAACTGGTCCACCACCACCATGGCCTCGGCAAGCGCCACCGGCGTCAGTTGTATCCGGTCGGTGACATCACCAACCGCAAAGATCGACGGCACCGACGTGCGGTAACAGTCGTCGACCTCGACTGCGCCGTCCCAGCGCAGTTTGACACCGGCCGCCTCCAGCCCCAAGCCGCGCACATTGGGCACGCGTCCGGTGGCATACAGCACCGTGTCCGCAATGACAGTCGTGGCTGCGCCGGCACTCTCGTCAAGCGTCACGGTATGACCGTCCGAGCCGCTGGCAATCGATGCGACGTCGGCGCCCAGGCGCAGGTCGACACCGGCCTTGCGCATCTCGGCCGCGATGAAATGGCGAACCTCATCATCGAAACCGCGCAACACCTGCTCGCCGCGGTACAACTGCGTGACCTGCGCGCCCAGCCCGTTGAAGATGGACGCGAACTCGCAGGCAATGTAGCCGCCGCCCACCACCAGCAGGCGCCGCGGGAACGGGTCCAGATCGAACATCGCGCCCGACGTGACCACCTGATCGGCACCGGTCAAATCCGGCACGAACGGCGTGCCACCGGTTGCAACCAGGATATGCCGGGCATGCACGGTACGTCCGTCCACCAGCACCTGCTGCGGCCCGGTCAGGCGGGCCCGCGCATTGATCACCTGCACGCCGCTGTCACTGAGCAAATGCGCATATACGCCATTGAGCCGGCTGATCTCTTTGCGCCGATTCGCCTTGAGCGTGGCCCAATCGAAAGTCGGCGCAGGGCCCTCCCAGCCAAAACCATGCGATTCCTCGAAGGCCTCGCCATAGTGGGCGGCGTAGCTGTAGAGCTTTTTTGGAATACAGCCGACATTGACACAGGTGCCACCCAGACCAGCGGTGCCGCCCTGCTCCGCCAACATCACCCTGGCGCCGCGCTGGGCGGCCATGCGCGCGGCACGTACCCCGCCACTGCCCCCGCCCACGACAAAAAGCTCGCAGTCAAACTCTGCCATGCAATGCCCTCATTGTTGCTCCACGATCTTGACCAACTGACCCACGCGCGGTTCGCCGCCGCCATACGCGCCGTTGATCAGGCGCAGCTGCTGCTCGGCCGACTCCAGGGGTGATCGACGCGCCAGTTCGGCGAAACCGCCGCGCGGAAACGGCGCCGTGCGCAGCACCCAGGGGCTCGCATCGGCCCGGTCGGCCGCGCTCAGGGGCCGAAACGAGTCGCGCGCCTGCTGCAGGGGGCCACGGGCGCGCTGCAGTGCGGCCGCGTCCTTGCCGCTCCACACCAGGATGAAACGGTTCTCGCCCGGGCCGCTGACGATTGTCGCCTCGACCGGTTCCGGCTGACCCTGGGCGTTAGCGCGGGCACCGCTGAAATGGGTCGCCGGCAAGCCGCTCAGTACCAGCGCGTCGGCACGGCCGCGCACGGGCTTGATCAGGTTGCGGATGATGTCACCATGGTCGCGGCCAGCCTGGGCCGGCACGGTGCGCAGCACCAGGGCGGCGTCGCGCGCGGCGTTCAACAACACCAGCCGATCGGCCAGGTTCTGGATCGTCCACTGCACCGGTGCGGTGATCGCCAGTCCCAGTTCGCGGTGGTAGAAGTTGCGCCCGCGGCTCAGGCCCTGCGCGTCGCTTTCGCCAAACCGCATGCCGCTGATCAACTGCCGATAGCGCTCGCGTCCCTCGTCGGCATAACCGCCCTGCCCTCTGTACTGGGCGGCCAGACGGGTGATGGACTGCAGCCGCTGCTCATTGCTCGGGTGCGAGGCGAGCCATCCAGCGCCCGATGACACCTCGCGGCCCTGTGCCCGCGCGCGATCGGCGGCAAATTGCTCCTGATTCTTGAGCACCTGGATCACATCGACCATGTTCTTTGGGTCGTACTGGTTGCGCGCCAGGTATTCGGCGCCCAGGCTGTCGGCCTGCAACTCCTGCTCGCGCCCGTACGAGGCCACATACCCGGCGGCTGCCACCTGCGACAGGTCGCTGGCGGCCCGGCCCGCACCACTGACCCCCTGGCTTTCAAGCACCGCACCCAGCACCGTGGCCGCCAGCACCCCGATGCCGGCGTTCTGCTGACGGGTGGCACGCTGCGCGCCGTGGCGGGCGGTGACATGGCCGATCTCGTGCCCGATCACGCCGGCCAGATCAGCCTCGCTCTCCAGGTAGGCCATGATGCCGCGGGTCACATACACATATCCGCCGGGCAATGCGAACGCGTTGATATCCGGACTGTCGAGCACGGTAAAGGTCCACTGCAACTGGCTGCGGTGCGACTGGCGTGCCAACTTCTGTCCCAGCGCGTTCACATAGGCCTGCACCCGCGCGTCGGCATACGGCGGCATCTCGCGCAGCACGGCGGCGTGCTCCTTGCGTCCCAGCGCAATCTCCTGGGACTCGTCCATCACGGAGCGCTCTTGCTGGCCGGTAACCGGGTTTTGCACGGCCGCTCCGCAGCCGACCAGCAGCGCGGCGCTCAGAAACAATGGGATCGATCGGGGATGCATAGGATCCTGCAGGTTACGTATAGCCCATTGTCCACTGCAGCCTGGATGCACTGCCAGGGAAGGGACAAAACGCCCCCCCTGCGCGCCGTACGCCACAACCCGCCACGGGAACACCCCTCGGTCGAACCGCGCGACGCCCGTCCGATCATTCGCCGCAGCGGGCAAGCGCAATGGCCTAGGCTGCGACAGGCAGGCGCAAGTTCTCCAGCATATCGTGCACCATGGCGTCAAGGTCGTAGCGCGCGCGCCAGCCCCAGTCGCGCTGTGCCGCGCTGTCGTCGATGGAACGCGGCCAGCTGTCCGCAATCACCTGGCGGAAGTCGGGCTCGCAGCCCAGCGTGAAACCCGGGATCTGGCGCGCGATGGCGGCGGCGATGTCCGTCGGGGTGAAGCTGATGCCTGCCAGGTTGTACGACTGGCGCTCGCGCACCGCGTCGGGCGGCGCCTCCATCAGTTCGAGCGTGGCGCGGATCGCATCGGGCATGTACATCATCGGCAAGGCGGTGTCGGCGGCCAGGAAGCTGGTGTAGTGCTGTTCGCGCAACGCGGCGTGGAAGATTTCGATCGCGTAGTCGGTCGTGCCGCCACCCGGCGCGGTTTTCCAGCTGATCAGCCCTGGATAACGCAGGCTGCGCACATCCACCCCATGGTTGCGGTGGTACCAGGCGCACCAGCCCTCACCCGCGAGTTTGGAGATTCCGTAAACCGTGGTCGGGTCCATCACCGTCTTTTGCGGCGTTCGGTCGCGCGGTGTCGATGGGCCGAAGGCGGCGATCGAGCTGGGCCAGAACACACGCTGCAGCTTGTGGGTACGGGCCAACTCCAGCACATGGAGCAGGCCCTTCATGTTCAGGTCCCAGGCCCACTTGGGATGTTGTTCGCCGCGCGCGGACAGGGCCGCGGCGAGCAGGTAAATCTGCGTGATCTGGTGGCGCTCGACGATCTCCGTCAGGGCGCTGGCCTCAGTGGCATCGAGCGCCTCGTGGTGCACGCCAATCACCCGGCCCTCGGGTGCCAGGTCGCTCGTGACGACGGCCGCGCGGCCATGGCGCTCGACCAGGGCATGGGTGAGCTCGGTGCCGATCTGGCCGTTGGCGCCGATGATAAGGATGCGAGGTTCAGTCATGGGGTTGTGTGGGTTGTGTGCATCGCCAGCGCCAGCGTATGGCGTGGGGCCGCGACAGGCCGGTGGCCGGGTCAGCCGATCAATCCGATCTCCCGCCCGGCCTGGGCAAAGGCCGCCACCGCCTGTTCCAGGTCGGCACGCTCATGCACCGCGCTGATCTGCACGCGGATGCGGGCCTGCCCCTTGGGCACGACGGGGAAGAAAAAGCCCACGACATAGATCCCCAGCTCCAGCAACCGGGCGGCAAGTCGCTGCGCCACCACCGCGTCATGCACCATGATCGGCACGATCGGATGCTCGCCGTCCTTGATCTGGAAACCGGCGGCACGGATGGCGCCGCGGAACCACGCCGTGTTGTCGGCCAGCTTGTCGCGCAGTGCGGTGGAGCCTTCGAGCAGATCCAGCACCGCAATCGATGCACCGACAATGCTGGGTGCCACGGTATTGGAAAACAGGTAGGGCCGCGAGCGCTGGCGCAGCAGTTCGACCACCTCGCGCCGCGCACTGGTAAAACCGCCGGACGCGCCGCCCAGGGCCTTGCCCAGGGTTCCGGTGATGATGTCGACTTTGCCGAACACGCCCCGGTGCTCATGGGTGCCGCGCCCGGTGGCGCCGACAAAACCGCTGGCATGGCATTCGTCCACCCCCAGCAAGGCGCCGTGGGCATCGCACAACCGGCGCATCGCGTCGAGCCGGGCGATGGTGCCGTCCATCGAAAAAACGCCATCGGTGAACACCAGCGTGAAACGCGCGCCCTCGCTGCTGGCCTGCTGCAGACAACGCTCCAGGTCAGCCATGTCGTTGTGCTTGTAGCGGTAGCGTCTGGCCTTGCACAGCCGGATGCCGTCGATGATGGAGGCGTGGTTGAGTTCGTCGCTGATCACCGCATCCTGCTCGCCCAGCAGAGGTTCGAACAGGCCACCATTGGCGTCGAACGCGGCGGCATACAGAATGGTGTCCTCGGTGCCCAGGAAGCGCGACAGCCGCGCCTCCAGCGTCTTGTGCAGATCCTGGGTGCCGCAGATGAATCGTACCGAGCTCAAGCCATAACCATGCGTGCGCAGGGCCTCGTGCGCCGCCGCCACCACGTCCGGATGCGAGGACAGGCCCAGGTAGTTGTTGGCGCACAGGTTGAGCACCTCTCGGCTGGTGCCATCCGCCGCGACGGTGCGGATATGCGCGCCCTGCGGGGTGGCGATGATGCGCTCGGCCTTGAACAGACCGGCGTCGCGGATACCCTGTAGTTCCTGGCCCAGGTGGGAATAAAAGTCTTGCTGCTGGCTCATGGTGTTTCCTTGAATCCGGTTTGTCAGGCACAATGCGGCGTCGTTGAATATCGAACGTTGTCCAGTATATCGAACAGTTTTGCAGTATATCGAAACAATATGCCATCCCGCAAGCCCCGCAACATTTCCAGTGAACCACCCCGCGTCGGCGACACATTGGCCGCGCTGCGCCAGGCCGGATCACTCTCGCTCGACGAGTTGTCGCGCAAGGCCGGCGTGTCCAAGTCGATGCTGTCGCAGATCGAGCGCGGCCAGGCCAATCCGACCGTCGCCGTGGTCTGGCGACTGGCCAATGCGCTGGATGTGGGCATCGGCGAGTTGCTGGGCAGCGCAGCTCCCGCCGGCGCGCAAACCATCGAGGTGCTGGCCTCCCACGCCGCGCCGGCGATCCGCAGCCCGGACGGCCTGAGCGAGTTGCGCATCCTGGGGCCGATCGGCCTGGCCGGTCAGTTCGAGTGGTATGCGTTGACGGTTCAACCGGGCGGCGCACTGGATTCCCAGGCCCATGAATCGGGCACCCGCGAGCACCTGAGCGCAATCTCCGGCACGCTGGAGGTACAGACCGGCGACCAGGTCCAGCGACTCAAGCACGGGGAAACCGCACGCTACGCCGCCGATCGCGCGCACTGCATCCGTAATCCCGGCAAAACAGCCGCCAGCGCCTGGTTGGTGGTGGTGCACCCGGGCTGAACGGGCTCATGAGAAAACGCCGGGCCGCTCCCAAGTTTTCTGGCACCCCCTCGGGGGGCCTGGCGAAGCCAGGGCTGGGGGCGATCTAAAAAATGCCGGGCCGCTCCCAAGTTTTCTGGCACCCCCTCGGGGGGCCTGGCGAAGCCAGGGCTGGGGGCGATCTAAAAAACGCCGGGCCGCTCCCAAGTTTTCTGGCGCGCCCTCGGGGGGCCTGGCGCAGCCAGGGTTGGGGGCGCTCTCAGTTCTTCGGCAGGCTCAGGCGTTCCGGTTTCTGCCCCAGGCGCCATTGCCAGACGACGCCATCGGCATCGAGCGCCACACTGTCCTCCAGGCCGCCGGCCATGGCTCTGACAGCTTTAAGCACGGCCTTGGGCTGCAGCCCTTCCTGCGCACCCCATATCCACAGTGATCCGTCGGCCCGCAGGGCCAGCGAATGGCGGCTGCCCGTAGCGATGGCCGTGGCGCCCTCGAAGATCGGACCCCAGCGATCGGCCTTGTCACCGATGCCATGGTGGGACAGCGGGCCAAACCGGTTTCCGCCAGTGCCCATCACCATGCCATCGCGGCGCAGATACAAGGCGTGCCCGGTATGCGCGATCACGGCAAGCGCATCGGTCGCGACCGAGACCCAGCCCTGCGCCTCGGTCAAGCGGCCGTCGCCATATTGCCCGCGGTGCGCCTTGCCACGCACGAACAGGTTGCCGGCCGGATCGACGTAATAGTCGGCGCCATCGCCCACCCAGGCATGCACCGCGGCATCGGCGGTTCGCTGCCAGCGCACGTCGTCAGTGCTGCGGTACCACAGACTGCCATCACAGCGGATGGCAAACACCCCGCTGTCGCCCGCTGCAACCCATACCGACTGGTCCAGCCATGTCTCCATCGGTCCGCCGCCGGCTGACCAGCTGAGCAGCCGGAGCTGTCGGTCGATCGCATACCCGCGGGACTGCCCCACTGCGACCTGCAGCGCGTCGCGCAGCACGATGCGCGGATCGCCGCTGCGCCCCCACTCCACGACCCGACCGTCAATCAGCACCAGCTTGAGCTCGTAATAGGCGGCAACCTGGGTGCGCCGCTCGATGGCCCTGGCGGCGATGTCGCCGCACCCTCGCGCTGGCGAGGCTGCGTCCGCGGTCGCTGGCGACAATGCGTTCATCAACGCCATCACTGCGGCAATGAAAATCCCCTGGCCCCGGGCCGGCGAACCGCCAGCGAACCGGCCAAGTCGCTCACAATTTGACGCCAACACCTTTGACGACCGGCGACAGGGCAGCGACCTGGTCACGCACGTAGGCCGTGAATGCTGCCGGCGTGCCGGGCGTCACGGTGATCCCGAGATCCAGCATGCGCTTGCGGATGTCGGGTTGCGCCAGCACCTCGTTGCAGGCGGCGTTGATGCGGGCCACTATGTCCGCCGGCATCCGGGCCGGCCCCGAAACGCCGAAGAAATTGTCCAGCACCAGCTTGCGATAGCTGCTCAGCTCCGCCACGCTGGGAACGTCTGGCACCAACGGTGTGCGGCGGGCCGAGGTGACGGCCAGCGGGACCAACTGTCCGGACTTGAAGAACGGCAAATAGGCGGTCAGCACGTCGATGCCGATGGGCACGATGCCCGAAATCAGATCGGTTGTCATGGGCGCACCGCCCCGGTATGGAACATGCACCAGATTGAGGCCAAGCTCCTTTTTCATCAATTCGCCGTAAATATGTCCGATCGAGGCAGGGCCGCCCGACCCGAAGTCGAGTCGTCCCGCCTTGCGCGCCTGCGCCTCCACATCGGTCAAGGTGCGCAGCCCCGCCGCGGGGTTGGCCATCACCACGCAGGGCGCGGCGCCGACCGACGCAATATGGGTGAATGCCTCGACCGGGTCGTAGGGCAGTTTCTCCAGGGCGAAGGGTCCGATGGAAATCGGCGTGGAGTTCGACAGCAGCAATGTATAGCCATCCGCCGGTGCCTGTGCAACCAGCGTTCCGCCCACGCTGCCGCCCGCTCCGGGGCGGTTGTCGACCACGACCGGTTGACCCAGTTTCTTCGCCAACTGGTCGCCAATGACCCGAGCCACGATGTCGCTGGCGCCACCGGGCGGAAACGTGACAACGATCCGCACCGTTTTCTCGGGCCAGCTGGCCCATGCTGGCCAGGCCATCGCGCCGGCACCGACCGCCAGGACCTTGAGCGCACGGCGCCGCGTACCATGCCCGGGCAAAGATAAATCTTTCATTGCGGTCCTTGTGTTGGTTGAATCGGTTTGGTGGACGGCCCTTGACAGGCCCTTCGCAGTTCTAACATACCGCAACTGCTCCTAAGAAAACGCCGGGCCGCTCCCAAATTTTCTGGCACCCCCTCGGGCGGCTTGGCGAAGCCAGGGCTGGGGGCGGTCACGATTGGCTTACCCATAAACCCACCCCACCGCGCAGGGCGACCTGGCAGGACCGGGCCTTGGTCGCAACAGGCCCCGCCCGCCAGCCGTCATCAATGCAGGGTGCGCACGACCGGCTCGACGCCGTATCCATCCACCAGAAGTTCGAGCGCCAGCGCCATGTCGCCCTCGGCGATAAAAAGCTCTTGACGGCAGTCGGCCAGTGATCGTCCGGTCGCCCGTGCCAGCGTTGCCGCATCGGCGCGAAAGCGGCTGGAACGAAAATCGATCGGCTCGGTCTGGCTGATTGGCAAAACGGAAGTCACGACTATCCCGGGGACAGGTCCCTGGGATGGGCCCCATGTAGATTTTATCGGCAGCTTGATCACGGACATGAGGCTCTATTGTGGCGCGGCGCGCCAATCCGTGCGCAACTCATTGCGCGTTCGAACGGAATTGAACGCCAACCCCGGGCATTCATCACATTTGGACAACAATGGATGCAACCCGATCTGCAGGCGTCTTGAGAAAACGCCGGGCCGCTCCCAAGTTTTCTGGCACCCCCTTGGGGGGCCTGGCAAAGCCAGGGCTGGGGGCACTCACAACGAAAGGAACGCCATGCGCCCCATTATTACCCTGCTCGCCGGCGTCATGCTCGCCACAAGCGTCCTGGCCGAAAAGGTCGGCGAAGTATCCACCGCTTTTATCCTGATCGGAGCCAATCACAAGGTTGTCGTCGAGGCCTATGACGATCCCAAGGTCAATGGCGTCACCTGTTATGTGTCACGCGCCCGAACCGGCGGAGTCATGGGCGCGATCGGTCTGGCCGAGGACAAGGCCGAAGCCTCGATCGCCTGCCGCCAGATCGGGCCGATCGCGTTCACTGGCAAACCCATGCAAGCTCAGGAGGAGATGTTCAATGAGCGCATCTCGGTGCTGTTCAAGAAACTGCGCGTGGTGCGCATGCTGGACCGCAAGCGCAATGTGCTGGTCTACCTGACCTATTCGGACAAGCTGATCGACGGCTCACCGCAAAACGGCGTGACCGCGGTCGCGCTGGGCTCGGTGCCACTGCCGCCAAACTAGGCTGGCCCTTGCTTGCGACAGGCACGTCGGGCCGGCGGCGTGTTGATGGTTCGCCGCGCTGATGGTCCGACGCCACCGCGCCGGACTCGAGCGCCTGCAACCACCCGCCAACCTGCACCTGCGCGCTGGCCTCGACAAAATACCGGCTGCGCCGTACCACCGCCGTATCGGCCTCGCGCGCGCTGGCGACGCTGGCGCCGCCATATTGGGCGCCGGCCCGGAATGATTAAGATTGTGCTGCAGGTCCACCCCGGTCACTGCCCGATCTTGTCCCACCCATGACCTTCGACGAATACCGCTCCTTCGATGCGACCGGCCTGGCCGAGTTGGTCCGCCAGCGCGAGGTCTCGCGCGCCGAGGTAATGGCCGCGGCACTGGCGCGGCTGCAGACCGTCAATCCGATCGTCAACGCGGTGTCGTATCTGCACCAGAGCGCGCTGGAGCCGACCGCCGCAATCGTTGGCGCAGACGGCCCCTTCGCCGGCGTGCCCTACCTCATCAAGGACCTGCATGCGCCGGTCAAGGACATGCCGCTGACCCATGGCAGCCGGTTGTTCCAAGGGCAGGTCCATGATTTCGATTCGGAGACCGTGGCGCGGCTGCGTCGCGCCGGCTTTTGCATCATCGGCCGCAGCAACGCGCCCGAATTCGGCATGAACGTCAGCACCGAGCCGCAACTGAACGGGCCGACCCGCAACCCCTGGAACCTGGCCCATAGCGCCGGCGGTTCCAGTGGCGGCGCCGGCGCGGCTGTGGCCAGCGGCATGCTGCCGGCCGCCCATGCCACCGACAGTGGCGGATCGATCCGGGTTCCGGCCTCCTGCAATGCGCTGGTGGGGCTCAAACCCACGCGGGCGTTGCTGGCCTACGGACCGCACCGCGGCGATGCGGCGCACGGCATCAGCCACGAGCATGCGCTCACCCGATCGGTGCGCGACTGCGCCGCGATCCTGGACGCCACCGCCGGGCCTGACGTCGGCGCACCCTACTTCACACAACGACCGGCAGAACCGTTTCTAAGCAGCATTAGCCGCGCGCCGAGTCGGCTGCGCATTGCCTGGATGGCGAACGACTTCACCGGTCAAACGGTGCACGCCGAGTGCCGCGCGGCGGTAGAAAAGGCGGCACAATTGCTGGCCGGCCTGGGGCACCATGTCGACGCCGCGGCTCCGCCATTTGATTACGACGACCTGTTCAATGCGGTCATGACGATCATGCTGACTGG
Organism: Rhodoferax sp.; assembly: GCA_043759735.1. Classification (GTDB taxonomy): domain Bacteria; phylum Pseudomonadota; class Gammaproteobacteria; order Burkholderiales; family Burkholderiaceae_C; genus CAISIP01. The sequence continues at coordinate 16,754 of JAYUQC010000229.1, forward strand.
CCTGGCCGCCAACGTGGGCGCCCGCGAGCAGCAACTGGGCCGCGCGGCCCGTGCCGACGAGTTGGAACGCGTCACCCATGCTGCGATCGCGCGCGGTCGCAGCATTTCCGGCACCCAGTACGCGGCCCAGTTCGGCGTCATCAACCGGGAAGTGCGGCGCATCGGCCGGTTTTTCGAGCAGTTCGACGTCCTGGTGACGCCGACCATGGCCGCGCCGCCGCCGCTACTCGGTGTTTTGCGCACCGACACCGACGATCTGGACGCGTTTACCCGGCGCACCTTTGGCCTGGCACCGTTCACGACGCCATTCAACGCCACCGGCCAACCCGCAATCAGCCTGCCGCTGCATTGGAGTGGCGACGGTCTGCCGGTCGGGGTGCAACTGGTGGCACGCTTTGGCGCCGACGCGCAGCTGTTGGCGCTCGCGGCCCAGCTTGAACAGGCTGCTCCGTGGTTCGACCGGGTGGCGCCGTTACAAACAATGAGTCACTGTGCCGCACCGCAGTTGCCATGAATGTCGCGGCGAACCACCGGTCAACCCGTCCCGCGCCCGCAAGCAACGGGAAAACTGCCATACTGCCTGCCGTTTGATTGACAGGACCGGTCTATGTTGAAGTTCACATGTTGCGATGCCGTCGGGCAGTTTTCGGGGCGCGTTCAGGCGCAGGTGCTGCGCGGCATCCGGCGCGGCTACGAGAAGGAATGCCTGCGCGTCGACGCCAACGGCACGCTGGCGCAAACGCCCCATCCGCGCGCGCTGGGCTCCAAGCTGACCCATCCCTGGATCACGACCGACTATTCCGAAGCGCTGCTCGAGTTCATCACGCCGCCAACGACCGATCTCGATGAACCGTTGCGGCACCTGCGCGATATTCACCGCTTCGTAACCCCGGCATTGGGTGATGAAACGATGTGGGCCAGCTCGATGCCCTGCGTGATCGGTGACGACAGCACGATACCGCTGGCCGACTACGGCAGCTCCAACCGGGCAAAAATGAAGCGGGTCTACCGGGAAGGCCTGGGCCTGCGCTACGGCCGGCACATGCAGACCATCGCGGGCGTGCATTACAACTGGTCGTTGCCAGATGACTTCTGGACCGCGTGGTACGACTGCTGCGATATGGAGGGCGGCCGACAGGACTTCATCAGCAACCGCTATTTCGGACTGATCCGCAACTTCCTGCGTTACAGCTGGCTGATTCCCTACCTGTTTGGCGCCTCCCCCGCGATCTGCGAGTCCTTCCTGCAGGGACGCAAGTCCGATCTGCAGCAACTGGTGCCCGGCACCCTGTACGGCCCGCATGCAACCAGCCTGCGCATGAGCGATCTGGGCTATCAGAACAGCGCACAGTCGAACTTGCATGTCAATTTCAACTCGCTGGCGGAGTACACCCGGGCGCTGGAGGCGGCGATCACGACACCCGACCCGTATTACCAGCAACTCGGCGTACGCGATGGCGACCATTGGAAACAGCTCAATGCCAATCTGCTGCAAATCGAGAACGAGTTCTATGCGGCCATGCGCCCGAAACGGGTCGGACCCCATCGCCCGGCCAAGGGCCTGCGTCTGCAGGGCGTCGAATACATCGAGATGCGGCTGTTCGACCTCAACCCGATGGTGGACATCGGCATCACGCCCGAGCAGGGCAGTTTTGTCGACGTGCTGCTGCTGATGTGCCTGTTTCGCGAAAGCCCGCCGATCAGTGCCCGCGAGCAAGGCGAAAACGACGAAAACAAGCGCCGCATCGTGACCCGCGGACGGCAAAGCGACCTGCACCTGCTGGTGCACAACCAGGAACAGCCGTTTCGCCCGCTGGCACACAACTTGTTCGATGACATGGCACCGTTTGCCGAGATGCTGGACACCGCCTACGGCCACACGCGCCACTCCAGCGCCATGCGCCTGCTACGCCAGCGCATCGACAACCCGGACCTGACGCCATCGGCGCAGGTACTCGAATCGGCACGGGCGCACGGCGGCTTCTTCAAATATGCCATGTTCGCGTCCAGCCACCACAAGCAGTCGCTGCTGGCGCATCCGCTGGATCCGGCGACGCGGGACCGCTTCGAAACCGCTGCGCATGAATCACTGGAGCAGCAAAGCCGGATTGAAGCCGAAGACTGCGGCAGTTTCGAGGACTTTGTTGCCCAGTATTACGGCTAGCGATGACCCAGGTAGCGCGCGGATCGTCGCGCGATTGACTGGGGTTTCGTAAGCGCCCGGGTAGAAAATGAAATGGCCGGTACTGGCCGAAATGGGCGGCAGGGGTCGTTTCATAGTCAATCCACACCCAGACAATTCCGGACCCTCGTGTTAGGGCAAGGGATGAGCGCCGCGAGGCGCTGGCGATCCGCCCGACGCGGCGATGGGTCCGAATCCGTCAACACGCAGTTGCGCCACCACCGCCAGCACCGCCTGCAACACACTGGCGCCGAGCTTTTTCGACCGCGCACCGCTCCAGCCGCCGTCCGCATCGGGCAGGTCGTCGTTGTCCTTGAATGGCATCTCGATCGTGAACGCCAGGCAATCGAAGCGCTGGGCGACCCAGTTGGTGGCCAGCGTCGGATTGGCCAGCGTGGGACGGGTCGGTCCGTAACTGACGCGGTCCTGAAAATCCGGACAGGCGGCAATCCAGGCGGTCTTGAAGGCGTCCTGCAAGCCCAGCAGTCGCGGCGAGAAACCGGCAATGCCATCGCTGCCGGCCACGAAGTTGTACGGCAGTGCCTCGTCGCCATGGGCATCCAGGCACAGGTCTACGCCGATTTGCTCCATCGTGCGTCGCACCACCAGCACCTCCGGCGAGCGCTCCATCGACGGTTCGAGCCACTCGCGGTTCAGGTTGACTCCCACGGCATTGGTGCGCAGATTGCCGCGCACGCTGCCATCGGGATTCATGTTCGGTACCACGTGGAACACACACCGCGCCAGCAACACCCGTGCCACCGGGTCGTCGGCATCGAGCAGACGCTCCAGAAAACCTTCGACGAACCATTCGGCCATGGTCTCGCCCGGATGCTGGCGCGCGATCAGCCAGACGCGGCGCTTGTCGGCATTGGCCATCGTGCCAGAGGCATCGGTGATGCGCAGCAGGTCCATGTCGCGACCATCCAGGCTGGCGCCCAGGCGTTCGACCTGCACATGCTCTGACGCCGCCGCCGAGCCAATCAGGTCCAGATGCCGCTCCCAGGAGTACGGTTCGAAATAGGCCAGGTAAACGCTGTTGCCATGGGGCGTCAGGCGCGCGACCATTTCCGTGCCGTCGAATGCGGTGTCGATCCGCTGCCAGTGCTGGCGGTCATGGCTGGCCACGACGCGGTAACCTTCCCATCCTTTGGGATAGGCGCATTGCGCCGCATTGAGAAAACGCAGCGTCACCGGCACATCGGCAGCGCCCTGCAAGCGGAAATGAAACCATTGGGCAATGTCGGCTGCGTTGTCCTTGCGAATCCGCAACTGGATATCGGCCGGATCATGGGCCCGCACGACTTCGATTGCGCCGGAATCGAACTGGCAGGAAATCGAGATCGTATTCACGCAGTCCCCTTCGTTTGCACGGGCGCATAGCCCGCGCGCAACTCGCGCTTGAGTACCTTGCCGATGGCGCTACGCGGCAGTTCCGCGCACAGTTGCAGATCGGCCAGTCGCTGGGACTTGCCCAGTTGGCCGTTGGCCCATTGCAGCAGTTCAGCTGCTGTTGCAACCACCGCATCGCGCAATACGACAAACGCCACTGGCGTCTCGCCCCAGCGCTCGGAGGGCACACCCACGACCGCGACATCGGCACACGACGGATGCTGGCGCAGCACCGCCTCCAGGTCGCTCGGATAGACGTTGAAACCACCCGAGATCACCATGTCCTTCTTGCGGTCGAACAGAATCAAAAAGCCGTCTGAATCGAAGCGCCCGATGTCGCCGGTACGGATGAAGCGCTTGCCCAGCGGGTCGAACCATTCGGCCTCGCGCGTCTTCTCCGGTTGTCCGTGGTAGCCGGTCATCATGCCAGCGGAGTGCCCCACCACTTCGCCGGCCTCGCCGGCAAGGACCTCGACGCCGTTGTCGTCGATCAGCCGGATGTCATGGCCCTCGGCCGGCAGTCCAACCGTATGCAGCTTGTCCGGATACCGTTGCGCTTCCAGTATGCAGGTGCCGCCGCCTTCGGTCATGCCATAGAACTCGACCAGTGCGCCTGGCCAGCGTCGCAGCACATCGGCCTTGAGCGCGGCGCCGAACGGGGCGCTGGTGGAAAACTTGACCTGGAAACCGGACAGATCGAAGCGGTCGAATTCCGGGTCCGCCATCAGGCGCTGGTATTGCACCGGCACCAGCATGGTGTGGGTGGCGCGGTGGCGCTGGGCCAGTTCCAAATAGCTGCGGGCGTCGAATTTTGGCATCAACACCACCGTGCCGCCGCAACTGACGGTCGGGCAGAAAACGACCAGCGTGGTGTTGGAATACAGCGGCGTGGACAGCAACGTCACGGTGGCCGGCCCGTAGCCATAGGTGGCGCCCCGGCGCACATGGGTCCAGCGCATGCCGTGCGACTGCACGATGCCTTTGGGCTCACCGGTGGTGCCGGACGAATAGATGATGTTGAACGGCCAGTCGGGCTGAATGGTCACCGGGCGCGGTGGACCGGACGCAGCTTGCAACCAATGGTCCAGCGAACCAACTGCATCACCGGCATCCATCACGATGCAGGCGTCCAAGCACTGGATGCGCGGCGGCATCGCCGCAGCCCCGGCGGCATCAGCGAATACGCGTCGCGCCTGTGCGTCGTCGACCATGCGCCCCAGGCTGTCGGCCCCCGAACCCGGCGCCAACGGTGCCACGGCCAGGCCGGCGCGCAGCGCGCCCATGAATACGGCAACATAGTCGATCGACATGCCGGCGCAGATCGCGATCGCATCGCCCGGCCCCAGGCCGCTCTGCTGCAAGGCACTGGCGACCCGGTCCATGCGCGCGTCGAGCCCGGCGTAGTCCAGCGTACGCTCGCCCTGCACCAGCGCGACCCGACGCGGGGCATGCGCAGCGTGCTGACGAATTAACTGGGGAATGGTGCCAAATTCGGCGTCCAACGACAGTGGCATGGGCATGGTCCGGTTGTTTGCGACCACCATGGTAGCGGCGCGTACGGCGCCAGCCTGTTTCCGTCTCGCCGTGGGGACACGTTGTTTGCGCGACAATAGCGGGGCTCCGCGCTTGCGGTCGCTGCCCTGGGGGCAGTGCGCCGCCCCCGTGCGCCGACCCACTCCCCGCCACCGATTCTTCCAGGACCCCTCACCATGACCTATCCCCACGTTCAACTGCTGATCAACAACGAATGGCGCCCAGCCCGTGGCGGTGCCACACTCGATGTGCACAACCCGGCAGACGGCACGGTCATCGGTACGGTAGCCCGCGCGACAACCGCCGACCTGGACGAGGCGCTGGCATCGAGCGCCAAAGGCTTCGAGATCTGGCGCAAAACCCCGGCGATCGAACGCGCCAGGATCATGCGCGCCGCAGCGCAATTGCTGCGCGAACGCTCTGATGCGATCGCCCACATGATGACGATGGAACAGGGCAAGCCACTGGCCGAGGCCAAGGGCGAGGTCGCATCGGCCTCGGACATCATCGAATATTTCGCCGAAGAAGGCCGCCGCGTACATGGCCGCCTGGTGGCGCCGCGCGCGATGAACGTGCAGCAGATGGTACTCAAGGAGCCGGTCGGCCCGGTCGCCGCGTTCACACCCTGGAACTTCCCGATCAACCAGGTGGTGCGCAAGTTGGCGGCAGCGCTGTCCACCGGCTGTTCGATCATCGTCAAGGCGGCCGAGGAAACCCCTGCCTCGCCGGCCGAACTGATCCGCGCCTTTGTCGATGCCGGCTTGCCCGCGGGAGTGGTGTCGCTGGTCTACGGCGACCCGGCCGAGATCAGCAACTACCTGATCCCGCACCCGGTGATCCGCAAGATCACCTTCACCGGCTCCACGCCGGTGGGCAAGCAGCTGGCCGCGCTGGCCGGCCTGCACATGAAGCGCGCCACGATGGAGCTCGGCGGCCACGCACCGGTGATCGTTGCCGGGGACGCCAACATTCCCCATGCGATCAAGATGATCGTCGCGGCCAAGTTCCGCAACGCCGGCCAGGTCTGTATTTCGCCAACCCGCTACCTGGTCGAGGAGTCGGTGCGCGAGGAGTTCGTGGCCGGTTTCGTCAAGTACATCTCGGGCCTGAAGGTCGGCGCCGGCCTGGCGCAGGGCACCCAGATGGGCCCGCTGGCCAATCCGCGCCGCTTGAGCGCGATGCAGGAAATCACCGCCGACGCGGTCAAGCGCGGCGCAACGGTCGCGGCCGGTGGCGAGCGCATCGGCAGTGAAGGCAACTTCTTTGCGCCCACGCTGCTGCTCGATGCGCCGCTGGACAGCGCCGTGTTCAACAGCGAGCCGTTCGGCCCGATGGCTGCTGTGCGCAGTGTGAAGAACATCGATGAGGCGATTGCCGAGGCCAATCGCCTGCCGTTCGGGCTGTCGGCCTATGCCTTCACCAGCTCGATCAAGACCGCGCACCAGCTCAGCAGCCAGGTGCAGACCGGTATGTTGTGGATCAACCAGCCCGCCGCGCCATGGCCCGAGTTGCCATTTGGTGGCGTCAAGGATTCGGGCTACGGCAGCGAAGGCGGTCCGGAGGCGCTGGAGGCCTACCTCGCGACCAAGACGGTTGCGATGATGAGCGTGTGACGCAGCGCGCACCGCAAGCGGCGGCAGGGTTCGACACCTTGCCGCTCAAACCGGGAACCCTGGAGAACCTGCTGAGCCTGGGTTATCAGGTGATGACGCCGATCCAGGCCGCCAGCCTGCCACCGGCGCTGGCCGGCAAGGACCTGATCGCGCAGGCGCAGACCGGCAGCGGCAAGACCGCCGCCTTTGCGCTGGCCCTGCTGACCAACCTGAACCCGCGCCGTTTCGCGGTGCAATCGCTGGTGCTGTGTCCGACACGCGAGCTGGCCGATCAGGTCACGACCGAGATCCGGCGCTTGGCGCGGGCCGAAGAAAACATCAAGGTCGTCACCTTGTGCGGCGGCGTTGCGCTGCGCGGGCAACGCGCCTCGCTGGAGCACGGCGCCCATATCGTCGTCGGTACGCCCGGTCGGGTGATGGACCATCTGGCGCGGGAGTACCTGTCGCTGGAGGCGCTGGGCACGCTGGTGCTCGATGAGGCCGACCGGATGCTCGATATGGGCTTCTTCGACGACATCAGGACGGTCGCCAGGCAGTGCCCCGCTGAGCGCCAGACCCTGCTGTTCTCGGCCACCTACCCGGATGGCATCGAGAAACTGGCAAAACAATTCATGCGCGAGCCGGTGCGAATCGAAGTGGCGGGCCAACAATCGGGTCCGGACATCGAGCAGCGATTCTATGAAGTGACCCGCGCCAACCGATACCCGACCGTGGCCGCATTGCTGAACCATTTCCGCCCTGTCAGCACGCTGGCGTTCTGCAACACCAAGCAGCAGTGTCGGGAACTGGTCGAATACCTGCAACAGCAGGGTTTCAGCGCGCTGGCTCTGAACGGCGAACTGGAACAGCGCGAACGCGACCAGGTGCTGGCGCAGTTTGCCAACCGCAGCTGTTCGGTGCTGGTGGCCACCGACCTCGCATCGCGCGGGCTGGACATCAACCAGCTCGCGGCGGTGATCAATGTCAGCATCACGCCCGACCCAGAAGTGCATGTACACCGCATCGGGCGCACCGCTCGCGCTGGCAAGTCCGGCCTGGCGCTGAGCCTGGCCAGCATGGATGAGATGGGGTCGGTGGGCAAGATCGAGCAATACCAGAAGCAGGAATCCGTCTGGCACCCGATCGATGCGCTCACGGCCATCGGCCAGGGCCCCCTGCTGCCACCGATGGTCACACTGCAGCTGCTGGGCGGACGCAAGGAAAAAATCCGCCCCGGCGATGTGCTGGGCGCACTGACCGGCCCGGTCGGCGGCTACAGCCGCGAGCTGATCGGCAAGATCAGCGTGACCGAATTCACGACTTTTGTCGCCGTGCAGCGCGACATTGCCAAGGAGGCGATGCGCCGGCTCAATGCGGGCAAGGTCAAGGGCAGGAGCGTGAAGGTGCGACTGCTGATGTAGATTCCTGGACGCGTGGCGCAGCGCCGCCACGCGAGGGCTGATCGGCACCGACCCCTCGCACATGCCAGGTCGGTATTGGCGCGGATTTTCCCTTGACCAGCACCGCCGGCATGGCCCGCAGCGCAAACCCGTCGTCCAGCGCCTGGCGCACTTCGTTGGTGATCAGCAGGTCCACATCAAAGCGACGGGTGAGACCCTCCACCCGCGACGCAACGTTGATCGGGTCCCCGGTTACGCTGAACTTGAACAGTCCGCCCGTGCCTATCACGCCGGCCACCACTTCGCCGCAGTGAATGCCGATGCCAAAACCCAGTTCCGGCAGGCCCTGTGCACGAAGCGTCAGGTTGTAGCGGGCAAGTTCAGCCCGCATCTCGAGCGCGGCCAGCACGGCATCGCGTTCCTGCCATGGGTTGGGTTCGAGCGCGCCGAACAGCGCCAGCAAGCCGTCACCCACCAGTTCGTTGATATGGCCGTGGTGGCGCGATACTGCCTGGTTCATGTGGTGAAAATATCCGTTTAACAGGGTCACGGTCAGCGCCGGATCGAGCCGATCGCACAGGGCGGTAAAACCACGCAGATCGGCAAACAGCATCGTCACCTGCCGGCGCTCCGGCGCAAACGCGTCGCCGCCGTTGGTCAGCCGTTCGACGACGTCCGGCGGCGCAAAGCGCTCGAATTGCCGCTGCAAGAGCTCCAACTTGTCATCGCCCGCTGACAGCAATTGTTCGAGCTGCACGCGCGATCGCCTGGCCGCCAGCCAAAAGGCGCCCAGTACACCAGACAGCGCCAGCGGCAGGACAGCCCAAAGCCAGGATGTCATTCGTGCAGCATCGCCAGTCGCACCGTCGCATTGGCCAGCGATGCCACGCCGATGGCCTCGAGCAGCGCCGCTTCACCGATCGCCGCGCCGAGTTCGCGCGTCTCGCGCTGGATCGTGGCGGTCTCATAGTAAACGGTGCCGCGGGCCCACGACAGCAGCCCCGCCTGCGTGCCAGGCACCCGATCCGATCGCAGGTTTGCCAGCGCGGCGTCAATCTCTTGCGTGTCCATGCCGTCCTGGGCCAGCAGCTGCGTTGCCTGGACCTCGCACAGGGCGCATGCCAGCGTGCGCGCGACAATCGCAAACATCAAGGCCTTGGTGGCATGTCCGAGCACTGGCGACGCAAACGCGCCTTCCAATGCATTCTTCATGATTCGGGCCGCCGACAGTCCCGCCAGCGGCATCAGGATGGGCGCGAACGCACTGGCGGACAATTCCGCCGCGTTGAGGGGCGCCTCGGCGTCCCTGCTTGAACTGAACCGACCAAAAAGCCGCGTCAACGGCGCCATCCAGCCGATGATCCGTCCGAGCGGACCGTTGGCCATACGCTCGAAGCTGCGCTCGGGGGGGCAGACTATAAAGGTGCTGACCCGGTTGTAAAAGCAGCCCATCGAGATCAGGAATGCAATCTCATGCACGGCCAGACGGGAAAATCCCAGCGCCATCAGCCGGTCGCTGGCTGCGCGCGATGGTCGCGGCCGGGAACGGGCCAGGTCCCGGCAAAAGGCAATGGCCACACGCTCTTTCTCGTCGAGTTCGGCCATGTGCATGTCGCGTTCGATGCGGCGGATGAAATCCTCCGAGTAGCCGAGCATCTTCATGTAGGCGCGATTGGACCCATAGCAGTAGCGGCAGGCATTCTCCTGTGCCGTCACCAAGGCGCTGATGTGAAACAAGCGCTGCGGCATGGCGACCGGATGGTAGGTCGTCAGGCCCAGTGCGGCCTCACGTAGCCACGGGTTCTGCGCAACTCGCCGGTCGACCTCGAAAACATGGCCGCCGCGGCGCTTGATCTCGGCTTCCCAGGCCGGGTCTCGACGAGTGGCAAGCAACGGCTCACCCCACGCGATCTCGTTGAGCAGTAACGCCATGGTGCGACCTCCTTTGCTCCCGTCGGCATCGATTGGGTTGGACGATACGCCGGTCCGCCCGAATACTCCAGCGTCATCGGCAAGTCCGTGCGCGATGGCCGGTCACGGCATCGCTGGGTCAGGGCCGGGCGCGAAGCCGTCAGCCGCGGGCGTGGGTCACGCCACCGTCGACGATCAGGGTCGAGCCGACCACATAATCGCCAGCGCGCGAAGCCAGGTAGATCGCCGCCCCCGCCATGTCCTCTGGCGTGCCTATGCGCCCGGACGGAATATGCGCCGATACGGCATCGCCGTGGTCGCGCGCATCCTTGTTCATGTCCGACGCAAACGCGCCCGGGGCGATCGCGGTCACCACGATGTTGTCCTGGATCAGGCGCAGCGCCATACGCCGGGTCAGGTGGATCAGGCCCGCCTTGCTGGCGGCATAGGAATAGGTTTCCAGCGGATTGACCGACACGCCGTCGATGGACGCAATGTTGATGACTTTGGCCGGGCGCACCTTGGCGGCCGCGCGCAGCTGGGTCGCCAGGGCCTGGGTCAGGAAAAACGGCGCCTTCAGGTTCAGGTCGACGACCTTGTCCCAGCCGCTTTCCGGAAACACGTCAAATTCGGCGCCCCAGGCGGCGCCGGCGTTGTTGACCAGGATATCCAACCGGTCCTCGCGCTCGGCGAAGGCCGTAGCCAATGCGGCGGCACCCTCAACGCCCGACACATCGGCAGGCAAGGATACACATGGTCCGATCTTGCACATCTCGGCCGCCGCCTCGTCGCAGGCCGACGCCTTGCGCGCCGAGATGTAGACCCGCGCGCCCTGGGCCAGGAAACCCTCGGCGATCATGCGTCCGATGCCGCGCGAGCCGCCGGTCACCAGGGCGGTGCGGCCATGCAGGGAAAAAAGGTCGTTCATTGCAGTTGTCTCCTTGCGGTTCAAAATCAAGGCACCCTACGGCCCACCAGGCTGCACGCTGCCTGCCTGCGCCCCATCGAATCGCGCTCCACCCGAGCTGGCGCCAAAAAGTTCCCTGCCAAAGCACGAATCGCAGATGTGCTTTCCCTTGTACCCCAACACGGTCTGGGTGCCTAGCATACTGAAAACCGCAATCCCTCCAACCCGTATCTGCTGGAGTTCCCGATGCACACACTGTACCCCGGTCATGTCGGCCGCACGCTGGTTACGTCCTTGTTGGCTGCGGCGCTGGTGTCCTGCGCCAGTGTCCCAAGCGAATCTGCCGACCAGGTACTGCAGCGCGCAAATACCGCGATGGGCGGGAGCAATCTGCGCAGCATCCAGTTTTCCGGTACCGGCACCGGCGCGACATTTGGCCAGGCGTTCAGGCCCGGCGAGGCCTGGCCCCGCATTACCTATACCCAGTTCTCCCGCGTCGCTGACTATGCCAACGCCGCGCTGCGCGAAGACGCGGCGCGCAGCCGGGCCGAACCGACGGGCGGCGGCGCCGTTCCGCTCATGGGCACCGGCGAACAGCGCACCAGCGGCTGGCTGCGTGGCGACAGCGCCTGGAATGTCGCGGGCGGCAACGCCAATCCCGCGCCGATCGCGGTGTCGGGACGCATGCACGATCTATGGACAACGCCGCATGGCGTGATCAAGGCAGCGCTGGCGCATCCGTCCACGGTCCGGCAGGTCAAAGATGGCGATCGTTCGCTGACCGCAGTGTCATTTGCCGTTCCCGGACGATTCACCGCGACGGCGCGCATCAATGCGCAGGGTCTGGTGGAGCAGATCGACAGCATGCAGCCCAACCCGGTGATGGGAGATACCGCATCGACGATCCGGTTCTCGGACTACCGCCTGATCGACGGAGTCCAGTTCCCGATGCGGATCCGCCAGGATATGGGCGGCTATCCAGTGCTGGACCTGGCCGTCTCCGAGGTCAAGCCGAACGTGGCGCCCGGAATCGAGGTTCCTGCCAACGCTTCGAGCACCGCAGAGCGGGTCGCCACGGAGAAAGCCGCCGACGGCGTCTGGTTCCTGGCCGGCGGCTCCCACAACAGCGTCGCGATCGAGATGCGCGACCACATGATGGTGGTGGAAAGTCCCCTGTACGACGGCCGCGCCGAAGTGATGCTGGCCGAAGTGCGCAAATTGGCTAACGGCAAGCCGATCCGCTATGTCGTCAACTCGCACCACCACTTCGACCACTCCGGCGGCCTGCGCACTGCCGTGGCCGAGGGCGCGACGCTGGTGACGAGCCAGCAGGCGCGGCCGTTTTTCGAGAAAGTGCTGGCCAATCCGAACCGTATCGCGCCGGACGCGATGGAAAAATCCAGCCGCAAGGCCTCGGTCATCGGGGTCGATGGCAAGCGGGTGTTCAGCGACGGGCTGCGCACCGTGGAAGTTCACGACATCAAGGATGGCGTGCATGCCAACGGATTCCTGATGGTCTATCTGCCGCGCGAAAAAATCCTGATCGAGGCCGACGCGTTCACGCCCGGCCCACCCAACGCGGCGCCGCCCGCGCAGCCCAACGGCAACAACGTCAACCTGGTCGAGAACCTGGATCGGCTGCAAATGCAGGTCGACACGATATTGCCGTTGCATGGGCGCATTGTGAAGCTGGCCGATCTCTATAACGCAGTCGGCAGGAAGCCCTGAGCGCCCCCCCGCAACGGTCGCGCGCGGGGTGTTCAGTCGCGGCCATAGCCGGCGCGCTCCAGTGCCGCGCTGGGGTTGAGGCAGCGCCAGGCGCCATGCCACGTCCAAAGCAGCGCCAACTCCACGCCCCACTCGATTCTTGCGGCCCACGGCGCGATGTCGATTACAGTCGTTTGATGCCCTCCGCCTCCGACATCCAGGTTGCACATTTCCGCCAGGTATTGCTGTGGCCGCTGCGCTTGATGGCCGCGCGCGGTGGCGACGACGCTCATGCCAAACCCTGGCAGATTCTGCAGGACATGGGCGACGCGTCCCCCTGGCGCGAGGTCGATGACGAATACACCGGCGCGCAGGACCAGTTCCATGAGCGGCACTACAACGAGTTCGTGACCTTTCTACCCTATGTGCAGCAGTTCCTGTATGGCGAGGGACGGGCCGCGCGCGGGCAGGGTAGCAAGACCTCGGATTCGCCGATGCGGGTATTTCGGCGCGCGGATGTTCGCCAGGCCCGGATGGCGCTGCGTCCCGGCGAGGCGCCTCTGACGCTGGACATCGTGCATGTGGACCTGTATTTTTTCCTCGATGTCGACCTGGTGCTGCTCAACGTCGAGGTCAGCACCAACCAGTTGCCGCTGGCGCAGGCGCAGGAACTGATGTACCGGTTCGGCCGTGGCTACCCGGCGGGCTGGCAGGCCGACGGCCAGGCGATGCATTGCCTGGCCAGCATGGAGTGGCTGGGCGCGGACGCACAGGTGCTGGCCCGCTCCGACGCACACGACAAGGACCTGTTCCTGGCGCATGTGGCGAACCACCGTGCGCCGCGCATCGCAGCCCACTGGGACTGGATACTGCAGCCCCTGGTGAGCGACCATTCGAACCAGCCAGGTGCCCTGCGATACCGGCAGATCGAGTATTACCGCATGCCGCTGATGGCCTACCTTGCACTGGACACGCCGGAATTGCTGACCCGCAACGACTTTGTGCGGCTCGGCCTGGTGACTGGCGCTGGCCATGCGACTACCGACAACCTGCCCTACGCCGAGCAGCATCTCAGCGATTTCGAGCAGCGCTATTGTTACGACCGGTTCTGGACCCGTGGCGGCGCGGCACCCCATACTCGCTACCTGTGCAGCGGCCACTCGCTGGTGGTTGTCGGTCCTGCACAATCTGAGTTTTACACCTCCCGAGACCGCGGCGTGTTGGCGCAGTTCCGGCACCAGCATTTCCTGTTGTTCATGATTGCGCACTTCCAGAAGGCTGCACTGCTGATGTTCTCCGACCGGCTGGTGGAGGCGCTCAAGCAACTCGATGTCAACGATCTGTCCAGAGTGCGCCGGTTCAAGCGCGATATCCGCGCCAGTTTCGCCGGCTTCCTGCGCTTTACCCACCGCTACTGGTTCCACGAGGTCGCCGAACAGGCACAGGCGCGCGCGCTGTTCCGCATGTGCGCCAACCACCTGGGACTGGATCCGCTGTACGCCGAGGTCAAGGAACGCATCGCCGACATGAACAGCTACCTGGAGGCCGACAGCCTTCGGCGCCAGGCCAATACCGTGGTGCGCCTGACCGTGGTCACGATCTTTGGCCTGATCGGCACCGTCTCCACCGGTTTCCTGGGCATGAATCTGCTCTCAGAGGCGGATTCGCCGCTATCTACGCGGCTGCTGTTTTTCGGTGTCGTGTTCCTGTTGACGCTGATGCTGACGGTCTACACCATGGCCAAGTCCAAGCGCCTGTCGGATTTTCTCGATGCCTTGTCGGACGAGCGGCTCGGCATGTGGCAAAAGTGCAAGGCGCTGGCTCTGGTCTGGCGCAGCGCCGACGATTGACCGCTACCGGGCGGGCCCCCGCCGCTCGACGACGGATCCCGATGGCTGGCCGCCGCGCAGTCGCTGGTGCGTGACGGCCGCGCCGAAGTCGTTGCGCTGTCAGAGTGAACCTACGCCATATGTCGGGAAGCGTTACACCACAGGCGAAACGCCGATCGCGGCACCAACGCAAGTGACTGAAACTACAGCGCTTTCCTGAAATGAACGCTTCTCGCACGAATCTTGCTAGTATGCATTCTTGCGCGGAAATACCTGAAACGAATCGGAGACAACATGTTCAACAGTATTCAAAGAGGCCTTGCAGCGTCCATCATCGGCATCGGCTTGCTTGCCGGCAATACCCAGGTGGCAGCGGTCGTCCCGCCTTACAGCGGCTTGGTCATATTTGGCGACAGTATTTCGGATACCGGCAATGTGCGGTCCCTGACAATCGCTTCGCAGGCCACTGCCAACCCGCAACCGACCTTTCCCAACTTCTTGGGAGCGCCCGGGCGCTTTTCCGACGGCCCGGTTTGGACAGAATATCTGGCTGCGGGTCTGGGCTTTGCATCCAGCGCCAACCCCAGCAATCTGTTGTTCGACGGCGTTGGCGTGATCCCGATCGGCGCGCAAGGCGGTCAAAATTTCGCTTATGGTGGTGCGCGCACCGGCCTGGGCGGTTCGGCCGGGGCAACCACTGGATTGCTCGGTCAATTGGTGGCCTGGGACAATTCGGCTTCGATCCTTGGCGGCGGTCCGCTGACGCGCTCGGCCGATCCGGATGCCCTGTATGTCGTGATGGCGGGCGCCAATGATTTGCGCGACATCCGCACCGCCAATCCCAACAGTGGCCTTGCAAACGAGCTGGCACGCGCCGCCGCAGCCTCGGGAATCGCCCAAAGTGTGGTTGGCGCGGTGGGGCTGCTGGCCAATGCGGGCGCGCGGCACTTTCTGATCTCGAGCCTTCCCGACCTGGGCCTGACGCCCGAGGCGGCCAACGCAAACATCCTGACCCCCAATTTCGTCAACGCATCCAGAGACGTCACGCTCAGCTTCAACAGCGCGCTTGCAGCCGGTGCCGCGGGCTTCGAAGCTGGCTTCAATGCGGTGAACAGCGTCGACCTGGACATCCGAACACTTGATTTTTTCGGCCTGGTTAGTCGCGTCGCCGCGGATGCCGCCAACGGCGGCCCGCTCTTTGGCATCACCAACATCACGACGCCTTGCATCACCAAGGGTCCTTCGTCTGGCCAGTACTTTTTCCCCGATGCTTCGGCCGTGGCATGCAACGTGGCAGCCTTCTCCGACGACCTGCACCCGTCTGGCGCTTCTCAGGCATTGCTGGGCGAGCTAGCGGTACAGACGGCGCTGGCCCCTGTTCCCGAACCAACCGAATACGCCATGCTGATCGCCGGATTGCTGCTGATCGGTGGTCTGCGCCGCCGCGCCAGTTGCGCCGCAACTCTCCACAAATGAAATCAACTACCGCACGGTATGCCGGTGCCCCGTTGACAAACAAGGGCCGTCTTGCGGATTCTGAAGGTTAACCGGGCATGCGGCACCACGCCGACCGCGGTCGATGCCGACGCGTTGGGCTAGCCGCCGCCCAGGTCTTCCTCGCCGTTCAGGCGCCAGCGAGATCCTTCCATGATGCCGCTGCTGACCTGGGTTACGCCGCCCTGGGCGTATCCGGTCACGCGGGTGATTCCGGTGTCGATCAATCCGTGCACGGGAACCTGCGCATAGGCGCAGCCGCAGGCCAGGGTGGCCGAGGTGGCGACAAGGGTCCTTTTCATGACAGTGGGACGCTCAGACATGGACTACATATTGCGCCGGTACTGCCCCCCCACCTCGAACAGCGCATGGGTGATTTGTCCCAATGAGCACACCCTCACCGCGTCCATCAGCACCTCGAACACGTTGCCGTTGTCCATCACGGCCTGTTGCAGCCGCTTGAGCATGGCCGGGGAACTCGTGGCATTGCGTTGCTGAAAATCCGCCAGCCGCTTGAGCTGGTTCTGCTTTTCGTCGTCGGTCGAACGTGCTAACTCCAGCTTGTCCTGCACGGCGTCGCCGTGCGGATTGCGGAAGGTGTTGACGCCGACGATCGGCAGTTCGCCGGTGTGTTTGAGCATCTCGTAGTGCATCGACTCATCCTGGATGCGGCCGCGCTGATAACCGGTCTCCATGGCGCCGAGCACGCCGCCACGCTCGGCAATCCGTTCGAACTCGGATAACACCGCTTCCTCGACCAGTTCGGTCAGCTCCTCGATGATGAACGCGCCCTGGCTCGGGTTCTCGTTCTTGGCCAGCCCCCATTCCCGGTTGATGATGAGCTGGATCGCCATCGCACGGCGCACGCTGTCTTCGGTCGGCGTCGTGATCGCCTCGTCGAAGGCATTGGTATGCAGACTGTTGCAGTTGTCGTAGATCGCGATCAGGGCCTGCAGCGTCGTGCGGATGTCGTTGAACTGGATCTCCTGCGCGTGCAGGCTGCGTCCGCTGGTCTGGATGTGGTACTTGAGTTTCTGGCTGCGTTCATTGGCGCCGTACTTCTCTTTCATCGCCACCGCCCAGATGCGCCGCGCCACCCGGCCCATCACGGTGTACTCCGGGTCCATGCCGTTGGAAAAGAAGAAGCTCAGATTCGGCGCGAAATCATCAACGTGCATGCCGCGCGCCAGGTAGGCCTCGACAAAGGTGAAGCCGTTGGACAGCGTGAACGCCAGTTGGCTGATCGGATTGGCGCCGGCCTCGGCGATGTGGTAGCCGCTGATCGACACGCTATAAAAATTGCGCACCCGGTTGTGCACGAAATACTGCGCGATGTCGCCCATCACCTTGAGGCTGAACTCGGTTGAGAAAATGCAGGTGTTCTGGCCCTGGTCCTCCTTCAGTATGTCGGCCTGCACTGTGCCGCGCACGTTCTCCAGCACCCATTCGCGGATCTTCGCGGTCTCGGTCTCAGTCGGTTCGCGACTATTTTCCCGGTTGAACTTCTCGATGTTCTGGTCGATCGCGGTATTCATGAACATCGCCAGGATGCTGGGCGCGGGACCGTTGATCGTCATGCTGACGCTGGTGGTCGGACTGCACAGGTCAAAGCCGCCATAGAGGACCTTCATGTCGTCCAGTGTGGCGATGCTGACACCGGAATTGCCGACCTTGCCGTAAATGTCCGGCCGCGGATCAGGATCGTTGCCGTACAGCGTGACCGAGTCGAAGGCAGTCGACAGGCGCTTGGCCGGCATGCCCTCGCTGAGCAACTTGAACCGGGTGTTGGTGCGAAATGCGTCGCCCTCGCCGGCAAACATGCGGGTCGGATCCTCGCCCTCGCGCTTGAACGCGAAGGTGCCGGCGGTATACGGATAACTGCCGGGCACGTTGTCGAGCATCAGCCACTGCAGAATTTCGCCATGGTCCACGTACTGCGGCAAGGACACCTTGCGGATCGGCGTTCCGCTGAGCGATTTCGTCACCAGAGCCGTGCGGATCTCCTTGTCGCGGATCTTGACCACATATTCGTCTCCCGCATACGCCTTGCGCATTTCCGGCCATTGCCCCAGCAACTTGCGCTCGGACGCGCCGAGACGGGATTCCCGTTGCGTGGCCAGGTCATTGACGGCCTCGAACGCCCGCACCTTGGTCGGATTGGCGGCATGCAGCATCCTGCCAGCAGCGCGCAACTGCTGAATCTCGCGCGCCAGCGCAGCCTGCGCGCGGGTACGCGCCTTGTAACCACGTACCGTATCGGTGATTTCGGCCAGATACCGGACCCGCCCAGCGGGAACCACCGGCGTCTGGTTGGTGCTATGGCGCACCGCGACCCGGGGCAGGCTGCCATCCTGCACCGCCAGGCCCAAGGCCCTAAGCCGCGGCAACAAGGCCTGGTACAGCGCCGTCACCCCATCGTCGTTGAACCGCGCCGCCATGGTGCCGAACACCGGCATCTGGTCTGCCGGCGTCGTGAACGCCTCCCTGTTGCGCTGCACTTGCTTGGCCACGTCGCGCAGTGCGTCCAGGGCGCCCTTGCGATCGAACTTGTTGATCGCAACGAACTCGGCGAAATCGAGCATGTCGATTTTTTCCAACTGGCTGGCAGCGCCAAACTCCGGCGTCATCACATACATCGGCACATCGACATGGGGAACAATCGCCGCATCGCCCTGACCGATACCCGAGGTCTCGACGATCACCAGGTCAAAGCCGGCGCATTTCGCGGCGGCAATGACATCGGGCAGGCAGGCGCTGATCTCCGAGCCGAAATCCCGCGTGGCCAGGCTGCGCATGAAGACGCGCTGGCCCTTGTCATGACCCCAGGGGCCGATCGCATTCATCCGGATCCGGTCGCCAAGCAAGGCGCCACCACTCTTGCGCCGCGACGGGTCGATGCTGATGACGGCCACATGAAGGCGATCGTCCTGGTCCAGCCGCAGGCGACGGATCAACTCATCGGTCAGACTGGACTTGCCGGCTCCGCCGGTGCCGGTGATGCCCAGCACGGGCACCTGGGTGTTCGCAGCAGCCTTGCGCATTGCGGTCAACAGCTGTGGGTCGGCGTTACTACTCTCAAAAGCCGTGATCAACTGGGCCAGCGCACGCCAGTTGTCCTGGCCGTGTCCCTGGATCGCCGCAAGCTTGGTCGGCGCCAGGCCCGACAGGTCTTTGTCGCACCGCATCACCATCTCGCCAATCATGCCTGCCAGGCCCATGCGCTGGCCATCCTCCGGGCTGAAGATGCGTGCCACACCGTAGCTGTGCAGTTCGCGAATCTCCGGTGGCACGATGACGCCGCCGCCGCCGCCGAAAACCTGGATATGGGCGCCACCGCGCTCGCGCAACAGGTCGACCATGTACTTGAAATACTCGACATGGCCCCCCTGGTAGGAGCTGATCGCAATGCCCTGCACATCCTCCTGCAGCGCCGCGGTCACGACTTCATCCACGCTGCGGTTATGCCCGAGGTGGACCACCTCTGCACCCATGCCCTGCAGGATGCGCCGCATGATGTTGATGGCTGCATCGTGGCCGTCGAACAGGCTGGCGGCGGTGACGAATCGCACCTTGTGCTTGGGCCGGTAATTGGCCAGGGCCTGGTATTCGGCGGTCAGATCGGTCATGGCGGCGGTCTCCTGGGCGGTTTGGGCGGGGCGGCTTGGCCGCCTGCAAAACGGACCAGGCGCGGGCCGGCATCGAGTCTAGATCCGCCAGCCAGGCGCAGCGAGTGCGCGAACGCTCACAAGCCTGACGCAATTTGCCAGAATCGGGCCATGCTCCCCCCTGTCATCAGCGCGTCGGGTCTGCCCGCTGCCTGGGCCCTGGCCGGCGCGCCGACCGTGTCCACCGCCTTCGTGCACAGCGCCTTGCGGGCCTTGTCGCCTGGCCAGCGGCGCATGGCCCTGCAGGACGCCGGTATCGACGAGCCCTGCCTGGCCCAGGCCGGCGCCCGGGTGCCGGCGGCGGCCTTTGCCCGGCTGTGGATAGGCGTGGCGCAGCTGTTGGATGACGAATTCTTCGGCCTCGACGCCCGCCGCATGAAGGTGGGCAGTTTTGCCATGCTCTGTCATGCGCTGGCGGGCCAGCAATGGGTGGGCCCGGCCTTGCGGCTGGCCCTGCGTGGCCTGGCGCTGTGCCTGGACGAGATCAGCCTGGGTCTGCGCACCGGGGCAGGGGTGGCCACCATCACCTTGGCCAACCGCATTGCACCCGGTCGCAGGGATGCCGATGCGCTGGACGCCCGGCGCTTTGCCGACGAAACCCTGCTGGTGATGGTGCATGGCCTGCTGTGCTGGATGGCGGGCCGGCGCGTGCCCCTGGCGCGGCTGGACTGGGGCCACCCCGCGCCGCCGCATGCCGACGAGTACCGGCGCATGTTCACGCCGCTGATCCGGTTTGACGCAGCCGCCACCGCCATCAGCTTCGATGCCAGGGTGCTGCAAGGCGCGGTCAGGATCACGCCAGCAGGCCTGAAGGCCTTTTTGCGGGACGCGCCGCAGTCGGTGTTTCTCAAGCAGGTGGTGACCACCGGCCTGAGCGACCGCGCCCGGCGCCAGTGCCGCGCAGCACTCGACCGGGGCGACACCGCACCGACCCTGGACTTGCTGGCGCGAGAGCTGCGCCTGTCCAGCGCCACGCTGCGCCGCCGCCTGGAGGACGAGGGCACCAGTTGGGGCCATCTCAAGGACGAGGTGCGCTGCGACCTGGCCTTGCAGCATCTGGCCGCCGAGAGTTTGAGTGTGGTGCAGATCGCGGCGCGCCTGGGCTTCAATGACGCCAGCACCTTCTACCGCGCCTTTCGCAAATGGACCGGGCTGGCCCCCGGCGCCTGGCGCACCCAGCGCCGTGCGGCCCCGGGCGCCGAGGCAAACCAGGCAGCTGCCACGTGAACAAGGCCTTCACCCGCGAGCCGGAAGGCGATGCCGACGACGACGAGGGCGGCCCGGCGCTGCCCCCCTTGCCAGCCGGCAGCAAGAACTACCTGACCCCGGCGGGCTACCAGCGCTTGCGCGACGAATTGCTGACCTTGATCGACGACGAGCGCCCCAAGATGGTCGAGATCGTGTCCTGGGCCGCCAAGAACGGTGACCGGTCTGAAAACGGCGATTACCTCTACGGCAAGAAACGCCTGCGCGAAATCGACCGCCGCATCCGGTTTCTCACCCGTCGGCTCGACATTGCCGAGGTCGCTGACCCAGCCCTGCACCATGGCAGCGACCAGATCTTCTTCGGCGCCACGGTCACCTATGCCAACAGCCAGGGCCTGGAGCGCACCATCACCATCAAGGGCATCGACGAGGCCGACAACCTGGCTGGCGAGGTGAGCTGGATCTCGCCCATCGCCCGCGCCCTGCTGCGTGCCCGCGAGGGTGACGAGGTGCGTTTGCAGACCCCGGGCGGGGTGGAGACGCTGGAGGTGGTGGCAGTGCGTTATCCCGCCCCGCAGGGCCCTTGAGCCCGGACCGGCGTGGCCCACCCCGGGCCAGAAACCATTCGGCGCCCGGATGCAGAAGCAAGCGGGCGCCGGTGGTATTTCCCTGAGCAAGTGCCGCGTCTGGCGGTCTGGCACTGAATGTAGGCGCCGTCCTACAGTGCGGGGTGTGACTTAATACCGAAGCACAAGCGCTGGACCCTGTCGAACACGCCCGCCGAATCCGTCGGCCCAGCCGGCCCAGCCGGCCCAGCCGGCCGAGGCAGCCGCCCGGTCGCTAAGGCTTGACCCGCGCAGCGCGCAGCACCGGCGGCGAGCGCTTGACGATGCGCAGCACATCGGCCAGGTGCTGGCGGTCGCGCACCGCCAGCAGCAGGCGCAGCTCGGTGACGTCGGCTGCGGCGTCGTTGTCCATCTCGATGTGGCTGATGTCGGCCTCGGCCGCACTCACTGCCGCCGCAATCTGGGCCAGCACACCCTTGCCGTTCTTGACCAGCAGCTTCACGCTGGTCTCGTAGTTGCGGGCCGGTTGTTCAGCCCAATCCACACCGATCCAGTGCTCGGGGTCGCGCTCGGCCAGGCGCCGCCCGGTGCTGCAATCGGTGGTGTGCACCCGCAGGCCCTCGCCACGGCCCAGGTAGCCGCGGATGCCATCGCCCGGGATCGGCCGACAGCAAGGCGCCATCTGCACCGACGCACCCTCGGTGCCATCGATCACCACGCCGGGCGCCGGCGCGCCGGCCGCATCGGCGCCAAAGCGGTTCAGTGTGAGCGTCACCGCGTCGGGACGGATGCCGCGTTCGGCCATCTGCTGGGCCAGGCGCTTTGCCACGATGGACGCGATCTTGCGGCCCAGGCCGATGTCGACCAGCAGGTCGGCTCGGTTGCGAGAGCCGCTCCAGCGCGCCAATTGCTGCCACAGCGCCTGCGCCGGGGCATCCTCGAGCTCGGCCGAGGGCAGCAGCAGACCCTCGGCCCGCAGCGCCTGGGCCAGAAGTTTTTCACCCAGGCCGCGCGACTCCTCGTGCTCCATGGTCTTGAGAAAGTGCCGGATCTTGGACCGTGCCCGGCCGGTGCGCACAAAGTTCAGCCAGCCGGGGTTGGGCCGGGCGCCCGGCGCGGTGACGATTTCCACCACGTCGCCGCTGGCAAGCTCGGTGCGCAGCGTGGCCGGCTCGCCATTGACCTTGGCCGCCACGCAGTGGTCGCCCACGTCGGAATGGATGGCATAGGCAAAGTCGACCACCGTGGCGCCGCGCGGCAGGGCCAGGATCTTGCTCATGGGGGTGAACACATACACCGCCTCGGGCACCAGGTCGATCTTGACGTGCTCCAGAAACTCGTTCGCGTCGCGGGTTTCGTCCTGGATGTCGAGCAGGGATTTCAACCACATCCGGCCCAGGCGCTGGGCCTCCAGTGCGCCGGTGCCGCTGTTCTTGGGATCGCGCTTGTAGAGCCAGTGCGCGGCAATGCCGGATTCAGCCACCGCATGCATGGGCTCGGTGCGGATCTGGAACTCCACCGCCGTGCCCAGCGGGCTGACCAGGGTGGTGTGCAGGCTCTGGTAGCCATTGACCTTGGCGATGGCGATGTAGTCCTTGAAGCGCCCCGGCACCGGCTTGTACAACTGGTGCAGGGTGCCCAGCGCCAGGTAGCAATCCATCAGGTTGGGCACCACGATGCGGAAGCCGAAGATGTCGGTCACCTGGGCAAAGCCGGCATGCTTCTGGCGCATCTTGCGGTAGATGCTGTAGATGGTCTTCTCGCGGCCCGAGACCTGCACCTTGATCTTGTGGTCGGTAAAGGCCTTTTCCACATCTCGCCGCACCCGCTCGACGATGTCGCGTCGATAGCCGCGGGCCTTCTGCACTGCCTTGGCCAGGGCCGCATGGCGCCAGGGATAGAGGTGCTCGAAGGACAGCTCCTGCAGCTCGCGGTAGATCGTGTTCAGGCCTAGCCGGTGGGCGATGGGCGCGTAGATGTCCAGGGTCTCGCGCGCAATCCGGCCCCGCTTGGCTGGCGGCATGGCCGACATGGTGCGCATGTTGTGCAGCCGGTCGGCCAGCTTGACCAGGATCACCCGCACGTCGCGGGCCATGGCCAGCAGCATCTTGCGAAAAGATTCGGCCTGGCCCTCTTCGCGGGTGGAAAACTGCAGCTTGTCCAGCTTGGTCAGGCCGTCCACCAATTCGGCGGTGGGCGCGCCGAAGCGCTCGATCAACTCCACCTTGGTGATGCCGCAATCTTCCATGGCATCGTGCATCAGCGCGGCCATCACTGCCTGGGCGTCCAGGCGCCATTCAGCCACCATGCCGGCCACCGCCAGGGGGTGGGTGATGTAGGGCTCGCCACTGGCCCGCAGCTGGCCCAGGTGGGCCTCGTCGGCAAACTTGTAGGCGTCGCGCACCAGCCGCAGATCGGCTTTGCCCAGGTAGCTCAGCTTGTCGGTCAGGTCGGCAAAGCTGTTGGCCTGCGGGCTGGGTTTGGCGCTGGGTGGCGCACCGCGTTGCAGCAGCGACGCGGGCAGCAGTTCGGCGGCCAGAGAACGAAGACCCATGCGGCTAATTTAGCGGCTTTTGCGGGCCGCCCTTCTGCGTGGGCCCAAACAACAAGGGCGCCCGTGGGCGCCCTCGATGGGAGTGGGGTGCGCCTCGATCAGATCGGCACCTTGCGCAGCATTTCGATACCCACTTCGCCGGCGGCGATTTCGCGCAGCGCGGTGACGCCGGGCTTGTTCTTGGTTTCGATCTTGGCCGCGTGGCCTTGGCTGAGCATGCGCGCGCGGTAGGTGGCGGCCAGCACGAGCTGGAAGCGGTTGGGGATCTTGCTCAAGCAATCTTCAACGGTGATGCGGGCCATGTGTGTGCGTCCCTTTTGGGGTGCCTGTGCAGTGAGGGGTTTCAGACCAAACCCAGCGCGCTGAACACCTGGGCCTTGTTGCGTAATTGCGCCGCATATTTGAGGCGCTGCGAATGGACGACGGTTTTCAAGTCAAAAAGCGCCGTCTCGAACAAGGCGTTGATGATAACAAAGTCGAAGTGCCGCGCCTGGGCCACCTCGACACGCGCATTGGCCAGGCGTTGTTCGATCACGGCCGGGCCGTCTTCGCCGCGGCGCTGCAAGCGTTGTTGCAGTTCCTGCCAACTCGGCGGCAGGACGAAGATCAGCACCGCGCTGGGGAACAGCTTGCGTATCTGCAGCGCGCCCTGCCAGTCGATTTCCAGCACCATGTCAGTGCCGGCGGCCAGCGGCTCGGCAATGGCTTGCTTGGAGGTGCCGTACAGATGGCCATGCACCTGCGCCCATTCAAAGAAATCACCCTGTTGCACCTTGGCTTGAAAGGCGGCCTCGTCGATGAAGTGGTACTCGCGCCCGTCCTGCTCTTGCCCGCGCGGTGCGCGCGTGGTGTGCGATACAGACACCGCCAGGTGCGAATCGAGTTCCAGCAAGGCGTTGACCAGGCTGGACTTGCCCGCCCCGCTGGGGGCGGCGACGACATACAGGTTGCCGGGAGCGTGCATCTTTTTGGCTAGGAGCTTGTCGGGCTTGGGGTTGGGATGCGGCGGCAGTCTAAGGCAATGCCGAGCAAGCCCCTCGCGGCGTGCTAACAGCGCACTGGATGGGCGCCACAGCGGCAGTGGGCCGCCTGGGCTGCGACAGAATGACGCCGCCACGCCGCGCCACCTTCCGCCACCGCCCGCCACCGCCCGCTACCCAACACTCGCATGACCCCAGCATGACCACACGCACCGCCGCACCTGCCGCTGCTGCGCACACCGATTGGCTGGGCCTGGGCGGCTGCGTGTGCGGGGTCAGTGGCGCGGGCAGCGGCATCGGCGCGGCCGTGGCGCAGGGCCTGGCCGCGGTGGGTGCGCGGGTGGCGCTGCTCGAGGTGTTCGACCGCGTGGCCATGCCCGTGCTGCTGCAAACACTGGGCCACCCGCTGGGCTTCTGGACCAGCCATGTCGGCCCATTGAACCAGTTCGTCCACCTGTGGGGCTACGACAGCCTGGCCGACCATGAACAACGCTGTGCCGCGCGCGACGCGCACCCCGACTTTGCCAAGGACATGGCGGCCTCGGGCCACCTCATCGTGGCGCAGGAAACGCGGCTGATCAAACGCGCGCAACTGCCCAGCATGGCGGGGCGCGCACCTTGAACTGAGCTGGAGTCTCTTGCCCATGCCAACCACCCGAATCCAGGTTGCCATCATTGGCGCCGGCCCATCAGGCCTGCTGCTGGGGCAACTGCTGCACCGAGCCGGCATTGACGCCATCGTGCTCGAACGCCAGACCGGCGACTACGTGCGCGGCCGCATTCGTGCGGGTGTGCTTGAACAGGTGACCACTGATTTGCTGGTGCAAGCCGGCGTGGGCGCGCGACTGCTCAGCGAAGGCCTGGTGCACCACGGCTTCGAGATGCTGGTGGGCGGCCGGCGCCACCGCATCGACCTGCACGGCCTGACCGGCGGCAAGCACGTCACCGTGTACGGCCAAACTGAACTGACGCGCGACCTGATGCAGGCCCGCGCCGCGGCCGGCCTGCCCACGGTGTACGAGGCGGCCAACGTGGCCGTGCACGACTTCGACAGCACCCGCCCGCGGGTAACCTATGAAACAGGCGGGTTAACGCATGAAATCAGCTGCGACTTCATCGCCGGCTGCGACGGTTTCCACGGCGTGTGCCGGGCCAGCGTGCCGCGCGGCGCGATCACCGAATACGAGAAGGTCTACCCCTTCGGTTGGCTGGGCGTGTTGAGTGACACGCCGCCGGTGTCGGATGAGCTCGTCTATGGCAACGGCCCGCGCGGCTTCACCCTTTGTTCGCAACGCAGCAAGACGCGCAGCCGCTACTACCTGCAAGTGCCGCTGACCGACAAGATTGAAGCCTGGAGTGACGACGCCTTTTGGCAGGAGCTGCGTTTGCGGCTCGACGATGAAGGCCGCCAACGCCTGGTGACAGGCCCGTCGCTCGAAAAGAGCATCGCCCCGTTGCGCAGTTTCGTCACCGAGCCCCTGCGCTTTGGCCGCCTGTTCCTGGCCGGTGACGCCGGCCACATCGTGCCGCCCACCGGTGCAAAAGGGTTGAACCTGGCGGCCAGCGACGTCAAATACCTGTCCAACGCCTTCATCGAGTTTTATCAAGAACAAAGCGCAGCCGGCATCGACAGCTATTCGCAGCGCTGCCTGCGCCGCATCTGGCGCGCCGAGCGCTTTTCGTGGTGGTTCACCGGCCTGATGCACAACTTCCCTGATGACAGCCCGATCGTGGCCAAGATGCAGCAGGCCGAGCTGGACTACCTGCTGCATTCCCAGTCGGGCTTGCGCACGATCGCTGAAAACTACGTGGGCTTGCCGCTGGACTTTGGTGAGTAGCGCTGTGCCGTCTGGTGTTTAACCGCTGTGCAGGCGCGGCCGCAGAAAGTCAAGCGTCACGTTATGGGGTGTGCCATGGCATTGACGTTCGGTACGTAAGCCATGCCCTTGCGCGGCCTGCGCTTTCGCCACGCGCCTTTGTGCAAAACGGCAAGACACCTTGCCGATAAGCCAGAACCGGCAGCCAAACGCTGCCAAATTGCCGCTTCCGCCTGCCACGGGCCTTGGCCAGACTCCATTGCAACTCAAGTGCAGGAGCGCGGTCATGTCAAGCAAGCCTTTCCCCACCACCGTTTACCTCAGCGTCCAGCACATGATCGAACTGGTTCGGCGCAAAGGTTTGTCAGCCTGCCTGGCCGGTGTGGCGCAGCGCATCGAAGCCGACTGTTTGCGCTGGCATGAATTCGACAAGACCGCCCGCGTGGCCAGCCACTCGCAAGACGGCGTGATCGAGCTGATGCCGATTGCCGACGCCACGCAGTACGCCTTCAAGTACGTCAACGGCCACCCCAAAAACACCCGCACCGGCCTGCCCACCGTGATGGCCTTTGGCGTGCTGGCCGATGTGGCCACCGGCGCGCCGCGGCTGCTGTCTGAGTTGACGTTGACCACCGCGATTCGCACTGCCGCCATGAGCGCCGTGGCTGCGCGTGCGCTGGCACGAGCGGGCAGCCGCAGCATGGCGCTCATCGGCAACGGCGCGCAAAGCGAGTTCCAGGCCCTGGCGTTTCGAGATTTGGTCGGCATCCGCGAGCTGCGCCTGTTCGACACCGACCCAGCGGCCAGCGCCAAGCTGGCGGCCAACCTCGTTGGCCAGGGCCTGGCCGTGCAAATCGCCACCAGCACGGCGGCTGCGGTGCGCGGCGCCGACATCGTGACCACCGTCACGGCTGACAAGACCAACGCCACCATCCTCACGCCCGCGATGATCGATCCCGGCATGCACATCAATGCCGTGGGCGGCGACTGCCCGGGCAAGACCGAGTTGCACCGCGGGGTGCTCGAAGCGGCCAGCGTGTTCGTGGAGTACGAGCCGCAGACCCGCATCGAAGGCGAGATCCAGCAGATGCCGGCCGACTTTGCCGTGACTGAAATCTGGCGCGTGCTTAGCGGCCAGGCCGCCGGCCGCACCAGCGCCGCGCAGGTGACGGTGTTTGACTCCGTCGGCTTTGCGCTCGAAGACCATTCAGCCCTGACCTTCATGCGCGACACCGCTGCCGAGCTGGGCATTGGCGATATCGTTCAACTCGTGGCGCACAGCGCCGACCCGAAGAACCTGTTCGGCCTGTTGCACCGTGAACAGCGCGGCGTACGGGCGATGCCCGGCACGGCGGCCACTGCATCCTGAAACCGCATCGCCCCTGGGAGGGTTGCCTTGACCCCATCGCACGTTTTGTTGACGCCGCTGCTGAATGAGTCACCGCTGCGTGCCGCCATCACGGCTCTGACCCGCAGCCCCGAGCCCGAGCTGCTGCCGGGCCTGCTTGAACAGGCCCGGCTCGAACCGGCGCAGGCCACCGCGGCGCAGGCGCTGGCCTTGCGCCTGGCCCGCGGTGTGCGCGAGGCGGGCCGCTCCGGCGGCCGCGCCGGGCTGGTGCAGGGGTTGCTGCAGGAATTTGCACTCAGCTCGCAAGAAGGCGTGGCGCTGATGTGCCTGGCCGAGGCGCTGCTGCGCATCCCCGATGCCGCCACGCGCGACGCGCTGATCCGCGACAAGATTGGCGACGCCGACTGGCAGCAGCACCTGGGCCAGAGCCCGTCGCTGTTCGTCAACGCCGCGACCTGGGGCCTGCTGCTCACCGGCAAGCTGGTGGCCACGCACAGCGACACCGGCTTGAGCGCCACGCTGAAGCGCGTGGTGGCGCGTGGCGGCGAGCCGCTGATCCGCAAGGGCGTGGACATGGCCATGCGCATGATGGGAGAGCAGTTCGTCACCGGCCAGACCATTGCCCAGGCGCTGGACAACGCCCGCGAGCGCGAAGCCCAGGGCTTTCGCTATTCGTACGACATGCTTGGCGAAGCGGCCATGACAGCGGCTGACGCCGAACGTTATTTTGCCGCCTACGAGCTGGCCATTCACGCCATTGGCGCGGCCGCAGCGGGCCGCGGCATCATTGCCGGGCCGGGTATCTCGATCAAGCTTTCAGCCCTGCACCCGCGCTATGTACGCGCGAAGATTGAGCGTGTGATGGCCGAGCTGTATCCGCGCCTGGCGCAACTGGCAAAACTGGCCCGGCACCACGACATCGGCCTGAACATCGACGCCGAGGAATCAGATCGCCTGGAAGTGTCTCTTGAGCTGCTGGAGCGCCTGTGCTTCGAGCCTGCGCTGGCTGGCTGGAACGGCATCGGCTTCGTCATCCAGGCCTACCAGAAGCGCTGCCCGGCGGTGGTCGATTTCATCATTGACCTGGCCCGGCGCAGCGGCCACCGCCTGATGGTGCGGCTGGTCAAAGGGGCGTACTGGGACAGTGAAATCAAGCGTGCCCAGGTCGAAGGCCAGGCCGGTTACCCGGTGTACACGCGCAAGCCCTATACCGATGTGGCCTACATCGCCTGCGCGCGCAAACTGCTGGCTGCACCCGACGCCGTGTTCCCGCAGTTCGCCACCCACAACGCGCAGTCGCTGGCCGCCCTGCACACCCTGGCCGGCGCTGGTTTTGCAGGCGGCGAATACGAATTCCAGTGCCTGCACGGCATGGGCGAGCCGCTGTACGAGCAAGTCGTGCGCGCGATGGCCGCCGGCGGCCTGGGCCGGCCTTGCCGCATCTACGCCCCGGTGGGCACGCACGAAACCCTGCTGGCCTACCTGGTGCGCCGGCTGCTGGAAAACGGTGCCAACAGCTCGTTCGTCAACCGCATCGCCGACGAAGACGTGGCGCTCGAAGCGCTGGTGCAAGACCCGGTGCTGACGGTTCAAGCCAGCGCCCGCAGCGACGGCGTGTGCGGCGCGCCGCACCCGGCGATCGCCTTGCCGGTGGCGCTGTTCGGCAGCGACCGTGCCAACTCGATGGGCCAGGATCTGAATGACGAGCGCACCCTGGCCGCGCTGCGCAGCGCCTTCACGGCAGATGCTGCGCGGCCGTGGCTGGCCGAACCGTTGCTCGCCGGTGGCTGCGTGCGGGGCCCAGCGCAAGCTGTGCGCAACCCGGCCCGCCATGCTGACGTGGTGGGCCAGGTGCATGAAGCCACGCTGGCCGATGTACAAGCCGCCCTCGACGCGGCCACGCAGGCCGCGCCCGCCTGGGCGGCCACGCCGCCCGCGCAGCGCGCCGCCACCCTGCAAGACGCTGCGGCGCGGCTCGAAGCCAGCGCCTTCGAGCTGGTGCCCCTGCTCGTGCGCGAAGCCGGCAAGACCTGCGCCAACGCCGTGGCCGAGGTGCGCGAGGCGGTGGACTTTCTGCGCTACTACGCCGCCGAGGTGCGGCGCGATTTCAACAACGACAGCCATGTGCCGCTCGGCCCGGTGGTGTGCATCAGCCCGTGGAACTTTCCGCTGGCCATCTTCACCGGCCAGGTGGCGGCGGCGCTGGCTGCGGGCAACGTGGTGCTGGCCAAGCCGGCCGAGCAAACGCCGCTGGTGGCGGCGGCGGCGGTGCGTGCCCTGCACGGTGCCGGCGTGCCGCGCGGCGCGCTGCAACTGCTGCCCGGCCGCGGGGCCACCGTGGGTGCCGCGCTGGTGGCTGATGGGCGGGCCCAGGGCGTGCTGTTCACCGGCTCCACGGAAGTGGCACGCCTGCTGCAGCGCACCTTGGCCACGCGCCTCACCGCCCGCGGCCAGGCCGTGCCCTTGATTGCCGAAACCGGCGGCCAGAACGCCATGGTGGTGGATTCATCGGCGCTGGCCGAGCAGGCGGTGGCCGACGTCGTGGCCTCGGCGTTCGACAGCGCCGGCCAGCGTTGCTCCGCGCTGCGCCTGCTGTGTGTGCAGGAGGATGTGGCGGAACGCATCACCGACTTGCTCAAGGGTGCCGTGCAGGAATTGCAGATCGGCGACCCGCGCGAGCTGGCGGTGGACGTGGGCCCGGTGATCGACGCCGAGGCGCAAACCGGCATTGAAGCCCATGTGCAGGCCATGGCCGCACGCGGCCTGCGCGTGTGGCGGGCTGACTTGCCGGCGCAAGCCGCAGCGCAAGGCTGCTTCGTGGCGCCGACCTTGATCGAGATCGACCGCGTGGCTGATCTCGAACGTGAAGTTTTTGGCCCCGTGCTGCACCTGCTGCGCTACCCGCGCCACCAGCTCGCCGCCACGCTTCAAGCCGTCAACGCCACCGGCTATGGTTTGACGCAGGGCGTGCACACGCGCATTGACGAAACCGTGGCCCAGGTGCTCGTCGCGTCGAAAGCGGGCAATGTCTACGTCAACCGCAACATCGTCGGCGCGGTGGTCGGCGTGCAGCCGTTTGGCGGTGAAGGCCTGTCAGGCACCGGCCCCAAGGCTGGCGGGCCGCTGTACCTGTTGCGCCTGCTGGCGCACAGCCCGGTGCAGGCCGCGCGCCTGGCCGTGGCACACAGCGGGGTGGCCACGGCGGTGCCGGTGCGCGGCCTGAATGGGGCGACCGGCGGCGACGCGGTGCAACACGCGCTGCGCAGCTTGCGCCACTGGGCCCAGGCCAAAGGCCTGGGTGTGCTGGCTGCGCAGTGCGACCAGGCGCAGGCCGATTCGCCCGTGGGCCAGTGGCTGGGCCTGCCCGGCCCCACGGGCGAAGCCAACCTTTACGCCGTGCTGCCGCGCGAGGCCGTGTTGTGCCTGGCCGAGACCGACAGCGCCCGCCTGGCGCAACTGGCCGCCGTGCTGGCCGTGGGCAGCCACGCCGTGTGGCCGGCTGACGGCCACGCCTTGTGCGAGC
Source organism: Rhodoferax sp. (assembly GCA_043759735.1). Classification (GTDB taxonomy): domain Bacteria; phylum Pseudomonadota; class Gammaproteobacteria; order Burkholderiales; family Burkholderiaceae_C; genus CAISIP01. The sequence goes on from JAYUQC010000229.1 coordinate 48,360, forward strand.
GTTTGCCGCTGGATGTGCGCGAGCACATCTCGCTGGCCCAGGACTGGGCCCACGCCAGCGTGGCCTTCGACGCCGTGCTGCACCACGGCCCCGCGGCGTCGCTGTTGGCGGTGGCGGCCAAGCTGGCCCACCGCCCCGGGCCGATCGTCAGCCTGACTGGGCTGGCGGCAGGTGAGCCGCGCGTGCCGCTGCAACGGCTGGTGACCGAGCGCTCGCTGAGCATCAACACCGCTGCGGCGGGGGGCAATGCGAGCTTGATGACGCTGGCGTGATGTTGGCAATAGTGTGGGAGGTGTCGTGTACACTGAACAGTGTTGATACTTCGGGGCCCCACCATGCGCAACATCACCCTCAGCGCAGAAGCAGACGTGATCGAAGCCGCTCGGGCGCAGGCCAAATCAGACAACACCACCTTGAACGAGCAGTTCAGGCTGTGGCTGGCGCAGTACGCGCGCAAACAGCGGGTGCAGCGCTTTCGCACGTTGATGGACGAGTTGCAAGGCAAGGTCAGCACCGGGGGTCGAAAGTTCACGCGGGACGAGATGAATGAGCGTTGACTTTCTCGACAGCAACGTCTTCATCTACCTCTTCGACCCGCGCGACGAACGCAAGCGCACGCTGGCCCGCGGGTTGATTGACTCCGCCATCGAAACAGATCGCGGCTGCATCAGCTTTCAGGTCGTGCAAGAAACCTTGCGCGTGCTCACCGGCAAGTTGTCCAAGCCCTTGAGCGGCGACGAAGCCCAGGCGTTTTTGCAGCACTCGCTGCTGCCGCTGTGGCGGGTCATGCCCAGCCCCGGGTTGTATGGCGCGGCGCTGCGCCTGCAAGCCCGATTGGGTTTCAGCTTCTACGATGCATTGATCGTCGCCGCCGCGCTCGAAGCCGGTTGCAAGCGGCTGTTAACTGAAGACATGCAACACGGCCAGCGCATAGACGGCCTGCGCATTGAAAACCCGTTCAAGGCTTGAAACCAGCGCCTTGAACGGGTTGCAGCAAAGTCATCAGCGCTTCGGCGCCACCAGCGCAAACATGGCGCCTTGCGGGTCGATGGCGTTGATGATCCAACTGCCGCCGGGCACCTCCATCGGGCCGTTGACGACCTGGCCACCACCATCGGTGACGCGCTTGGCCGCGGCGTCAATGGCGTCGGTGTTGAAGTAGTACAGCCAGGCCGGCACGGGCTGTGCGGGCATCTTGGTCATCATGCCGCCCATGGCTTCGCCGCCCGCAGCGAAGAGCTGGTACACGCCCATCGGGCCCATGTCCATGGCGGTGTCTTTGGTCCAGCCAAACTGGCTGGCGTAGAAATCCCAGGCCTTGGCGCCATCGGCCGCATGCAGCTCATGCCAGCCCACCGTGCCGGGTGTGGCAGCCGGCGGCGCGGGTGGCGCTTCGTCCATGTTGCCCTTGAAGAGCATGAATGACGCGCCTTGCGGGTCGGCCACCACCGCGAACCGGCCCACGCCCGGAATGTCTTCGGGCGCCTTGTGCACGGCGCCGCCGGCGGCCTTGATTGCGGCGGCGCTGGCATCGACATCGGCCACGCCCACGTACCCCATCCAGGCCGGCGGGGCGCCCATCTTCTTGGCGTCATCCGGCAGCGTCATCATCCCGCCCACCGAGGTGTTGCCGGCCATCAGATGGGTGTACTTCATTCCGGGTATGGCGCTGTCTTCCATTTTCCAGCCGACCACTTCCTTGTAGAACTTCTCAGCGGCCGCCAGGTCGCTGGTCATCAATTCGTACCATACAAACTTGCTTGCAGGGTTGGCCATGTGTCGCTCCAGCGTTGATTGAATGAAGGGCGCAAACCATAGCACCGCGAGGCGGCTGGCCGCCTGCTTCAAACCCTGATTCAGCGCGTTGATGTGCCTACCGATAGGTGGCCAGCAAGATGCTCGTCTCCGTGCTGGCAATGCCCTTGATCAGCCGCACCCGTTCCAGCACGGCCGACAGCTCGGCGTTCGATTCGGCGCGCAGCTCGGCCAGCAAGTCCCAGCGGCCATTGGTGTCATGCAGTGCGGCCACGCCAGGCTCGCCGAGCAGGCTGGCCAGCACGGCGCGGGTCTGGTTGCCCTCGACCACCACCCCCATCCAGGCGCGTATCTGGTTGGGTTCGGCATCGGGGCGCAGCCGCACGGTGTAGCCCACGATCACGTGCTCGTCTTCAAGCTTGCGCAGCCGGTTGGTCACGGTGCCGCGCGAGACCTTGAGCTTGGCCGCCAGCGCGGCCACGCTGGTGCGCGCATCCTTGCGCAGCATGGAAATCAAGGCACGGTCGGTGTCGTCCATGGCGCTCATATCTTCTCAGGCTCTCTTCACAGGCTCTTATCTGCCAGCATGTCCAGCGCCGAAAACCGGGCTGCGTGCTCGATCACTTCACCGGCGCGCAGGGCGATGTCTTCCCGAAACCGTGCCGTGCAGATCTGCACGCCCACCGGCAAACCATCCACCAAACCCGTGGGCACGCTCAAGCCGGGCAGGCCCATCATCGCCGTGCCCAGCAGCGGCGCCTGTGCAGCCAGCAGTTTGTGCACCTGCTCCGGGCTGCCGTTGTCGGCATTGATGGCGAACTGGCGCTGCCAACTGTTGGGCAGCAAGAGCACCGGGTATTGCTCGAAGAACAGCGCCCAGTCGCGGCAGATGTTGAAGCGCTGCACCAGGCCTTCCAGGTACTCGTCGCGCCCCCACACGGGCAAGCCTGCCATGTAACCCCGCAGGGCAGACTGCACAGCCGCGTCGCCCAGGCGTTCGATCGCCGGCTGGCCGGCGCGGCGCATGTCGTGCATCACCAGGTGGCGCCACAAATGGGCGCCGGCTTCAAAGTGTGGCGGCTCGACCTCGTCCACCGCGTAGCCGGCTGCGGCCAGCCAGTCGGCCGCCTGTGCCACGGCGGCGCTGACCGTGGCGTCCACGTCGAACGCCGCGTGGCGCTTGAACATCGCCACACGCCGCGGCGCGGCGCTGTCGGCATGGCTCAGCGGCGCGGGCACCCACTGCGGGTCGAACGGGCTGGCCTGGGCCATCACCTCCAGCGCCAGCCGCGCATCGGCCACGCTGCGTGTCAGCGGCCCTTGCACGCTCATTTGCTGGTTGCTGATCAGGCGGCTGGGCGCACTGGCCTTGTACGCCGCCACCCGGCCCACCGTGGTACGCAGGCCCACCACGCCGCAAGCCCAGGCCGGGTAGCGAATGCTGCCGCCGTAGTCGCTGCCATGCGCAATGGGCCCCATGCCCATGGCCACCGCCGCGGCTGCGCCGCCGCTGCTGCCGCCGGGTGTAACGTTTGAGTTGAACGGGTTGAGCGTGCGGCCGTGCAAGTCGTTGTCGGTGAACCAACGCAGGCTGAAGGCCGGCGTGTTGCTGCGCCCCACGATCACGGCGCCGGCGTTCTTCAAGTGCGCCACCACGGGTGAATCGGTCGTGGCGAGGTTGTCGTGGTTGGCCTGGACGCCGTCGGTGGTGGCGTGGCCGGCGCAGTCAACGTTGACCTTCACGCTCACCGGCACGCCGTGCAACGGGCCCAACGTGTCGCCGCGTGCCAGCGCCTGGTCGGCAGCCTGCGCGGCGGCCACGGCCGCGTCGGCCATCACCTCGGCCAGGGCATTGATGCGCGGGTTCACCTCGGCAATGCGGGCCAGCACGCTGTGCGTGACGTCAACGCAGCTGAAGTCGCGTGCGCGGATGCATTCGGCCAGTTCAACGGCACTCAAGCGCCACAGGGTAGGGTGGGTCACGGTAGATGCTCGGTTGGGGTGCGGATCCTCACAGTGTGCCCGTTCAGCCCCGGCCCGCCGCGCCCGGGCCACCGGGTTGCGGCCATAACGGGGCTCATCGCGTCGATGCCACGGCTGACCTGTAAGAATTCGGTGTCCGCGGTTGACTGAAGGCATGTTGCCGCGCCGCGGTGGGTGGGCTGCCCGGCGCTCATCGCTTTCGTTCAACCGCACCCAACCCTCTTGAAGGAGCATCAACATGTCTCAGCGTCTCATTCTCTCGTCCGCCCTGGCCTCCGTGCTGGCTCTCGGCCTGGCCGGCGCCGGCAGCGCGCAGGCCCAGGACAAAGGCAAGGAAAAGTGCTACGGCATCGCCAAGGCGGGCGCCAATGACTGCGCCAACCTGTCGGGTTCGCACTCTTGCGCCGGCCAAGCCAAAACCGCCATGGCCCCGGACGAGTGGAACTACGTCGCCAAGGGCACTTGCGCCAAGATGGGCGGCAAGAGCGCAGAAGAAGCCAAGGCGGCGATGAAGAAGTGACCTGACTTGGCCGGTCAGATCGCTCCGGCCGGTGCGGGCATCGGCCTGCGCCAGCCCCATTACGCCGAGCTGTTCGGCGCACCGCCGCCGCTCGGCTTCGTCGAAGTCCATTCCGAGAACTTCTTCGCCGACGGCGGCGCTGCGCTGGCCGTGTTGCACCAGGCCCGCGCGCTGTACCCGGTCAGCCTGCACGGTGTGGGCCTGGCGCTCGGCTCGGCCGCGGGGCTCGACCCGTGGCACCTCGACCGGCTCGAACGGCTGGTCCAGCGCATCGAGCCGGTGCGCGTTTCCGATCACTCGTGTTTTGCCCGCGCACCGCTCCGGCCGGGCGGGCCGGTCGTTCACGCCAGCGACCTGCTGCCGATCGCATTCACCGACGAAGCGCTGGCCATCATGGTCGGCAACGTCATGCAGGCGCAGGAACGTTTGCGCAGGCCGATGCTGGTCGAGAACCTGTCGGCCTACGTCTCGTTCGCCGACGACTCGATGAGCGAGCCCGAGTTTTTTGCGCAGCTCTGCCGGCGCGCTGGTTGCGGCATGCTGCTCGACGTCAACAACCTGATGGTCAACGCGCTCAATGCGGGTGCGAACGACCCTGTCGCTGCGTGTTGCGCGTTCATGGATGCGCTGCCGCTCGGCATCGTCGGCGAGATCCACCTCGCCGGCTACAGCGAAGCTCAAGACATCGTCATCGACGACCACGGCAGCCGCGTGCGGCCTGGCGTTTGGCGCGTCTACGAACACGCGCTGCAGCGCTTCGGTGCCGTGCCCACGCTGGTCGAGTGGGACACCGACCTGCCGGCTTTCGCCGTGTTGCTGGGCGAAGCTGAACATGCCGGTGCGTTGATGGCGAAGGCCACCGCCGCATGAACGTATCGCACGAAGCCCGACGCCAGAGCGCGCTGCTCGCTGCCATCGCGGGGCAGGGGGCGCCGCTCTCGGTCCGCGAGCCGCCGGCCCGAGTTGCCCGTGGCCTGGAGGCTTACCGCGCCAACGCCGAAGCGCTGGCCGAACGCGCGCTGGGCGCCGTGTTCGCGACCGTTCAACCAATGGTCGGCGAAGAGAATTTCCAGCACCTGGCCTTCGAATTCTGGCGCGCCCACCCGCCGCCGCGCGGCGACGTGGCCGAGTGGGGCGGCGAGTTCCCGGCGTGGCTCGACGCGCACGCCGCCATGGCGCGCTGGCCCTGGCTCGGCGATTGCGCCCGGCTCGATCTGGCGCTGCACCACAACGAGCGTGCGGCCGATGCGGTGTTCGATGGCGCTTCGCTCGCGCTGCTCGAATCCACCGACCCGGCCTTGTTGGCGATGCAGCTGATGCCCGGCACCGCCTTTTTGCGCTCGCGCTGGCCCATCGGCACCATCCACGCCGCGCACCGGGTCGACGCGGCGCAGAGCGAGGCTGCTTTTGCAAACGTGCGCGCAGCGCTCGACGCAGCACACGGCGAGCAGGTGCTGGTCGTGCGCCAGGGCTGGCGGGCGCAAGCGGTCGTGCTGACGCAAGCCGATGCCGACTGGGTCGCCAGCCTGCTCGCTCGCGCGAACCTGTCGGTCGCCCTTCAAAACGCGGGTGAGTCGTTCGACTTCGCCCGCTGGTTGGGCTTGGCCGTGCAAGGGCAGTGGCTGAAAGGTGTGGCGGTGTTGCACGACTGAGCTGGAGCTTCTCTCCGAGGAACCGGCATGGCCCCCCACACTCCGCTTGCACGACTTTGGTTGTTCATCGAACGCGGCGCCGCTTCGCTCACGTGGCTGCAGGCCGCGGCCCAGCTGGCCGCGCGCTGGTATGTCGCTTCGGTGTTCTTCGCCTCCGGCCTCACCAAGCTGCGCGACTGGGACACCACGCTCGCGCTGTTCACCGACGAATACCACGTGCCGCTGCTCAGCCCGACCGTGGCCGCCTGGCTCGGCACCGGCGGCGAGCTCGTGCTGCCCGTGCTGCTGATGCTGGGCCTGTTCGGGCGGTTTGCCGCGCTCGGCCTGTCGGTGATCAACGGCGTGGCGGTGCTGAGCCTGATGGACGTGCCCGCCCCGGCCCTGATGGCCCACGTGTATTGGGGCAGCCTGCTGCTTGCGCTGCTGCTGTGGGGCCCGGGCCGCTGGTCGCTCGACCGGTTCCTGATCCCGCGGCTGCGTGCGTGGGTGTGTGGCCAGCGCGCCGAACAGGCCGCGCCCTACCTCGTGCCCGGCCAAACCGCCCGACGTTGACACGCTGCCGGACGTGGCTGTGCCGCACTGCACACGCGCCTGCGGCGTGAAGCAGAATCACCCGATGAAGTGGTTCACCAGCTTGTGCGTGGCCTGCGCCTTCCCGGCTGCGCACGCCGACACGCCGCTGCCTTTCGGCGCGCCCGGCGCGGCGCCGCTCGCGCCCTGGCACGTGGCGGGCCTGCCGAACCAGCGCAAGCCGTTCACCAGGTTCAACGTGATCGATCTCGAAGGCCGGCGTGCGCTGCGCATCGAGGCCGACAACTCCTACGGCAACCTCGTCTACCCGCTGAGCCCGGCGCGCGCGGTGGCGCGCCTGAGCTGGCTGTGGCGCGCCGACAAGCTCATCGAAGACGACGACCTGCGCACCAAGTCCGGCGACGACACCGCGCTGAAGGTCTGCTTGTTTTTCGACCTGCCACTCGACAAGGTGCCCTTTGTCGAGCGCCAGTTGCTGCGCGCGGTGCGCACCCAGTCGAGCGAGCCTTTGCCGGCCGCCACCATCTGTTATGTGTGGGACGCGCACCTGCCCGTGGGCACCGCCATTCCGAATGCCTTCACGAAACGGGTGCGCTACAAGGTGCTCGAGAGCGGGCCGGCGCGGCTGCACCAGTGGACACCCGAAAACCGCAACCTGGCGGCCGACTTCATCGAATTGTTCGGCGACGAAAGCAAAGAGGTGCCGCTGGTGACCGGCGTGGCCGTGGGGGCCGACGCCGACAACACCCACGGCCACAGCCTGGCGCACGTGGCCGACCTGGTGCTCGAACCTTGATGACGCCTCTCGCTGCGCGCGCGCGCCCGTGAAGCACCTGTTGCTGCTCGGTGCGGGCCACGCGCACGCACAGGTGTTGCTCGATCTCGCGCACGAGCCGATGCCCGCTGCGCGGGTGACGTTGGTGTCGCCGTTTGCGCAGCTCGTTTATTCCGGCATGGTGCCCGGTGTGGTGGCCGGGCACTACAAGGCAGACCAAGCCACCATCGCCGTCGCGCCGCTGGCCGCGCGCGCCGGCGCCCACTTCGTGCAACAGGCTGCCGTGCAGATCGACGCCGCGGCACGCACCGTGACACTGGCCGATGCCAGCGTGGTGGGCTTCGACGCCCTCAGCATCGACACCGGCGCGGTGATGGACCGCGACAGCAT
>JAYUQC010000230.1:0-21508 GCA_043759735.1 Rhodoferax sp.
CCACGCCCCGGTGTGGTGTAACGGGGCTACCGCCGTATCGCAGGCGGGTCGGGGGTCGTCGGGCCGGCACCCGCGACAACACGAAAGCCGCACACGGGACACGAAGAAGAGTTGCTCGTCCTCGTGTCCTGCGTGCCGATCCTCACATGCTTGAGATGTTTTTCTTAGTCGTCGTGATCGTGGGTGTGGCCCGCAATCGGCAGGCCGGTCACCGAGAGGTTGCCGCCGCGCAGCTTCAGCAACTCGAGGAACTCCATGCGCGTTCGCGACTGCTCCCGGAACGCGCCCAGCATGGCGCTGGTGATGGTGTAGGAATTCTGCTTTTCCACGCCGCGCATCGACATGCACAGATGCGTGCCTTCGCACACCACGGCGACGCCGAGCGGCTTGATCTTTTCGGTGATGGTCTCGGCGATCTGGTTGGTCATCCGCTCCTGCAGCTGCAGCCGCCGCGCGAAAATATCGACCAGCCGCGGGATCTTGCTGAGGCCGATCACCTTGCCGTTCGGAATGTAGGCGACGTGGCACTTGCCGAAGAACGGCAGCAGATGATGCTCGCACATGCTGTAGAAGTCGATGTCGCGGACGATGACCATCTCGCTATAATCGACGCTGAACAGCGCCCCGTTCAGCGTTTCATCGATATCAGCCTGGTAGCCGCTTGTGAGAAACCTCAGCGCCTTATCCACTCGCTTCGGCGTCTTGACCAGCCCCTCGCGGGTCGGGTCTTCGCCCAGTTCGATCAGCAAGCGCTGGATGAGATCCTGCATTTGCTCATTGTATATAGTCGCGGGTGCGCCGGGTGCCGCAGGAGCTTCGGGGGTCATTCCACCATTGGATGCTCGAATCGCGGTCCAGGTTCCCGCCGACGATCCCGACGCCCTCTACAAGGACCGCGAGAACCTGGCCAGCGCACAAAAGGCCACCGACATCTGGGCCGCGCGGCTCAAGGCCAATCCAAAAGACTTCACCTCGGCGTTTCGCCTGGCGCAGGCACGGTATTGGCTCGGCACCAACGGCCTGCCCGAGCCGCGGCGGCAGGCCGCGCTCGAAGCCGGCCTCGAGGCCGCGCGCGCGGCCATTGCCATTGATGGCAATAAGCCCGAGGGGCATTTCTGGCTCGCCGCGAACATGGGCGCGCTGGCGGAGTCGTTTGGTCTGCGCCAGGGCATCAAGTACCGCGGCCAGATTCGTGCAGCCCTCGAAAAGACGCTGGCCCTGAACCCGGCCTTCCTGCAGGGATCGGCCGATCGCGCGATTGGCCGCTGGTTCTTCAAGGTGCCCGGCCTGTTCGGCGGCAGCAACAAGAAATCCGAAGAGCATCTTCGCAAGTCGCTGACTTACAACCCCAACAGCGTGATCTCGCTCTTGTTCCTCGGCGACACGCTGGCCGACCTGGGGCGGACAGACGAGGCGCGCCGGGCCTACCAGGCCGCCATCGACGCCCCCTTCGATCCCGACTGGACGCCGGAAGATCGGCGGTTCAAAGAGCAGGCGAAGCCACTGCTGCAGAAACTGTCTCGCTGACCCATGACCGGCCAAGACGAGGCGCACTTCTCTCTCGACCCCGAGCAATCGGCGCGCGCCCAATACCGCCGCGGCTACAAACTGAACGTCATCCAGATTCCCGCCATGCGGGTCATCGGCTTCGTCGGGATGACCGTGGCCGCGCTTCTCTACGATCTCAACCTGCCGGTCTTCCCTCTCGCCGGCTTTCTCACGTTGGCGGCGATCAACATCGGCTACGGCCTGGCCGCGCTCGCCGCGGTGCGCGTGCTCTATGACCGCGTCGGCCGCTTCGACTTGACGCTGCTGTTCCTGCATCTCGACGTGGTCATGTGGTTGTTCACGATGCACCACGTCAGCGCGGCCGACCAGTTGTTCGCCTTCTTCCTGCTGGTGCGGGTCGGCGACCAGGTCGGCTTCGGGTTTCGGCGGGCGTTCTATTTCACCCACGTGGTGGTGTTCACCTATCTCGGTTACCTGGCGTGGCTGGGGATGGCGACCGGCGCGGACCCGGGGTGGTCCAGTCACCTGTACGGCGCGGCGACGATGTACGTGATCGGCACCTACGTTTCGATCACCGGCATCGCGATTGAGTCGCTCCGCAAGCGATCGAGCGCGGTCGTGAGGCAGGCGCGCGACCTGCTGGTGCAGCTCGAGGGCCGCACGGCGGAACTGCGCGCACAGGCGGTCGAACTCGAGCAGGCCAAGGTGCAGGCCGAAGGCGCCAGCCAGGCCAAGTCGGTGTTTCTCGCCACGATGAGCCATGAGATCCGGACGCCGATGAACGGCCTGCTCGGCATGACCAGCCTGTTGCTCGACACGCCGCTCGAGCCGCAGCAGCGCGACTACACCGAGACCATCCGGCAGAGCGGGCAGAACCTGCTGGTGATCATCAACGACATTCTCGACTTCTCGAAGGTCGAGTCGGGCACCATCACGCTGAAGCGCAAGCCGTTCGATCTGCGCGAGGCTGTGACGCGCAGCGTCGACCTGCTGGCGCCGCAGGCGCGAGCCAAGGGCATCGAGCTGGAGTACGTGGTGGACGATGCGGTCCCCCAGCGCATCGTTGGCGATGCAGAGCGCCTGCGGCAGGTCCTGATCAACCTGATCGCCAACGCCATCAAGTTCACCGAGCGCGGCCAGGTGCGCGTGTCGGCCGGCGTCGTTGGAGAGGCGCTGGCGGGATCGCCGGTCACCGTCGAGTTCTGCATCACCGACAGCGGCATTGGCATCGCCGCGGAACAGCAAGACCTGCTCTTCCAGCCGTTCTCGCAGGTGGACAGCGGCATTGGCCGGCGGTACGGCGGCACCGGACTCGGCCTGGCCATTTGTAAGCGGCTGGTGTCGGCCATGGGCGGCCGCATCTGGGTGCACAGTGGCGCCGGCACCGGCGCGAGCTTCCACTTCACGGTGCCGACTGAAGCGGCGCCGGTCGTCGTGACGCCACCGGCCGAGGCCGCCTCGGCGTTTGATGCCACGCTGGCGGAGCGGCTGCCACTGCGAATCCTGCTGGCGGAAGACAACGAGATCAACCGGAAAGTCGCGCTCGCGATGTTGAAGCGCTACGGCTACCAGGCCGACGTGGCGGTCAATGGACTTGAAGCCGTCGCCGCGGTGGAGCGCCAATCCTATGACCTGGTATTCATGGACATCCAGATGCCGGAGATGGATGGCCTGGAAGCGACACGCGCGATCATCGCACTCGCACCGAAGGTGCCTCGCCCGCGCATTGTCGGCCTCAGCGCCAACGCCATGGCCGAAGATGTTCAGGCCGCGCTACAGGCGGGAATGGATGACTACCTGGCGAAGCCGATTACGCCGGGCGGCTTGCGCGGGATGTTGGAAAAGTGGGGCAACGCCAGCTAGTCGCGCACCCGCACGACCCGGCGGGCCTTCGCCCGCTCCAGCGCACCGGCCAGGGTCTCGGACTTCACCGGCTTGGTCAGGTAGTCGTCCATCCCGGCCTGCAGGCACAGTTCGCGATCGCCCTGCACGGCGTTGGCGGTCAGGCCAATGATCCAGGGCCGGTCCTGCGGACGCGGCCGCTCGGCCACCAGCCGCCGGGCCACCTCCAAGCCGTCGACCTCGGGCATTTGCACATCGAGCAGCAGCACGTCGTAGCGTTGCCGCGCCAGCGCGGCCAGTGCTTCCACGCCGTTGACCGCCTGATCGACCTCGCAGCCGAGCCCCTGCAACATCCGCCTGGCCACCAGCTGGTTGACCGGGTTGTCCTCCGCCACCAGGATTTTGTGGGGCCGCGCCAGGACCGGTGACTCGTCTGGCGGCAACGGGGCCGGCACTGGCAGGCTCGCCGCGGCATCAGCGCGAATCGTGAACGTAAAGGTGCTGCCAACGCCGGGCTCGCTGGTGACCCACATCCGCCCGCCCATCAGTTCAGTCAACCGCTTGCTGATGGCCAGACCCAGGCCGGTGCCGCCAAAGCGCCGGGTGGTGGATCCATCGGCCTGCACAAAGGGGGTGAACAGGCGTCCCAGGATGGCCGCGTCGATGCCGATGCCGGTGTCGCGCACGCTGACCCGCAGGGCGCCGGGCTTGTCGATGCACACGTCCACCTCGACCTCACCCTGGTCGGTGAACTTCAAGGCATTGCCAATCAGGTTGGTCAGCACCTGGCGCAGACGGAAGGGATCGCCACGCAGACTGGCCGGCAGCTGGTCGTCCACCCGGCACAGCATCTCCAGGCCCTTGGCATGGGCACGCGGCGCGAGCAGCTGGACCACGTCCTCGACCGCCTGGTAGAGATCGAAATCCAGCATCTCAGTCTCGAGCTTGCCGGCTTCGATCTTGGAGAAGTCGAGGATGTCATTGATGATCGACAGCAAAGTCTCGCCGGAGGCGCGCACCGTCTCCACGAACGGGCGCTGGTAGGCGTCCAGCGGCGTCTCCAGCAGCAGCTCGGTCAGGCCGAGCACGCCGTTCATCGGCGTGCGGATCTCATGGCTCATATTGGCCAGGAATTCGGACTTGGCGCGGCTGGCGTTCTCGGCCGCCTCTTTGGCCTGGCGCAGCTCTTGTTCGCGGTTGCGCAGGGCCTGTTCGGCCAGTGCCCGCTGGGTGGTGTCGAAGAACACCGTGTAGACGCCCGCCACCAACCCGTCTTCAGTGAAGTCAGGCACATGGTGGCCGGAATGCCAGACCGGCTTGCCGCTGCGGTCGGTGCGCTGGCGCTCCAGCGGTACCGATTCACCGCGCAAGGCCGCGCTCAGCTTGGGCTCGATGCTGTCCCAGACCCCGTCGTCGACCAGGTCGCGCACCCGCATGCCCACCACCTCTTCTTCGGCCTTGCCCAGCCATTGCTGCTGGGCCCGGTTGATGTAGCGGTAGCGCCAGTCGGCGTCGATGTAGGACACCGTCACCGGCATCTGGTCCATGATGATGCGAAGGCGGCGCTCGGACAACTCGGCCCGCTCCAGCCGCCGCCTGTCCTCTGTGATGTCGACCCCGATCAGATGGCCGCCATGCACCCTGCCGGCGGGATCGAGCTGGGGCCAGAGTTCGATCTGCATCAGGCATTCCGGCGCGCCGGTGGACCGGAAGCTGTGCAGCAGGCGCTGGGCTACGCCCGACAGCGCCTCGGTCACTCGCGGGCTGATCGCCACGATGTGTTCGGGCCCGAATATCTCTTCAATCGGGCGGCCCACCAACAACGGCGTCGGGCAGTCCAGCAACCGGGCCAGGCGCTCGCTGGCATGCACGCAGCGGCGATCGGCGTCGAAAGCGGCCAGCACGCTGTCGGGCAGGCCCTGCAAATCCGGCGCGGCATCGGCGGGTGTGATCGACGGCAGATCGGCCAGACTGCTGGCGCCGGCATCGACTGGCACATAACCCCAAAAGGCCGTCAGCCCGACCAGGCCGCCGGCCAGGGCCAGCAGGACGGCGACCGGGACGGTCAGCAGGCGATAGCCCAGCAGGTCGAGCAACAGGCAGCCCAGCGCAGCCGAGAGCAGGCCCGCCGCCAGCCACCGTCTCGGTATGGCGTCTCGATGATGCTTGCTCACGCCAGGCTCCCGGCCAGTTCAAGCCTGGCGCAATCGGACAAGTCAAAGTGATCCAGTTGGCCGTTGGCCAGATGGGTCGTCCCCGGCCGGCCGGTCAGCTCGCCCAGGGCCCGGGCCACGCCGCGGCTGGCCACCACCAGCGGCCAACCCGGCGCTGCCGGCCAGTGCGGCAGCAGCTCGTCCACCGCCTGCCGGATGCGCAGCAGAAAGTCGCCGTTCGACTCACCGCCGGGCGGCGTCAGCCCGCCCGAGATCCAGGGCTCGGTCTCACTGATCGAGCGCCGGTTCCACTGGCCCAGGTGGCGCTCGACAAAACCCGGCAAGGTGATCACCGGCACCGCACCCAGCTGGCGCGCAATGATCGCGGCGGTTTCATTCGTGCGCAGCAGCCCGCTGCTGACGACCAGCGTGATCGGCAGACCGGTCTGCGCAATGTGCTGGCCGGAGGCGCGCGCCTGCGCGCGGCCGATGTCGGTCAACGGCACGTCCAGGTCGCCGCCGCAGCGCTGGCCGTCCAGGTTGGGCTGGGTCGCACCGTGGCGCACAAAGGCCAGCAGCCGTGCATCGGCTGGCAAGCGACGGGCAGTCTCAAGATTCACAGCGGTCCTCGGCATGTCATCGCAGGGCGCTGGCCGGCGCAAAGCTCAGCGGCGTACCCGGGAAGCGCTCGCGTTGCGGTGCGTGCAGCACAGTCCATTCGGCTTCGGCCTGGCCGCCACCGGTGAGCCAATCGCGGATGAACCAGATCTGGTTGCGGTCGGCCAGCAAGGGCGCATGGCCGGTGTCGGGCAGGCGCATCAGCGTGAGTTGCTTGCCGCGTGCCATGCGCCGGATGGTGGGCTCGAGCAGCGCATCGCTCTGCAAACCATGGATCAGCAGCGTCGGGCATTTCACCTTGTGCCACTGCGGCCACTGCAGCAGGCTCTTCTGGGCATCGCGCCGGTAGGCCTGCAGCGCGCGCACATCATGGCGGTAGATGCGGCCGCCCTCCTCGTCTGACCAGCGTGTCTGGTGGAAGGTGAGGTTGAAGCGGATGTCGTCGCTGACCGGCCCGTCGTTCTTGGCCGACGCGCCCAGGCGGCGCAGCATGTCGGCCGGTTCGCGGAACACATAGTGCCGGGCCAGGGTCTCGGCGCGCCGGCGCCGGCGTCGCGCAGGGATGTGCGGTCCGACATCGTTCAGGATCAAGCGGTCGACCAGCCTGGGGTGGCGCGCCATCATCTCGATGGCCGCGCTGCCGCCCAGCGACGAGCCCAGCACCGTCACCGGCGCGCCGCCCAGGTGCCCGATCAACTGGCGCAACTGCTCGGCGTAGGTGGCCAGCGAATAATCCCCTTCGCTCGCCAGCCAGCCTGAGCGGCCCCGGCCGACCCAGTCCATACAGACCAGGCGGAACCGGTCGGACAGGTCTGCCGCCAGGTAGTTGAAGCGCATCGCCACGCTGGCCACGCCGCCGCAACACACGATCACCGGCGCTTCGCGCGGGCCCCAGTCGGCATAGGCCACGCTGGTGGCGTATTCACGCTTCAAGCGCAGGGGCGTGCCGCGCTGCAACCGGGTGGGATGCAGGTAATCGAAGTGCTGCAGGCTGAATTCGCCCTGGAAGCGGCCCACCACCTGGCTGGCCACCGCGATGTACTCGCTCCAGTTGCTCATCAGGCGGCGGCGGCCGCGCACCGGGGGCTCCCAGTCCAGGTCGAACAGCGCGCCAGGCACGGTGTCACCCGCCGCATCATCGCGCGGAATCACTTTCAAGGCGGATTTCATCCCTGCCCTCCACGGGCCAGGCCTGACCAGGTTTGAAGCGCCTGGCCTGGGCGGGCGGCAGGGGGTTTATGCATCGCGGGAGACGTCACTGGGTTTCCTTGGGCCTGCAATCCGGTGTACTGGCAAGCGCCCGCTGCTTGCCAGGCTGCACAAAAGCGCCGGGCCGCAAGGCAGCCCGCCGCATGTGCCGAATCGGTTCTAGCTGCTTATCGGCACTGCCGGCGCCAGACTTGAGGGCAGTCCAGCCCGGCTGCGCGTGACATCTCTGCGCCGCTACCCCGCAAGACCAGGCTTCAGTCGCTTGACAGGCCTGCCGATAACAGGGTAGCCACCAGCCCATCTCGGGCAGTCTGGCCCTGGAGTACCTCATGGAAACCACAAGATACCGAATGACCGCTGTCGCGGTGCTGGTCTGCTTTTTCGCGGTCGGCATGGCGGGGTTGCTCAACTATTTCAAGTTCCGCAGCACCTCAGACCGCATCGTCAAGGAGCGGCTGATGGTGATCGCCGACTCGGTCAACAGCAGCATCCACTACTCGCTGACCCTGGGCCTGCAGTTCTCGGACCTGGCGATGCTGCCCAGCACTATGGAGCGCGAGCGGTCTGCCGACGACCTGATACTGGGCATCGAGGTGTTCGACACCGAGGGCAAGCCCCTGTACAGCACAGACCGGCTGCGCGCCGGACGCAATGCCCCCAAGGCCTGGTTCGACGCAGCCCAGTCGTCCACCGATGGCAACGGCGACTGGTATGTGGACGACGCCAGCGAATCGGCGGTGGGCATCACCATCAAGAACAATTTCGGCCTGAAGATCGGCTACCTGGCGGTGCGCTTCTCGGCCGACCGGGTCAGCCAGGCCAACGCCACGGTGGCACGCGAGCTGGCACTGTCGGCGTTGGGCGTTTTCGTGGCAGCGGCCCTGCTGGCCGCGCTGGCCCTGGTGGCGGTGATGAAGCAGCTGCAGCGCGACATCGCTGCCGTCGAGGCCACGCTCAACTCACCCGACCCGAACCGGCTGCCCAACGCCGTGCGACGCGGCCCCTTCGGCGCTGCCTTGCGCAGCTTCTTCGAGACCGTGCGACTGGCCGAAGGCGAGCTGCAGAAACTGCGCATCACTCTGGATCGGGGAGCCCAGCGATGAATCAGTCCTATCTACGCAGCATCTACCTGCGCCTGGCCGGCGTGGTGATGGTGGTGGTGGTGCTGGCGCTGGCCGCCAGCTCCTACCTGTCGCAACAGGCCTTCGAACGCGGCCTGGCGCCGGTGATGGCCCGCAAGGTGGCCACCGTCGGCGCGTCGGTACGGTCGCTGGTGCTCAAGGCGGTGGAGCACAAGATCGAGTTCCGCACGCTCTATGGGGTGGAGCAGAAGTTCGACGAGGTGATCAAGGAGATCCCCGAAATTACCTACATGGCGATAACCGATGTGCAGGGCAATGTCTTGCACCAGCGCCTGGAACCCCGCAGCAAGCCGGCCAAAGCCGACGCCTATTTCCGCTCTGCCCCGGTGCTGGCGCTGCTCAACGGCCAGGACGGCACCGGCACCGGCGTGCATGTCGGCCCGCACTACCTGGTTTCGCTGCCCATCGTGGCCAGCAACGGCCCGCTCGGCATTCTGCACATCGGGGTGGACGAAAACTTCGTCGACAACATCGTGCTGGACATGCTCTACGACGTGCTGGTGGTGCTGGTGGTTGCGCTGTTCTTCACGCTGGAGCTGCTGCACTACCTGGCCGGTGCGCGGCTGGAGGCCGCGCTCAAGGCCCTGGGTGACATGATCGAGCGCGGCGCCAGCGGCAATTTCAGCGCGCCGCCCGACCGCGTCGTGGAGCGCAAGTTCGGCACCCTGCTGGACCTGCTGGCCGGCGCGCTGGCCCGGGTCAACGCCGGCCACGCTGCGCTGGTACGCGACCTGGAGGCTGGCCGCCATCGCCCGGCGCATGAACGCCCGGCCGGCCTGGCTGCCGCGCAGGCTGGCCTGGCTGCACTGGGCAAGCGCTTCCAGTTTGGCAACCAACAGGCCGACTCGCCTGTGAACGAGGCCTTGTTGCCCAAGGTGCGCGCGCCGCTGTTCGTCTTTATCCTGGCCGAAGAGCTGACCCGGTCCTTCCTGCCCAACTATGTCAACAGCCTGCTGGTGCCGATCCCCGGCTTGTCGCCGGAGCTGGTGGTCGGGCTGCCGATCGCGCTGTTCATGCTGATCGTGGCCATCGGCCAGCCCTATATCGGCGCCTATACCGAGCGGGTGGGCCACCGCAAGGTGATGACCCAGGGCGCGGTACTGGCCACGCTGGGCTTCCTGGCCACCGCCATGGCCAACAATGTGCTGGACCTGCTGCTCTGGCGCTCGCTGTGCGCATTGGGCTATGCGATGGTGTTCGTGTCGGCCCAGGGCTATGTGCTGGACCACTCGTCACTGTCGCGCCGGACCCGCAGCTTCGCCCTGTTCATCGGCGCGATCATGGTGGCAACGGTGTGCGGGCCGTCGATCGGCGGCATCCTGGCCGACAACCTGGGCGTTCGCCCCACCTTCGTCATCGCGGCCGCCCTGGCCCTGGCTTCGATGGCGGCGATGCAGAGCCTGCCTGGCCCGATGCCGCACAGCGGCGTGGCGCGCCAGGTCGCCAAGCCCCCCACCCTGCGCGAGATCGGCACCTTGATGCTCAGCCCGCGCTTCATGACCGTGACGGCGCTGGCCGCGATGCCGGCCAAGATCCTGCTCACCGGCATCTGCTTCTACCTGGTGCCGATGTACATGCTGGCTATCGGCGCCAACCAGGCCATGACCGGCCGTATCCTGATGGTCTATGCGGTGGTGATGGTGCTGATGGGGCCGCTCACCGCCGGCCTGGCCAGCAACCGCCAGCGCATGGAATGGCTGGTGGGGGGCGGCCTGGTGGTGTCGGGCCTGGGCGGCGTCCTGATGCTGGGCGGCAGTGGCGTGGGCTGGGTCTTCATGGCCACCGCGCTGATCGGCATCGGCCAATCGATGTCGATGGCCGCACAGAGCGCCTTGGTCAGCGAGCGTTGCCCGCAGGACGTGGCGCGCATGGGCGAGCACACCGTCTACGGCGTCTACCGCCTGCTCGAGCGCCTGGGCAATGCCATCGGCCCGATCGCCGCCGGCCTGCTGGCACTGCACTACGGCCACCGCACCGGCTTCGTGGTGATAGGCGGCCTGGCCATGCTGTGCGGCCTGTGTTTCGTGCTCACCACCCAACGCGAAAGCCGCCCGGCGCTGGCCACCGCCTGACCGACAAGGACACCCAAAATGCAGAACTTTTCAAGACGTGAGTGGCTCGCCCGGGCAATGAGCGGCGGCCTGGCCGCTGGCAGCATGCTGCCGGCCATGGCGCAGAAGCCCGCACCGCGCAGCGTCAATGGCCGGCCTTTCCGCATCTATGCCATCACCTTCCGCGGCATGACCGATGTGGAAAAGGGCTTCGAGGAGTACTTCGCCGCCCGCAAGATCCCGGTCCAGATCACCTACCGCGACCTCAACCGGGATGCCACCCGGCTGCCCGGCTTCCTGGACGAGATCCGCAGCACCCGGCCCGACTTGATCTACACCTGGGGCACCTCGGTGACCCTGGGCGTGGTCGGGCCGCACAACGCCACCAACCGCAGCAAGTACATCAACGACATCCCGGTGGTGTTCACCCTGGTCGCCTCGCCGGTGCTGGCCGGGATCGTGCCCGACTTGAAGACCTCGGCGCGCAATATCACCGGTGTCACCCATGTGGCCACCACCGCCGCCCAGATCCAGGCCATGGCCGCCTACCGGCCCTACCAGACCCTGGGCGTGCTCTACACCCCGACCGAGAAGAACTCGGTGGTGGTGATCGACGAGATCCGGCGACTGGGCCATGAGCGCGGCTTCGACACCGTCGAACGGATGTTCCGCCTGGACGCCAACCGCCAGCCAAGCGCCGAAGGTGCGGCCGACCTGGTGCGCGAACTGAAGGAGGCCAAGGCCCAATGGCTCTACCTGCCGCCTGACAGCTTTCTGGGCACGCTGGCCCATGACGTGGTGATTCCGGCTGCGATGGCGGCCGGCCTGCCCACCTTTGCGTCGACCGAGCAGTTGATGCAGGCCGGCGCGCTGTCCGGCCTGGTCAGCCGCTACCACAGCATCGGTCAGTACACCGCCCACAAGGTGGAAAAGATCCTGGTCGACAAGCTGGCCCCGGCGGCCCTGCCGATGGACTCGCTGACGCGCTACTCCTACCAGGTGCGCATGGCAGCGGCCGAGCGCCTGAAGCTGCCGCCGCCCCTGCCCATGTTCAGCTACGCCGAGCTGATCACCAGCGCCCTGCCGTCCTGAAACCCGGTCGGCGCCGGACTGCGCGCCGATGCGCGGTCCTTGATACCCGTCAAGACAAGCGCCGCATGCTGGCGCACACTGGGGCTGTGCCGGGCCGGCGTGCCTGGCGTCCACCGAGCAGGAGCCCACCATGTACCAACGCATACTTGTTCCCACCGACGGGTCGGACATCACCGCCAAGGCCGTGGCCTCGGCGATCAGCCTGGCCAGGCTGACGGGCGCCTCGCTGGTCACGCTGTGCGTGAAGGAGCCCTTCCCGTACAGCGCGATCTCCGAGATGCAACCGGTGCCGCCGCAAGAGTTCTATGACGCGCAGGAGCGCATTGCCGCGGGCCGGGTCAGGGCGGTGCTGGACGCCGCAGCCGCCGCCGGCGTGGCCTGTGAGGGCGCCACGATCGAGGCCCTGCACCCCTGGGAGGCGATCCTGGACACCGCCAAGGCCAAGGGCTGCGACCTGGTGGTGATGGCCTCGCACGGCCGGCGCGGCATGGCCGCACTGCTGATCGGCAGCGAAACCAGCCGGGTACTGACCCACAGCAGCCTGCCCGTGCTGGTGGTCAAGTAGGCCTGGCGCGCAGCCGGGCTGGGCCTGGGCTGAGCGCCGGCGCCCAGCCTCTCAGTCTCTCAGTGCTGGAAGCTCTTGACCAGGCTGACCAGCAGCAGCCCAGCGCCGATCCAGCCCAGTTGCGCCAGCGTGGCGCGCAGTGGCAGGCGCCGCTGCAGTTGCGGCAGCAGGTCGGCCACCGCGACATAGACAAAGCTGCTGGACGCCGCCACCAACAGGTAGGGAAACAGCGCCTCCCAGGGGCCGACCACGAAATAGCCCAGCACCCCGCCCACCACCGAGGCCAGCCCGGACATGGCGTTGTAGAACAGCGCCTTGGCGCGGCTGAACCCGGCATTGAGCAGCACGATGTAGTCGCCCACCTCCTGCGGTATCTCGTGGGCAATGATGGCCGCCGCCGTGACCACGCCGAGTTGGAAATCCGCCAGGAATGCGGCGGCGATGATGACGCCGTCGCAGAAGTTGTGGATGCTGTCGCCGACCAGCACGCTCCAGCCACCGTGGCCGGCCTGGTCGGCGTCCGAGCCATGGTGGTGGTCGTGACCATCACCCTCATGGTGATGACCATGGCGGTAGAGCTCGGCCTTCTCCAACAGGAAGAAGAACAACAGGCCCGCCAGCAGCGTGGCAAACAGGCGGTGCGGCTCGACCTTGCTCTCGAACGCCTCGGGCAGCACATGCAGCAGCGCGGTGCCCAGCAGCACGCCTACCGACAGGCTGACCAGGTGGCGCACCACACGGCTCAGCAGCGTCACGGTCAACGACGCCGCGATGAGCACCGACAACAGGCCACCGGTCAGCGTGGCCAGCACGATGTAGAGCAGGGTCATGGGTCAAGCTCTCCTGGGCAAGGGGCGGGCCGGGTGGCGGTCAAGCCGCACCGAGGCCAGGGGTCGGACGGTCTGGGGCATCAGGCGACATAGAGGGTCCGATCGGGATGAGAGAGGCCGGGCCGGGGGGCCGCGCACCGCATTCTAGGAAGCCGGCCGCCTGCAGCCCGGAATCGCCAGGGCCGGGTCAGCGGCAGGCATTAGCATCCGGGTCCATCATGCCCTCTCGTTTCCCCAGCGCCATGGCGCCCCTGGCCGCCATCGATATGGGGTCGAACAGCTTCAGGCTGGAAATCGCTCGATTGCAGCAAGGCCGCTACAAGCGCCTGCTCTACCTGAAGGAAACGGTGCGCCTGGGCGGTGGGCTGGATGCCGACAGCAAGCTCACCGAAGCGGCGGTGCAGCGCGGCCTGGATTGCCTGCGACGCTTTGCCGGGCACCTGCAGGACCTGGAACCCGGCCAGGTGCGGGCCGTGGCCACCCAGACCTTGCGCGAGGCGCGCAACCGGGATGCCTTCCTGGTGCGCGGCCAGGCCACACTGGGCCATGCTATCGAGGTGGTCTCCGGGCGCGAGGAGGCGCGCCTGATCTACGCCGGCGTGTCCTACCTGCAGGCCAGCGACACGCCGCGCCTGGTGGTCGACATCGGCGGCCGCAGCACCGAGCTGATCATCGGCCAGGGGCGCGTCGCCCGGGTGGCCGAATCCTTCAAGGTCGGCAGCGTCAGCCTGTCGATGCGCTGGTTTCCGGACGGCGTGTTCACCGAGCAGCGGTTCCGCGATGCCCAGGTGGCCGCCGGCGCCGAGCTGGAAGAGGCCCTCGAGCCCTTTGCGGCACGCCATTGGCAGGAGGCCCTGGGTTCGTCGGGCACCGCGGGTGCGGTGTCGCAGGTGCTGGCCGCCGCAGGCGTCAGCGACGGCACCATCACCCCTGACGGGCTGCGCTGGTGCATCGCCCAATGCCTGGCCGCCGGCAGCGTCGACCGCCTGGTGCTGCCAACCCTGCGCGACGACCGCAAGGCCATCATCGGCGGGGGCCTGGCCCTGCTCTACACCCTGGCCACGCACTTTGGCATTCAGGCGCTCAAGCCGGCCAAGGGCGCGCTGCGCCAGGGCGTGATCATCGATCTGCACGAGCGTCATGCGGCCCGGCGCCTGGCCAGCGGCGGCGACCTGCGCGACCAGACGGTGGCGGCCCTGCAGACCCGCTTCGAGGTCGACCCGGCACAGGCCCAGCGGGTGCGCGGCCTGGCCCTGCGCCTGTTTCGCCAGTTGCGGCCGGACGCCGACGACGACGCCGGCAGCGAAGCGCGCCGCGAACTGGGCTGGGCCTGCGACCTGCACGAGATCGGCCTGATGGTTTCGCACCACGACCACCACCGCCACAGCGCCTACCTGATGCGCCATGTCGACGCGCCGGGCTTCTCGCAGAGCCAGCAGCAGCGCATGGCCGACATGGTGCTGGCGCAACGCGGCGGGCTGCGCAAGATCGAGGCCCAGCTGGACGGTCCGCTTTTTCCCTGGCAGGTGCTGGCGCTGCGCCTGGCAGTCATCAAATGCCATGCCCGCGGCGAAGTCGACGCTTCGGCACTGCGGGTGCAGGCCGATGGCCTGCAAGCCCGCCTGAGCGCCAGCGCTGGCTGGGGTGCCAGCCATCCGCGTACCCTGCACCTGCTGCGCGAGGAGGCCGACGACTGGGCCCGCGGGAACAGCCTGAGACTGCTGCTGCCGGACGCCTGAGCAAAGCCCGGGCGCCTGGGCCACTGCAACCATGGCCTGCGCCGTGTCTGGCCTGCGTCGCAGGCCTAGAGTTTCTCTGGCGTGCGCACAGACACCAGCACCACCTCGTCCACGCCCAGGCGCTGGCGCCGGCGCACCCACCAGACCCCACCCTTGCGCACGGCCCAGGGGGCGGTGTCCAGGGTGGCCGGCCCGCCAATCAGGTAGGCCGCCAGCTGGCCGAGCATGGGCTGGTGCCCGACCAGCAGCACCGGCTCGCGGCTGTCGGGCCAGCGCGCGGCGGCCAGCGCCTGCAGGTAGGACGCCCCGGGCGCCAAGGCGTCGGACACGCGCAGCTTGCGGCCCAGCGCGTCTGCGGTGTCGCGGCAGCGCAGGGCCGGGCTGCACAAGATGCGGGCGCTGTCAGGCAGGAACTGGTTCAACCAGTCGGCCATGCGCCGCGCCTGCTTGTGACCGCGCGCGGTCAGGGGACGCATCAGATCATCGGCCTGGGGATCGGCTGCGGCCTCCCCGGCATCGGCATGGCGCCACAGGATCAAGTCCATGCGGGGGTGCTCACAGGCCTGCGGCGCCGGCCATGTAGCGGTCCATCAGGGCGGCCTGGGCGCTCAGGCCGTGCTCGGACACCCGCTGATAGTGGCCATCGCTGTGCAGCAGCCAGGCGTCGCGCTGGTCGTGCAGGTAGGGCACCAGGCACTCATCGATCACGCGCTGGCGCAGCACCGGGTCGGTCACCGGCCAGGCGATCTCGATGCGCCGGAACATATTGCGCCCCATCCAGTCGGCCGATGACAGGTAGAGCGCTTCGTCGGCCTCGGCCGGACCCCAGCGGAAGTACAGCACCCGGGTATGTTCGAGAAAGCGCCCCACCACCGAGCGCACCCGGATCCGGTCGCTGATGCCGGCCAGGCCGGGCGGCAGGATGCAGGCACCGCGCACGATCAGGTCGATGTCGGCGCCGGCCTGGGCCGCCATCAGCAGGCCGCCGATCAGCCCGGTATCGGTCAGCGCATTGATCTTGACCACGATGCGCGCCGGCGCGCCGGCCCGGGCCGCACTGGCCACCTGCGCCAGATGGCCCATCAGGCGGCGGTGCAGCGCGAACGGTGCGGTCAGCAGGTGGCGCGGGCTGCGCACCTTGGTCAGGCTGGCCAGTTGGTGGAACACCGCATCGGCGTCGGCGGTGAGCATGTCGTCGGCCGTCAGCATGCCCAGGTCGGTGTAGAGCCGGGCCGTGCCGGGGTTGTAGTTGCCGGTGGACAAGTGGCCGTAGCGGCGCAAGACCGGCTGGCCGCGCCGGTTGGTTTCGCGCCGGGTCACCAGCAGCAGCTTGGCATGGGTCTTGAAGCCGACGATGCCGTAGACCACCTGCGCCCCCACCGCCTCCAGCCGCTCGGCCCAGTTGATGTTGGCCTCTTCGTCGAAGCGCGCCTTCAGCTCGACCACCACGCAGACATCCTTGCCGCGGCGTGCCGCATCGATCAGCAGCTCCATCAGCACCGACTGGCTGCCGGTGCGGTAGACGGTCTGCTTGATCGCCAGCACGTCCGGGTCGTGCACCGCCTCGCGCAGGAACTGCACCACCGGCTCGAAACTCTCGAAGGGGTGGTGCAGCAGAACATCGCCCTGGCGCAGCCGCGCCAGGATCGAACCGCCCTTGGGCAAGGCGGCCTCGGGCCAGCGCGGCGTGCGCAGCTCGAAACGCAGCGCCGGCGCGTCGGCCAGGTCGATCAGCTGGTTCAGACGCACCAGGTTGACCGGGCCGTTCACCTTGTACAGCGCCGCCTCGGGCAGCGAGAACTGGCTCAGCAGCAGGCGCCACAGGGGCTCGGGGCAGGTGGCCACCACCTCCAGCCGGATTGCCTCGCCGAAGTGCCGGGTGGTCAGGCCGCTGCGCATGGCCTGGCGCAGGTTGGTGACGTCGTCCTCGTCGACCTCCAGCTCGGAATCGCGCGTCACCCGGAACTGCGAGAACGACTCCACCGGACGGCCGCCGAACAGGCTTTCCAAGTGGGCCCGGATCACGCTGGTCAGCAGCACGAAGCCCTGGCTGTCGGCCTCGCACACCGCCGCAGGCAGACGGATCACCCGCGGCAGCGAGCGCGGCACCTTGACGATCGCGATCGAGTTGGCACGCCCGAAGGCGTCCCGGCCGCCCAGGTGGACGATGAAGTTGAGCGATTTGTTGGCCACCTGGGGAAACGGGTGGGCCGGGTCCAGCCCCATAGGCAACAGCAGCGGCTGCACCTGGGTGGCAAAGAAGCGCGCCACCCATTCGCGCTGGGCCGGGCTGCGCTGGGCATGGTTGATGATGCGCAGGCCCTGGTCCTGCAGCGCCGGCATCAGCTCGTCGTTGAAGATCTGGTACTGCAGATCGATCATGGCATGCGCCTCGGCCGCCACCTGGCGCAGGTCCTCGCGCTGCGGATCGCGCTGGCCCATCGGGCCGGCGGCGGCCTCGCGCATGACCTCCAGCGCGCCGGCGAAGCGCACCTCGAAGAACTCGTCCATGTTGGACGACACGATGGTGAGGTAGCGCAGGCGCTCGAGCAGCGGCACGTCGGCGCGCCGTGCCTGGGCCTGCACCCGGCGGTTGAAGGCCAGTATGGCGCGCTCGCGGTTGAGCAGCACCGGCTGCGCCGCTGGCTGCAGGGTCATGTCATTCATGACCATCAGTTTATGAACAATTGACGACAGACCGATGACAGGCCGGGTGGCCGCCAGGCAAAGCACAATTTGGCGGT
Organism: Rhodoferax sp.; assembly: GCA_043759735.1. Classification (GTDB taxonomy): domain Bacteria; phylum Pseudomonadota; class Gammaproteobacteria; order Burkholderiales; family Burkholderiaceae_C; genus CAISIP01. Next base: position 17,495 of record JAYUQC010000230.1, read on the forward strand.
CATCGACCAGGAGCTGCCATGCCCGACCCCGCCCGCGATACCACCGCCTACCACCACCCGGCGCTGCGCGCCCTGCGCGCCGATCTGGCGCTGGCCCTGCGCGCGGCCGACCACCATGGCCTGGGCGAGGGTATCTGCAACCATTTCAGCCTGGCGCTGCCCGCCGCCCTGGCCGGCGGGGCCGACCGCTTCCTGATCAATCCGCAGGGCCTGCACTGGCGCGAAGTGGGTGCCGATGACATTGTGCTGGTCGACGCCCAGGGCCAGCGCCTGGCCGGCCGCCATCCGGTGGAGGCGACCGCGATGTTCATCCATGCGGCGGTGCACCGGATCGCCTTCAAGACCTGTGTGCTGCACACCCACATGCCGCATGCCACCGCGCTGACACTGACCGCAGGCCGGGCGCTCGATCCCAGCCTGAGCCAGACCGCGATGCGCTTCCACGGCCGCCTGGCAGTGGATGCGCACTACAACGGCCTGGCGCTGGACGCCGCCGAGGGCGAACGCATCGCCCGGGCCATGGGCGGCGCGGATGTGGCCTTCCTGGCCAACCACGGGGTGATCGTCTGCGGCAGCCAGGTGGCCCATGCCTACGATGATCTCTACTACCTCGAACGCGCCTGCCAGGCCCAGTGGCTGGCCGAGGCCAGCGGCCGAGGCCTGGCCCCGGTGGCGCAGGACCTGGCCGCCCGGGTCGCGGCACAGATCGAGGGCGAAAGGGCCCAGAGCGAGCTGTTCTTCCGGGCCCTGGGTCGGTTGCTGCCAGAGCGCTGAGCGAAGCAAGGGGGGTCGGGCGGCGCTGCCCGGCCCCAGTCTCAGCTGCCGCCCGGCTTGTGCTCGGCGATACGGCGCAAGGCCAGCCGCGCGGTGTCGGCCACCCGGTGGGCATCGCTGGGCACCGAACCGGCCCGGCCGGTGGGCCTGACCAGCTCGACGATCAGCGCGAACCGGTGCCTCAGGCTGTCCAGCTCAACCGGTGCGGGCCAGCGCACCAGGGCCAGATCGATCAGCATCAGCGCGGTCTCGAGCTCACCCGGATCAACCGCCTGGCCCAGCGCCAGGCGAAGCACATTGCGCGCCACCAGCAGCTCCAGCCGGTTGGTGTAGTGCCAGAAGGCGGTGGCCCGGTCGGCCCTGGCCATCTCGGTAATCAGCGCATCGGTGTGGGCCTGCCAATCGATCGCCAGGCCGTCGCTGCCCAGCAGCCAGGCCCCGGCCGCCACCGGTTCGCGGCGCCCGCGGTGCAGCCGCGCCGACAGCCCGGCCGCCAGCATCGCGCAAGACAAGGCATAGGCCTGACGCTCGGACAGGTCGGGCGGGTCCAGCTTGCCCAGGTAGCCGCGCCCGAAGAGTCTGGCCGCCTCGAACAGGTCGCGCGCACGCTGGGCACTGCTGCGCAAGGGGTCGAGGTCGGCAGCCTCGCGCAAGGCATCGCTGCCGCGCAAGCACAGCCGCTCGGATGCGGCGCTGGCCGCGCGCTCTTCGGCCGCCAGCGCCGGCAGGCCCAGCGCGTCGTCGGGGATCGCATCGATCCGGTCCAGCAGGTCGAGCACTTGTCGGGCGCCGGCGTGTCCCTGGGGATGCTGCAGACGCGCCAGCGAATTGGCGGCCTGCTCGATATGGCGCAGCTGCAGCGACGAATAGGCGCTGCGGCCGCTGGCCTTGAACCAGGCCAGGGCCTGGCGGTGCGCGCCCAGTTCGCGGTAGGCCTCGCCCAGGGCCACCCGCACCGCAGCGTTGCCCAACCAGGCGCTGCGCAGCGGGTCGCGCCGCAGCGCCTGCACCAGATCGTCGAGCTGGCGCACCAGCACATCGGCGGCCTTGTCGCCCGCCACCGACACCACCTGCAGGATGCGGGTGGCCAGTTCGTGCTCGCTCATGCACAGCTCGGCGCCGCGCAGGCGACTGGAGCCGGCGCCCTGCGCGGCCTCGGCCGTGGCCTGGCCAGGGGCCAGGCGCCACTCGGGATCGCCGTAGCACTGGTAGGCGCCCCAGGTATTGCTGCGCTGGCCGGCCGCGCCGGCGCCGTGGATCGCATTGCGCGCCTCGCGCACCGCCGCGCCAAAGCCCTTGCCGTCCAGCAGGCAGGCATACAGACGCTGCGCAAAGGCCAGGCCGTCGGCATCGTCCACGCGCCAGCCGGCGGCCACCACCGCCTTGGCACCCATCTTGATGAACTGCAAGGCCAGGCTGGACGCCAGCAGGGGATGGTTGTGGCGCACCCCGGGCGGGCCGGGCTCGCCGTCGCGGCCTGAGTAGCAGCAGTTGATGAAGACGAACTCGGGCGCAGGGTCCATCTGCTCCACATCGGCGGCGGTCAGGATCTGCTGGTGGCTGAGCAGCATGCCGGTCTTGCGCAGCGCGCGCTGCTCGACGCCGCTCCCGGTCTCGCCGCCGCTCGACACCCACTGGTCGACCACGCCGTGGCCGCACAGGTGCAACACCCGCCAGGCCTTTTCCAGCACTGCGGTGCGCACCCGCTCGAAGCTGCTGCCGGTGGGCAGGGCCGTGACCGTCCAAGGCCGGCTGCCGTCATTGCCGATCAGGTCGACCACCCCCTGGGCCTCGGCCACCGCACCCGGCAGGTCGACAAAGCGCTGCGGCTCGCCCTTGTCGTCGCGCCATCCCTCGGTGGACGGCGCGCCCACCACCAGCGCGGCCCAGCCGTCCACGGCCTGCGGCAGCTGGCGGAACTCGAAGGTGGTGCGCTGGCGCACCATGCCGGCCTGCACCGCCAGCGGACGCGCCGATTCGGCGCCCAGGCTGTCGCCGTGGGGCGGGGTCAGCAACTCCCAGGGCAGGGCGGCCGATTTGTCGTCCAGCACCAGCACGGTGTTCTCGAAGTTCGCCAGCCGGCCCTTCAGGGCCTGCGGCAGCAGCAACTGGTACAGCACCCGGCCCAGCGATGCCTGCTCCTCGGCGCTGGCACGCTGCACGGCGCCTTCGTCGCTGACCCGGGCGATGTACTGGTGCAGGCTGGCCACGTCGGACGAGACCTGGGTCGATTCGACCCGTGCGCGCTCGGCGATCAGCTCGTACTTCAGCCCACCCAGCGCATCGTGGCGCACCGCCAGACGCTGCCAGACGCTTTCGTACTGGCTCGGCTTGAAGCCGCGCAGGCCACCATCCCGGGTCTCCAGGGTCTGTGCGGTCCAGCGCATGCGCTGCTGCCATTCCTGGCGGCTGAGCAGGCGGCGCAGTTCGTAGGCCGCGTCCAGCGCCACCGATTCCTCGATCTCCACCAGTTCCAGCCGCCCGATCCGCACGCTGCGGCCGAGCAACTGGTCGTCAGCCAGGATCTGGCCGGCGCGCCAGACCCCCTGCAACACGCCGGCCAGGCTGTCGCGCGGTGTCACCGCCTGCACATGGGTGCCGATCAGCAGCGCCGACAGGTCCAGCGTGAGCGGCCCGACCGGCGCCACCCAGGGGTCCTTGAACAGATGCTCGTAGACATAGCGCAGCACGCCCCGCGTGACGGTGTCGGCCAGCGAGGACAGGGTCAGCACGCCCAGGGGGCCCAGGCCCAGCACGATCGCGCCGCGGTAGGCGGGCTGGCCCTTGACCGTGGCCGGGCGCAGGTAGATCGAGGTGCGCTCGTCGCCCTCGAACAGCTTCAGGCGCAGCGCCCGGCAAAGCTGGCCATCGAGCTTGGCATCCACCCGCTGCACCGCGCCGAACACCCCGTCGTTGTGGTAATGGCCCACCATCAGCGGGAAACGGGCGTAGTCCAGGCTGCCATGCACCACGCTGATTTCGATGGGCGGGATGCGCCGCCCTGCGGCCTGCGCCTGGGCCAGGCCCAGCACATAGGCGGCCGGCTCGGCCGGCAGGCTGGGCAGGGCCTGCAGCGGCATCAGGGCCGCGCCGTCAACAACGCCCCGGGTGGCGGGCGGCTGCTGCGACAAGCGGCTGCTGCGGCCTTGCGCCAGCAGCTCGAAATAGCCGTCGAAGGCATCGGTCTGGTCGAGCAGCTCGCCGTGAGCGCAGGCCACATACCAGGTGCGCTCGGGCAGC
>JAYUQC010000231.1:0-21399 GCA_043759735.1 Rhodoferax sp.
TCAACGTCGGTCCGCACAGAGCCGAAGACGGACCGCTGCAGCGCGTCCGGGTTTCATGCGTCGTGGGTCGCGCGCCGCGCGGTGGAGCAACTGACATGACCGCCATATCCGCCAGGGGCCAGTCCGCCAATCCTTTGCGCTGCCAGCGGTAGCCGCCACACTGGAGAACCACCATGAGTCCGATTGTCGATCTGCGCAGTGACACGGTGACCCAACCCACGCCCGCCATGCGCGAGGCGATGATGGTTGCGCCATTGGGCGACGATGTGTATGGCGAAGACCCGACGGTCAACGCGTTGCAGGACAAGCTGGCCGCGATGCTGGGCTTCGAGGCGGCCCTGTTCGTGGCTACCGGAACCCAGGGCAACCTGTGTGCCATCCTCGGCCATTGCCAGCGCGGCGACGAATATATCGTGGGGCAGCTAGCCCATTGTTATCGCTGGGAGGGCGGTGGCGCGGCGGTGTTTGGCAGCGTGCAGCCGCAGCCGTTGTCGAACCAGGCAGACGGCACGCTGGCGCTGGAGGACATCGCGGCCGCCGTGAAGCCCGATGACAACCATTACGCGGTGACCCGGCTGCTGGCGCTGGAAAACACCTGGGGTGGCAAGGTGTTGCCCTTCGACTACCTGCAGCAGGCGAGCGCGCTCGCGCTCTCCAAAGGCCTGGTGCGCCATCTGGACGGCGCCCGCCTGTTCAATGCCGCGGTTGCGCAAGCGGCCGCCAGTGGCTCGGACCCGCGCACGCACGCGCGGCGTATCGCGCAGTGTTTTGACAGCGTATCGGTATGCCTGAGCAAGGGACTCGGCGCACCCGCTGGGTCGGTGTTGTGTGGCAGCCACGCATTGGTGCGACGCGCCCTGCGGATTCGCAAGATGGCGGGCGGTGGCATGCGCCAGGCGGGCATCCTGGCCGCGGCCGGCATCCACGCACTGGACCACCATGTCGACAGGATGGCGCAGGACCATGCACTGGCACTGCAGCTGGCCCGGGGCCTGCAGCAGATCGATGGACTGCAGGTCGACATGCCGCATACCAACATCGTCTTCGTGGACCTGGTGGGCGCAGCGCGTGCGCGCGCCGACGCAGTGATCCCGTTCCTGAAAAGCCGCGGTGTGTTGGCCTCCGGCCTGTACAAACTGCGATTCGTCACCCATCTTGACGTGGATGCGCCCGGCGTGCAACGCGCGATCGCCGCAATGGCCGCGTTCTGCGCGGATTGACGGCGCCCGGCACAACCTGGGCAGCGCGGATTGATTTGCAAACCTTTTATTCGAGGAGACACACCCATGCCCAACACCATCAAGATCAGCGCCCAGGAAGCCCTGGTGCGCACTATCGAGCACCGCGAGATATTCCATGACGAAATGCTGCACATCGTGCGCCAGATCATGGGCGGCAATCTCACGCCGGTGATGATGGCGGCGCTGATCACCGGGCTGCGCGTGAAGAAGGAGACCATTGGCGAGATCACCGCGGCGGCCCAGGTGATGCGCGAGTTCTCGACCAAGGTGCATGTCAACGACAAGACGCATCTGGTGGACATCGTTGGCACCGGCGGCGACGGATCGCACACCTTCAACATCTCGACCTGCGCGATGTTCGTTGCCGCGGCGGCCGGCGCCAAGGTCAGCAAACATGGCGGGCGCAGCGTCAGCAGCAAGAGCGGCAGCGCCGATGTGATGGAGGCGCTGGGCGTCAATATCAACCTGTCTCCCGACGCGATCGCCCAATGCATCGAGACCGTCGGCATCGGCTTCATGTTCGCGCCCAACCACCATCCGGCCATGAAAAATGTGGCGCCGGTGCGCAAGGAACTGGGCATCAAGACTATCTTCAACCTGCTGGGCCCGCTGACCAACCCGGCCAGCGCGCCCCATATCCTGATGGGCGTGTTTCATCCGGATTTGGTCGGTATCCAGGTGCGGGCCCTGCAGCGACTGGGAGCCGAACACGCCGTGGTGGTGTACGGCCGCGACGGCATGGACGAGGTCAGCCTGGGTGCCGCCACCATGGTGGGTGAGCTGCGCGACGGCGAGATCGTCGAATACGAAATACATCCGGAAGACTTTGGCATGGTCATGGCCAGCAACCGGGCGCTCAGGGTGGAAACCGCCGAGGAGTCCAAGGCGATGCTGCTCGGCGTGCTGGATAACCAGCCGGGCGCGCCGCGCGACATCGTGATCCTCAATGCCGGTGCGGCGCTGTATGCCGCCAATGTGACCGATTCGATTGCCGCCGGCATCACCAAGGCCCAGACAGCGATCGAGTCCGGCTTGGCCAAGGTGAAGCTGGAACAGCTGATTGCTGCCAGCAAGGCGCGGAGCTGACGGCTCCCGAGGGTCGGTGACGCCAATGGCGGCGTTCCGCCGAGCTTTGGGTCGGGAATCTTTTCATCGTCAGCATCGGCGTTTACACGCATTGACCGGGCTTGAAAGTTTCAATAAGGTGACTTTTTTGTGTCAAAGCCATCGCTGAATTTTTTCAGCTTGGTTTCATAGGAGACTTTTCATGCGCTTTGGACCCGTCCCCGCTTTGCTGACCCTGTTGCTGGGTGTTTCAGCAGCGTCCTCTTTCGCCCAGGGTCGGCTGACCCTGTACTGCAGCTCCGACGCCGCCTGGTGCCAGCAGGCCAAGACCGAGTTCGAGAAAAAGACCGGCATCTCGGTCGACATGACGCGCAAGAGCTCGGGTGAGACCTATGCCCAGATCAAGGCCGAGTCGTCCAATCCCAAGGGCGATATCTGGTGGGGTGGCACCGGTGACCCGCATTTGCAGGCCGCCGAAGAGGGCTTGACGCAGGCCTATGCGTCTCCGATGCGCACCCAGTTGCATGACTGGGCCAATCGGCAAGCGCTCGCCTCCAAGGTGCGCACCGTGGGCATTTATTCCGGTGCTTTGGGTTATGGCTACAACACCGAGCTGCTGAAGAAGCAGGGCCTGCCCGAGCCCAAGTGCTGGAAGGACCTGCTCAATCCGGCCTACAAGGGCAAGATCCAGGTGGCCAACCCGAATTCATCCGGGACCGCCTACACCTTGCTGGCTACGTTGGTGCAGCTGTTCGGCGAAGACGAGGCGTTCAAGTTTCTCAAGACGATGAATGGCAATGTCAACCAGTACACCAAGTCGGGTTCCGCGCCGATCAAGGCGGCCGGTGCCGGCGAGACGGTCATCGGCATCGTGTTCGCGCACGACGCAGTGGCGGTGGCCGAGGCCGGGTTCCCGGTCAAGACGGTGATTCCGTGTGAAGGCACGGGCTACGAGATCGGCTCGATGAGCATCGTGCAGGGCTCGCGCAACCTGGAGAACGCCAAGAAGTTCTATGACTTCGCGCTGGACGCCGATTTCCAGAGCAAGGCGCAGGATGTCAAGTCGTTCCAGGTGCCGTCGAGCAAGGCGGCCAAGACCTCGCCCAAAGCGCCCGACTTGAAGAAAATAAAGCTGATCGACTATGACTTCGTCAAGTATGGATCATCCGCAGAGCGCAAGCGCCTGCTCAAGAAGTGGGATGACGAGATCGGTTCGCTGCCACGATAAGGTTTAGGCGACGGGCCCGCTTCGCTAACGACTTGTTCCGTGCAGACGACCCGCCTGGACCGCCAGGCCGCCAGCATCGCGCTTTGCGTGGTGCTGGGCGTCGCGGTAGTGCCCTGGTACGCGATCCAGGACGGTTTCTGGAGTACCGGCTGGCTGGGTAGTTATCCGCTGTCAGGTGATTCGGCGCCGGCGCTGTTTCTGTGGCTGCAGGGGCGCAACCTGTGGCTGTTGCCGGTCGGTGTGTTGGGCTTGGCCGCCCTTGTTGCCGGTCTGCGAGGGTTTTCCCCGCAGCTGCAGGCACGGCTGCTGACCACAATCGGTATCGTTGGCATCGGCTACATGCTGGCGCAAGGTTTCCTGTTCGGCCTGCGCGGCTGGAATGGCGCCTGGTTGGTGCAGTTGTTCGGCCAGACCGAGCAGCGTCAGTTCGGCATGGGTTATGGCGCGCTGGTCGCCGGTGCCGGATTTCTGTTTCTGCTGACGCGTGGTCTGGCGCTGCGTGGCCTGGTGGGCGGAGATGCCTTTGTCGCAGGCTCCCTAGGCCTGGTGATCGCACTTACGCTGCTTTTTATCGGCCTGCCGGTGCTGCAGATGCTGATTATCCCGTTCCGCGATGCCGAAGGCGGCTGGGCGCTGGCGCCATTTTTCGATCGCCTGACGGATCCGAAGATCTGGCGCGTTGGTTGTTTCTATTCGCGCACGACCTGCGGCGTGGCGTGGAACTCGCTGCTGCTGGCCATCAGCGTGGGCGTGTTATCCACACTGTTGGGGCTGGCGTTCGCGCTGGTGCTCACCCGCACCGGCGTACGGTTCCGGTCCGCGTTCAAATCGCTGTCGTTGTTGCCGATCATCACGCCGCCGTTCGTCATCGGCCTGGCGATCATCCTGCTGTTCGGCCTGTCGGGCAATGTCACGCAATTTGTCGCGGCGCAGTTGGGCGTCGAGCCGACGCGTTGGGTCTACGGCTTTACCGGCGTGCTGATGGCCCAACTGCTGTCGTTCACGCCGATCGCGTTCCTGGTGTTGATCGGTGTGGTCGAGGCGATCAGCCCCTCGCTCGAGGAGGCAGCGCAAACGCTGCGTGCCGGTCGCTGGGAGACGTTCAAGACCGTCACCTGGCCCTTGATGCGCCCGGGACTGGCCAATGCCTTCCTGCTCGGCTTCATCGAAAGCATGGCCGATTTCGGCAACCCGCTGGTGCTGGGCGGCAATTTCAATGTGTTGTCGACCGAGGTATTTTTCGCCGTGGTGGGTTCGCAGAACGACCAGGGGCGTGCCGCCGTGCTGGCGATCATCCTGCTGCTGTACACCATTGGCGCGTTCTACCTGCAGCAGCGCTGGCTCGGGCGGCGCTCTTACACGTCGGTCAGCGGCAAGGGCGACGGCGGCATGCATCCGCCGTTGCCGCGCCGCATCGCCTGGCCGATCATCGTCGTCACCGCGATCTGGGGTGTGTTCACGATCGTCGTCTACCTGATGATCGTCTATGGCAGTTTCGTGCAGCTGTGGGGCCTGGACAATACGCTCACGGTCAAGCACTATGTGCAGGCTTTCAAGATCGCGTACGGCGAGTTCGGGCTGCGCTGGGACGGCACAGCCTGGAACAGTTTCTGGACCACGATCCAGATCGCCACCATCTCGGCGCCGCTCACTGCCGCTGTGGGCCTGATCACCGCCTGGCTGCTGACGCGCCAGGAATTTCGCGGCAAGCAGGCGTTCGAGTTCGGGACCATGCTGAGCTTCGCGATTCCGGGCACGGTGATCGGCGTGAGCTACATCATCGCCTTCAACGTGCCGCCGATCGAACTCACCGGCACTGCCGCCATATTGGTGATCTGCTTCGTGTTCCGCAACATGCCGGTCGGAGTGCGTTCGGGCATTGCGTCTCTGTCGCAGATCGACAAGAGCCTGGACGAGGCCTCGCTGACACTGGGCGCCAATTCCTGGACCACGTTTCGGCGCATCACCTTGCCGCTGATCCGCCCGGCCATCCTGTCGGCGCTGGTCTACAGCTTCGTGCGCAGCATGACGGCCATCAGTGCGGTGATCTTCCTGGTCAGCGCGCGGCACGACATGGCCACCAGCTACATCATCGGGCGGGTCGAGAACAATGAATATGGCGTCGCAATCGCGTACTCCACCGTGCTGATCGTGGTCATGTTGATCGCCATCGGCATCTTCCAGTGGCTGGTCGGCCAGCGCAAACTGGGCCGGCGCGACGGCCAGCAGGAATCTTCGATGATTGCAGGAGGCGCATGAAAAACCCCCTTGACACCGCCTCGCGCAAGGGCCCGGCCCGGGTCGTTTTCGACCAGGTCACCAAGCGTTATGGCAACAGCGCCGTGGCGGCGGTGGACCGGGTATCGCTCGACTTCCCGGCCGGCAAGCTGGTGACGCTGCTCGGCCCCTCGGGCTGCGGCAAGACCACCACGCTGCGCATGATCGCCGGGCTGGAGATGGCCAGCAGCGGGCGTATCTTCATCGGCGCCGACGACGTGACCAAACTGCCGGCCACGGCACGCGATGTGTCGATGGTGTTCCAGTCGTATGCGCTGTTTCCGCACATGACGGTGATGGAAAACGTCAGCTACGGCCTGAAGATGTCGGGCTTTGCGAAGGAGGTGATCGTATCCAAGGCCGGCGACGTGCTCAAGCAACTCGGCCTGGACAAATTCGCCGCGCGCTATCCGAACGAACTCTCCGGCGGCCAGCAGCAACGGGTGGCGGTGGCACGCGCCATCGTGCTCGAGCCGCGGGTGCTGTTGTTCGACGAGCCGCTGTCCAACCTGGACGCCAAGCTGCGCCGCTATGTGCGCCAGGAAATCCGCGATCTGCAGCAGTCGCTTGGCCTGACCGTGGTGTACGTGACGCACGACCAGGAAGAAGCGCTGGCGGTGTCCGACACCATCGTCGTGATGAACAACGCAGTCATCGCGCAGACCGGCACGCCGCGTGAACTGCACGACCTGCCGCAGACCCGTTTTGTGGCCGATTTCATCGGCGAAGCGAATGTGCTGCCGTGCGAGGTCCTGTCCAATGGGACCCGGGACGACCCGGCGCTGGTGAAGCTCGGTGGTCTGACGTTGCAGACCAATGTCTGCGAAGGCAGCACGACCCAGCGCCATGTGGCCGTGCGCCCGAACCGGGTGTCGCTGCAAGCTGCCGGCAGCGCCCACACGCTGGAAGCCAGAATACAAAAAGCCACCTACGTTGGCGAGCAGATGGAATACATCGTGCAGACCGCGCTGGGGGAGTTGTTTGTCACTTCGTCCGATACCGACCACCCGATTGCCGCCGGCAGTCCGGTGGCGTTGGGTTTTGGGGTGGGAGACGTGGTGTTGTTGCGGGATTGAGAGGGCGGTACCCCGCGAAGTGTCTTGTCAGCCATGGCGGCCACCAAGGCATATTGATGCGACTCCAACCGCCTTACCAGTGGCCCAACGCCTCTAGCAGCTGCTTCTTGATCCCTTCGCTGGCAAAGCTGGCCTCGATCGACGTACGCGCGACGGATCGCACGACGTCGTCTGACCAGGCAAACGCGCTCTGGCACAGAGCATATTCGCGCTCCAGTGTGGTCTGCAGCAGGGCCGGGTCGTCGGTGTTCACCGACACCAGCACCCCGGCTTGACGCAGACGCTCGATCGGGTGCGCAGCCATCGACGGGTAGACCCCCAGCGCCAGGTTCGAACTGGGGCACACGCCCAATGGAATGCGCCGTTCGGCCAGCAGCCCCACCAGGGCAGCGTCCTCGATCGCCCGCACGCCGTGGTCGATCCGGTCTGCGCCCAGCAGCTCGATGGCGTCACGAACGCCCTCGGGTCCGCTGGACTCGCCCGCGTGGACGGTGCGGCGCAAACCGTTTGCACCTGCACGCCGGAATGCATTGGCAAAACCGGGCCCGGTCCGGCCAGCGGTGGCCTCGTTGCCATCGACCGACAGGGCCACGATACGCGGGTGGCGCATCTCCGCCAGCTGGTCGACGAGTTCGATCGCCGCCTGGGCCGACTGGGTTCGCAACAGGCTGATGCACAGGCCGACGCCGGGCAGGCCGTCCTGTTCGGCTGCGGCGAAGCCGGCATCGAACGCGTCGACCATGTCGCCCAATCGCCCTTGCCAGGCATGCCAGTGCGTTGGATTGACGATCGCGTCGGCGTAACCCGCGCCACTGTTCGCCAGCCGTTGGCAAAAGCCGTAGGCCAGTTCGGCCAGGCGCTCGCGTGTCGAGGCCAGGCCACAGGCCCAATCCAGAAACTGCAGGAAGTCAGCCAGGCCTTCGAATTGCAGCAGCCGCTCGCGCGGCCGTGGCATCGCCTGGCAGGCCTGCCGAGCCCAGCGCTCCAGTACATCGGGCTCGAAGCAGCCCTCTAGGTGGACATGCACTTCTGCCTTGGGCAGGGTACGCAGTCGGTCGGGTGCCATAGTCAAAGGGTCGTGCATGTCATCCTTATCAGGTCGGGCGGGCAATGAATGCTTGCCATGATGACCCAAATCGGCTGGCGTTCGAATGCCGGCGGCAGTATGTTCAGTATCAGCGCCAGCATATGGCGGGTGCCGGATCACCAGGCGCGCCGGAGGAACAATTGGCTGGCATTCCGGTCGTCGCCAGGCGGCCGCCGGCTTCAGGCCTTGAGCACCACCGACGCCCCGTTCGCGCCCAGCCCCAGCACCGCCGTCAGCCCGACCCGCGCACCCTGCACCTGCCGGCCCTGCGCCTGTTCGCGCAACTGCCAGACCAGCTCACAGACTTGCAGCACACCTTGCGCCGTGGTGGCTTCACCGAACGACAGGAAGCCGCCACTGGGGTTGATCGGCAGCTTGCCGCCGATGTCGAGTTCGCCATGCTCCAGCATCCAGTCGCCCTGCCCGGGTTCATAGAAGCCGAACAGCTCCGGCCAGGCCAGTACATGCCAGGCGGTGTTGTCGGCCATCTCGAGCAGGTCGATGTCGCCAGGGCCGACATCCGCCATTGCAAGTGCGCGGCGCACTGCGCCGACTACCTCACTGGTGTGGGGCGTGGCCGTGCCCGCAGCGCTGGACACGGTGGGAATACGCATGGCCGGGTCACCGAACTGCCCGGTGGCGGTCGCATGGCCGGCCACCTGCACCAGTTTGCCGCCACGCTTGCGCGCCTGCTCCTCGCTGCCGAGAACGATTGCGGCGGCGCCATCACTGACCGCGCAGATCTCCAGGATATGCAGCGGGTCGCTGACGGTAGGCGACGCCAGAACCTCCTCGACACTGCATTCCTTGCGGTAGCGCGCCAGCGGGTTGCCCATGGCATTGCGGTGCATCAGCACCGAGGCCTTGGCCAGGGTCTGCTCGGAGGTGCCGAAATCGAACATGCGCCGGCGTGCCTCCATCGCCCAGTAGGCCGGGTTGGTTGCGCCCATCGTGACCCAGCGCAGGTAGTCGGTGTCGGTGATGTCGTCCGGGCTCCCGGGCGGTCGCGGTATGAAGCCCTTGGGCATGCGCTCGGCACCAACCGCGGCGACGATGTCGCACTCGCCGCTGGCAATCATGCTGGCCGCCGAATGGACCGCAATGCCACCGGCAGCACAGCCGCCACCGACATTGACGGCTGGAATACCGGTTTCGGCCACCGCTTGCAGCATCTCGTTGGCATGCAGGCCCCAGCCCATGCCGCCTTCGAAACGCGAACTGGCGGCGACCAGGCCCTGCAGGTCCTTCCATGCGAGCGCAGCATCTCCAAGCGCTGCGCCCATCGCATCCAGTGCCAGCTGCAGCTGCGGCTTGTTCGGGAACTTGCCCCAGGGATGGGCGCCGACGCCCAGCACGTATACCGGTCTCATGGCGTCGTCTCCTGATGGGCGCGGGGCCGGAACTTGTAGGTCAGAACCGCGCGGTTCTGCTCGTCACGGTACAAGGTCTCTACGGTCAGTTCGACCGCCATGCCGATGCGTATTGCGTCCAGCGGGCAGCCGGTCAACATGCCCATGACACGTAGGCCCTGCGGCAATTGGACCATCCCGATCGCATACGGCTCCCAAGGCTCCATGCGGAACAATGCGGGCGGGCGGTAGATCTGCACCGTGTAGCTGTACAGGATGCCGCAAGGCCCCAACAGCGCATCGCTGATCGCCTTGTCATGGCATTGCGGATTGCGGCAACTCAGGCTCCTGGGAAAGTAGTGGGTGCCACAGCTGCTGCAGCGGCTGCCGACCAGCCGTGTGTCGGCGCCTTCGCCCTGAAACAGGTCCCGGGCTACCGGCAAGCGTTCGAGAATGTGCATGGTGCGTGTGCCCGTCAGCGCGACAGGATGTCCCGCGTCTCGCGGAAATACAGCGTGCCGTTGGCCACGTCGGTGACTGTCACTGAGTGGCGCACATAGCGCCGCTCGCGCTTGACGTATTTGTCGATCGCCGTGGTGCTGATGCGCACCGTCGCCCCGACCGGGATCGGCTCCAGGATCTCCGAATCGTGGAAGGTGTGGATCGAGCCGATCGCAAACGGTTTGGAGTGGTCGAACTGCACCGACAGCACGAAGTGCGACACCAGCAATGGTGGCACGATGGCGCCGCCGAAGGGCGATTCGCCCGGAATATTCCAGGTGTTCATGCGCCAGCCCTCGTACCAGGGGTTGTAATCCTCGACCGCATCGGCATACAGGATCACAAGCTCGGGCGTGATGGTCAGGTCGCGCGACAGCACGTCGCCGACCTTGACCATGTCCCAGTAGGTCTGCGATTCCGAGGCCAGGCTGTCGATGAATTCGCGCGTCTGGTGGATCTGGATTGCGCCCATCGGCCGCAGCGCGTCGGTGGTGGTGGCGTGTTGGCTCATGGCATGTTCCTTGATGGGGTGGGTAGGAAAGGGGGCTCAGACGCCGACGTCGACTTCGATGAAGCCGACCGTCTTCTTCTCGCCGGCCTCGTTGTCGGCCCAGATGTCGACCGTGAAGCGGTAGCCCTTGCCTTTTGGCGTCTTCTCGCGCACCACGCCGTGGGTGGTGATGACCTCGTTGGCCAGCGTGGAGGCGACGTATTTGCAGACCACCCGGGCGTTGCGGAAGAAGCTGGCACCAAAGTGATTGACGCACATTTCAGCCAGGTAGGCCGACGACATCTCGCCGGTCTGGATCGGCGATGCCAGGCCGGTTTCGGCGGCGTAGACCGGGTCCCAGTGGTTGGGATTGAAGCGACCCCACAGGCGCGAGCCCATGAGCTGAATCGCGGCCTTTTTCTTGACGCTTGCCAGCGTCGTGCCGACGGGCGTCTCGGGCGTGAACAGATAGGCAGCGGCCGTCGGTGTGGGTGGGGATCTGGGTATGGATGTGGCCATCGTGGTTCCTGGGTGTGGGGTGGAATCGGGAGCGCAGCGGCGTGAGGGTCACGTCAGGCCGAGGGCCTCGGTGGCCATCTTGACCAACTGGAACTTGCGCGCGCGCCCGGAAGGCGTGCTCGGTATGTCTGCGGCGCGAATGGGCAGCACATGGCGCGGCACCTTGAAACGGGCCAGGTGCTCGGCGCAAAACGCGATTAATTCTTCGGGGGTCGTTGCGGGAGCATCGCGCAGAACCACATAGGCCACACCGACCTCACCCATGTGCAGGTCGGGCACCGGCACCACATGGGCCTGCAATACAGCGGGGTGGGTCACCAGCAGGTCCTCGGCCTCGGTCGGCATCACCTGTTCACCGCCACAGCGGTAGGACTCCTTGAGCCTGCCGGCCAATGTCAGATAACCTTCGGCATCGATGCGCCCCAGGTCGCCGGTATGCAACCAGCCGTCGGCAGTGAAGGCGGCCGCTGTCGCTTCGGGCTTGTTGTAGTAGCCGGCGGTCACCCCCATGCCGCGCGCCTGCAACTCGCCGACCTGCGCGGGGGCAACCTCGGCGCCTGTGTCCGGATCGACGACCCGATACGCCACCAACAGGCCGCCGTTGGCCGGGTCGCCGGCGGGCCCGACATCGCGCAAACGGCCGTTGCTGCCGAGCAGACGCTCCATCGGGTCGCCGGGCCGGGTGACCGTGCTCGACGCGGTGACCTCGGTCATGCCGTAGCCGGTGGTCAATTCGTGGGGTTGCAGATGGTCGAATATCTCTTGCCAGATATAGGCTGGCGACCGACCTCCGGACGAGATGACCGCATGCAACGATGACAGGTCGTATGCCGCGCCCGGCTTCTTCAGCTCCTCCAGCAGCGCCAATGTCATGGTCGGAATCAGCAATAGGTCACTGGCGCGGTGCGCGGCAATGGCGCGCAGGGTGTCGGCCGCGTCGAACCGGATCTGCGCAATGATGGCGCCGCCGACAAACAGCGCCGCGAGCAACCCTTCCACATAGCCGTAGACGTGGTACATCGGCAGCGAGAACAGGATGCGCCGACCGTCCTCGAAGGCGCGGCCGTAGGTGCTGCCGAAGGCGGTGCGCAGCATCATGTCGTGGGTCAGCATGACGCCCTTGGGCGGGCCGGTGGTGCCCGACGTATAGATGATGTCGGCGTTGCTGTGCGGGCCGGGGTGGGGGATGGCCGTCCATGGCGCTGCATCCGCACCGAAGTCTGCCAGCGGAGTCGCGCCGGCGCGCAGCGGCGCATCCCCGGTCGGGAACACGACGACCTGACGCAGCCGCGGCAAGCCGGTTCCGCCGCCGTGGTGCTCCCAGTCGGGGGCGAGCGCATCGAGGAACTGCAGGTAGTCCAGGCTGCGGAACCGGTCCATCGTGATCAGCAGCACCGCGTCGGACTGGCGCAGCACATAACCCAGCTCGTCGCGGCGATTCAGGAAATTGATCGGCACCGCCACCGCGCCGGCGCGGGCAATGCCGAATTTCGCGGCCACGAACTCCGGGTAGTTGGCCAGCAGCAGGGCGACATGGTCGCCGGGTCGCACGCCGCCGGCGACCAAACCGGCGGCGATGCGTTCGGACCATTGCCGGATCTCGCGGTAACTCCAGCTGCGCTGGTCGGTGATGACGAATGGCCGATCGGGAAGCTCCGCCGCCACCGCGTCCAGCACCTGATCCAGCGTGCGCGGCTGCCACTGCGGATAGCGGCGCCAGAGGTCCTGCTGGCGCAAGATGACGGTGGGCGGGGCGGTCGGCTGGCGCGCAGGCATCGGGCATTCTCGGTTTGCGTTGGCGGTCGGGTCGCGTCGGCCTTGGCCTGGCGCGTCTTTTCGTTGGCATTGTATTACTCACGAGTATCTGTGTCTACTGGTCTGTATCTGCCATGGATAGAGGGATTTTCTCCGCCTGAATCGAGATGGTTTGCAGAAGGCGCTTGCAACTTACCGATGAATACGACAAAATACCCATCGGTAGATTCGTGTGTTCGTAATTGCCGGTTTTGTGCGGCAAGGTCTGCGCGACGCGGCGCCGGTTTTTCGGTATTTGTCTGGAGGCAGTTGATGGAACAAGTGGATGCAATCGTGATCGGCGCAGGGTTCGCCGGCCTGCGGGCGCTGTATACCCTGCGTAGCATGGGCAAGCGGGTGGCGGTGCTCGAAGCCAGCGCCGGCCTGGGTGGCGTGTGGTACCACAACGGCTATCCAGGCGCACGGTGTGATGTCGAGAGTTTCGACTATTCGTACAGTTTTTCGCCCGAGCTCGAGCAGGATTGGCGCTGGAGCGAACGATATGCGACCCAGCCGGAAATCCTGCGCTACATCAACCATGTGGCGGACCGGTTCGACCTGCGCAAGGACGTGGTCTTCAACACCCGCATGGCGAAAGCCAGATACGACGAGCAGGCGGCGCACTGGACCGTCACCGCCGAGGATGGGCGCCAGTGGTCGGCGCGGCTTTTCGTGATGTGCGTGGGTCAGTTGTCCACCACCAAGACACCCGACTACCCGGGTCAGTCCGGCTTCATGGGCGAGATCATCCACAGCGCGGTGTGGCCCAAGCACAAGGTCGACTATGCCGGCAAGCGGGTGGCGATCATCGGCACCGGATCCTCGGGCATGCAGATGACACCGGTGATCGCCAAGACGGCCAAGCATCTGACGGTGTTCCAGCG
The DNA here is from genome assembly GCA_043759735.1 of Rhodoferax sp. GTDB lineage: Bacteria > Pseudomonadota > Gammaproteobacteria > Burkholderiales > Burkholderiaceae_C > CAISIP01. The sequence continues at coordinate 13,512 of JAYUQC010000231.1, forward strand.
CACCGCCAATTTCAGCATCCCGGCGTCGAATGCGCCGGTCTCGGACGAAGAAGACCGGCGCGTCAAGTCGCAATACCGGGCGCGGCGCGAGCAGGCCTGGAACTCGCCGACCGGCCTGGGGTTCATGCCGAACAAGCAGTCGGCCCTCGATGCCGACCCCGGGGAGCGTGAGAAGGTGTACGAGGCGGCCTGGCACCGACTGGGATTTGGCTTTGCGCTGACCTATTTCGACATCCTGCTGTCCAAGCCGGCCAACGACACCGCGGCCGAATTCATCCAGCGCAAGATCGCCTCAGTGATAAATGACCCGGCGCTGCGCGAAAAGCTCGTTCCCAGGGGCCATGCGTTCGCCGCCCGCCGCCCCTCCGTGGACAGCGGCTATTTCCAGGCGTTCAACCGTGACAACGTGGAACTGGCCGACCTGCGCGAGTCGCCGATTGTGGAATTCACACCAGAAGGTATCCGCACGACGACCAAGTCGCACGCCTTCGACATCATCATCTGGGCGACCGGATTCGATGCGATGACGGGCTCCCTGCTGCGGCCCGAGATCGTCGGTCGCGGTGGCATCACGCTGAAGCAGAAATGGGCCGCCGGGCCGGTGACCCAGCTCGGCGTGGCGGTGTCCGGCTTTCCGAACATGATGGTCGTCGTGGGCCCTGGCAGCCCGTCGCTGCTCAGCAATGTACTGGTGTCGACCGAGCAGCAGATTGACTGGCTGGCGGATTTCATCCGTGCGATGGATGCCAAGGGGGTCATCGAATTCGAAGCCCAGCCGCAGGCCGAGCAGGAATGGGTGGCGCATGTCAATGAACGCGCCAAGGAGACGCTGTACCTGACGGCCGATTCCTACTACAACGGTGCCGAGGTCGCCGGCAAGCCGCGCGTGTTCATGCCCTATTCGGGTGGCGTGCGCGGCTACCGTCGTACCTTGCAGAAATGCGCGGCCGACGGGTACTCGGGATTCGAACTGCGCGCCCGACCGCAGGCGGCCGTCGCCGAGCCAACCCAGGCGGCGCAATCATGACATTCGATTTCTCCGGCCAGGTGGCGATCGTCACCGGAGCGGGTGGCGGCATCGGCCGCGCGGTGTCGCTGGCACTGGCCAGCGCCGGCGCCAGGGTGCTGGTGGTGGACCTGTCGTCGGACAGCGGCGGGGAGACCGAGCGGCTGATTCGTGCCGGTGGCGGCACGGCGACATTCGTGCCGGCGGACGTGAGCAAGGCCGAGGACGTGGAACGCTACGTGGCAGTGGCCCGTGACAGTTGGGGCCGGATCGATATCTTCATGAACAATGCCGCCTGGCAGGGCGAGATTCTTGCGTTGGTCGACTATCCGGACGCGTTGTTCGACAAGGTCATGGCGATCAATGTCCGCGGCGTGTTTCTCGGGCTCAAGCATGTCCTGCCGGTCATGATCGCCCAGCGCAGCGGGGCGGTCGTCAACAGCGCGTCGCTGGCGGCGCATATCGGCAGTCGCAATCTGGCGCCGTACAGCGCCAGCAAGCACGCGGTGCTGGGCCTGACCAAGTCCGCCGCACTCGAGGTGGCGCGCAAGGGCATCCGTATCAACGCCGTCTGTCCGGGCCCGGTCGACACCGCGATGATCCGGGACATCGAGGAGGGCCAGGCGCCGGGCAATGCCCAGGCCCTGCGCGAACAGCGCACGGCGACCATTCCCGATGGCCGTTACGCGACGCCCGAGGAAGTCGCCAATCTGATGCTGTACCTGGTCTCGGACCTGGCGAGCCATGTGACCGGGCAGGGGATCCAGATCAACGGAGGCAGCCATGCATGATTCGGCCCGATTCGCCCCGTATGCCGGCGCCCGTTGCGCTTGCGCGTCCATCGCCCACCCGGGCCCACAGTCCATGGGATATGCTCGCACCGATGAAAAAGCCGACGAAAGATCAATTCGTGTCCAAGGTGAAGGCCGGCCGGGTCGCGCGCTCCGCGTCGAACGACCCGCATGCACCCGAGGACATCCGCGACGCGATTTTGCGACTCAAGCGCGAGACGATCGTCGCGGCCGCCGTCGAATTGTTCTATTTGAAGGGCTATGCCCGCACCACGCTGGAAGAGGTGGCCGATGCGATCAACGTCACCAAGCCCTTCATTTATGCGCATTTCAGGTCCAAGACCGAATTACTGGCCGAGATCTGCATGCGTGGCACGCGCATCTCCCATGCTGCACTGCTGCGTGCAACAGCCCAGCATGGCACACCGACCGAGAAGCTCGAGGCGATCGCGCGCGACTTCATGCTGGCGGTACTCAACCACCAGGCGCATGCGGTGATCTACAGCCGGGAAGAGAAGGAACTCGATCCGGCGGACCGCGAGGCGATCAACGAGCTGCGGCGGGAATTCGACCATCGGCTGGTGGCGGTGCTGGAAGAGGGTGTGCGGTCGGGCGAGTTCTCGGTCGAGGATGTGCCATTGACGGCGCTGGCCATCATCGGCATCGTCGGCTGGTCGCAGGTCTGGTTCCGGCCGACCGGTCGCTTGACCAAGGAGCAGTCGGCCCAGGGCGTCGCCGACCTGGCACTTGCCATGGTCCAGACCAAACGCCCGCGCAGGTCCAGGGCCTTTCCCAAGGCCGCCTGACAACTTCACAGCCACGCCGGGTAGCGCGACGCTTGCGCCAGGCGGGCCTTGGCGGCGCGGCCCCGCGGGGGAGCATCCAGCCATGAGCAGCCCCATTGGCCAGCATGCGATGGCAGTCGTCGGAGGCGGCACCATGGGCGTGGGGATCGTCTATGTCTATGCGGTCGCCGGCTGGAACGTGACGGTAGTCGAACCCGATGACGGACGGGCCCAATCCGTGCAGCAGACCCTGGCGGTTGTGGCCCAGGGTGGCCTCAAGCGGGGTAAGCTCGATACTGGCCAGGTGGAGCATGTGACGCAGTCGGTGCAGCGCGTACGCGCGGCCACCGAGTTGCCCGAAGGCCTGGATCTGGTGGTGGAAACCGTGCCGGAGCGGCTGGCCTTGAAGCAGCAGGTGCTGGCCCAGATCGACGCACGTCATCCGCGTGTCATTGCCACCAACACCAGTGCGTTGTCGGTCGACGAATTGGCGCGCTCCGTCAGCGACCCCTCGGCCTTCCTGGGTATGCATTTTTTCAACCCGGTATGGTCGCTGCAGCTGGTCGAGCTGGTCCGTGGAGCCGACACCAGCGAACAGACGTTGGCGCTGGCTCGGGGCTTCGCCGAATCCACCGGCAAGACGACGATCACCGTGCGCGACGTGCCGGGATTCGCCACCAGCCGGCTCGACCTGATCGCATCGCTCGAGGCGATGCGCATGCTGCAGGACGGTGTGGCCAGCGCCGAAGATATCGACCGCGCAATGGTGATCGCCTACCGCCATCCCATGGGCCCGCTGCGCCTGAGCGACATCGTTGGTCTGGACGTGCGGCTGGACATTGCGCGCAACCTCAGCGTGGCTCTGGGTGAACGCTATGCGCCGCCTCGTCTGCTCGAGGAAATGGTCGCGCGCGGTGAACTCGGCGTCAAGTCCGGCAAGGGCTTTTTTGAATGGCCGGCGCAGCCGGCAGTCTGAACTCTGCTATTTACCAAGGCAATTTTTCATGTCCAACATTTTTGGCTCCACGCTGGTCGACACCGCCGACCACCACCCCATGCTGCGCGACAGCGTGGGCAAGCTGGTCGGAAGCTTCGGGCGCAAATACTTCCAGGACGTAGTCAAGCGCAAGGAAAAACCGGTCGCGCTGTGGAATGCAATGGCCAAGGCCGGATTCGTCGGCGTGCATGTCGGCGAGCAGTACGGCGGCGGTGGCTGTGGCCTGGCCGACTACAACGTGGTGGTCGAGGAAACCGCGGCGCAGGGTTGCCCGGTGCTGTCGCTGGTGATCGGGTCGATCACCGCACCCATCATCGAGCAGCATGGAACCGAACAACTCAAGCAGCACTGGCTGCCGGGCCTGGCCGACGGCAGCCTGAGGCTGGCGTTTGCGATCACCGAACCCGATGCCGGCACCAACACCCACAAGGTCAGCACCATCGCGCGCCGGGACGGCAGCGGCTGGAAACTGAGCGGCACCAAGTACTGGACGTCCGCGGTGGACGAGGCGGACGCGATCATGGTGGTGGCGCGTGGCGAGACGCTCGATGCCGCCGGGCGCGGGCAGCTGTCGCTGTTCATCGTGCCGACCAATGCGCCTGGCATCTCGATGACACCGATCGAGACCGCACTGCACGTGCCGGAGACCCAGTTCATGCTGTATTTCGACAACGTCGCGCTGGGCGCTGAATCCCTGATCGGGCAGGAAGGTCAGGGCTTGCGGCACATGTTTGCCGGCCTGAATCCGGAGCGGATCTGCGCGGCGGCGATCAACAACGGCATTGCCCGCTTTGCGCTGGAAAAAGGCGCGCAATACGCCAAGGACCGCAGCGTGTGGAAATCGCCGATCGGCGCGCATCAGGGTATTGCCCATCCCCTGGCCAAGGCCTATGTCGGCGTGCAGCAGGCGCGCCTGCTGACGGCGCGCGCCGCGCAGCTGTACGACGCCGGCTCGCCCGATGCCGGCGAGGCGGCCAACATGGCAAAGTTCGCCGCTGCCGACGCATCGCTGGAGGCGCTGGACCAGGCGATCCAGACCCATGGCGGCAATGGCATGGCAATGGAGTACGGACTGGCCGACCTGTGGTTCATCGCCCGCCTGCACAAGACCGCTCCGGTCAGCCGCGAAATGATCCTGAACTTCGTCGCGCAACACAGCCTGGGCCTGCCCAAGAGCTATTGAGCCGCTACCGCCAGGGGGATGCCATGACAAGTACGTTCGCGCACATCATTCGCCAGCATGCGGTGGACCGGCCGCAGGCGAGCGCGTTGACGTTCAATGAAGTGACCTGGTCGTTCGCGCAGCTCGATGCGCTGAGTTCGCAGTCGGCCCAGGCGCTGGCAGCGGCCGGCGTGCGCGCCGGCGACCGGGTCGCGGTGCTGACGAAGAACCAGGCCGAGTTTTACGAACTGATCTTCGCCTGCAACAAGATCGGTGCCATTTTGGTGGGCCTGAACTGGCGGCTGGCGCCAGGGGAGATCGCGGCCATCGTTGCGGACGCCGATCCTGCGATCATCATTGCCGGCGCGGGAGAACTGTCGCTGTTGAACAAGCCGGCGCGGGCGGACGGTGCCGCGCGCCGCGTCATTGTGCTGGGCGAGGAATACGATGCCTGGCGCCGGGCTGCGCCCGCCACCGATCCCGGCCATATCGGCCTGCCGCACGATGTGGCGATGCTGCTCTACACCTCGGGCACCACGGGCCTGCCCAAGGGCGTGATGGTTCCGCACCGCGCGACCGACCCGCGGGTGTTGTATCTCTCGATGCAGTGCGGCGTGGTGCACGGCACGCACAACCGGGTCATCGGGCTGATGCCGATGTTTCACGCGGTGGGTTTTTATTCCGGACTGCTCGGTGCGCTCGCTTATGACGGCACCTATTACCTGTGCTCCGCGTTCGATCCGACGCGCGCCGTGGAATCGGTTGCGAGTAACAGCATCACGCTGCTGTACGGCTCGCCCACCCATCTGCACGGCATTCTTTCGGCAGCGAATTTCTCGGCTGAAAAAATGCAAAGCGTGCAGACGGTTATTTACGCCGGTGCCGCCATGCCAGGCGCGACGCTCGAGCGGCTCGGTGCCGCGTTCCCGGGACGCAAGCTCGTCAACATCTACGGCACGACGGAAATCATGAACGGGCTGTACCTGCCGGACCCGGTCGGACGCCCGCATGTGTACCGGCCGGGCTACTACTCCAACATCCGCGTGGGACGTATCGGCGGCAGTGTGGAGAACGTGGCCGAGATCGGCGAGGAGGGGGAGCTGCTGGTCGACGCGACGGCGGATGCGACCTTCCTCGGCTACCTCAACCAGCCCGAGGTGACCGCGCAGAGGATGCAGGGTGGCTGGTATCGTACCGGGGACCTCACCGCGCGGCGTAAAGACGGCGACGTCGAAGTGCGCGGCCGGGTGGATGACATGATCATCACCGGCGCCGAGAACGTGCATCCGTATGAAGTCGAGGCGACACTCGCGCGGCATCCGGGCGTGGCCGAGGCCGTGGTGCTCGGCGTGCCGGACGAGCGCTGGGGCGAGATCGTGGTGGCCTGCGTGAAGACCGGTGCCACGCGCCCGAGCGAATCCGATCTCGACAAATTCTGCAAGGATTCCACTCTTGCAAACTACAAACGGCCGCGGGCCTATGTGTTCTTCGATGAGATTCCGCGCAATGCGGCCAACAAGGTGCTGCGCCGCGCGCTGCGCGATAGCGCGCAGGCGAGCCTTGCCAAGCGGAGCGCCTGAGCATGTTCCTCAAGAACTGCTGGTACGTCGCCGCCTGGGGAAACGAGGTCGGGCGGCTTTCGCTCATGCGTCGGATCCTGCTAAACGAACCCGTGGTGCTGTACCGGCGTACCGACGGCAAGCCGGTGGCGCTCGAAGATCGTTGCTGTCACCGGCACGCGCCGCTCTCCTCGGGCCGGGTGCGCGGTGACAACCTCGAGTGCGGTTATCACGGCTTCACCTACGATCCGTCCGGTGTCTGCGTGCGGATTCCGACCCAGGACAGCATTCCGCCCGATGCGCGGGTCAGGAGCTACCCGGTCGTGGAGCGTCACCGCTTCATCTGGATCTGGATGGGCGATCCCGCGGCCGCTGACGAGAGCCTCATCGAAGACTTCCACTGGCTGGACGACCCGGCCTGGCGGTTCAAGGGCGAGAGGCTCGAACTGAAGGGCAATTACCTGCTGCTGGTGGAGAATCTCTGCGACCTCACGCATCTGCCGTTCGTGCATTCGAGTTCGCTTGGCGCAACGGCGGTGCCGCACCGTGAGACACCGGGCACCGTGGTGCGCAACGCCAACAGCGTCAGCGTCGAGCGCTGGACCGAGAACGTACCGGTGACTTCGTATTTCCGCGCCGTGGCGGGCTTTGCGCGCGATGCGGTGGTCGACCGGTGGATGAACCTGGTGTTCACGCCGCCCGCGTTCGTGCGCCTCGACATCGGCGCGGCGCTTGCCGGCAGCGGCGCGCGCGGTGGCGACCGCAGCAAGGGTGTGACGACGCGCAACCTGAACGCGATCACGCCGGAGACCGAAAAGTCCACCCACTATTTCTGGGCGCAGGCGCAGAATTTTGGCACCGATGATCCGAGCATCGCGGACCTCGACTTCCGCATGACCCATGGCGCATTCCTCGAGGACGTCGGCATGATTGCAGGCCAGCAGGCAAACATCGACCTCGATCCGGCGGTTGCGCGCATCAACGTCGCCACCGATTCCGGCGGCATGCAGGCGCGCAAGATCGTGGAAACACTCATTGCTGCCGAACAGAGCGGCACGCCGGTGCGGCTGACGCCTCTGCCGCTGACGCCATGAGCCGGGACGAGATCCGAATAGCCTTTCATCCGGCAGAACCGGACCAACGGACTGCGCAGTGCCCAGGACGGTGCCTAGACACCCTGTGCCTAGACACCCATGGGTGCCCTTGCTAGACTGCATCGCATAACGAGTATAAGAGGAGACTGACATGCGTAAACCCATTCGCGTTCTGACCGCCGCCCTCGTGGCCGTCGCCCTCGGTGCGGCAACGCCCGTTTCGGCGCAGCAAAAGAAAATCAAGATCGGCTTCATTTCCACGATGTCCGGGCCCGCAGGCGCGATGGGCGAAGCGATGAAGAACTCGGTCGATCTCGCGCTCGAGCATCTCGGCCACAAAATGGGCGGCGTACCGGTTGAGGTGATCTACGGTGACGACCAGTTCAAGCCCGATGTCGGGCTGCAGGTCGTGAACGAAATGCTGAAGAAAGACCAGGTCGATATCGTCGCCGGCATCATCTGGTCGCACGTCATGCTTGCGGTGGTGCCGGTGG